>DASUYO010000095.1:0-9094 GCA_036377375.1 Pyrinomonadaceae bacterium
GATGGTGGTGGCGCTGCTCGGCATCCTGAAAGCGGGCGCGTGCTACCTGCCGCTTGATCCCGATCATCCGAGCGATCGTTTGAGTTTCATGCTTGCCGACGCGGGCGTTGAGGTTTTGATAAGCGAACAACACCTCGTCGAACGCCTGCCCGAGGTAAGCGCCTCACTCATTCTGATTGATGTCGAGTGTGAAGCGATTGAGCAGGAGAGTCGGGCTAATCCGTTGAGCGGAGTCAATGCGGACAATCTGGCGTATGTGCTCTACACGTCAGGATCGACAGGCAAGCCGAAAGGCGCAATGCTCGCGCACCGCGAAGTCGTCAATTGCGTGCTTTGGATGCAGCAGGTTTACCAACTCAATGAGTGCGACCGGATGTTGTGCAAGACCACGCTGAACTTTGATCCCTCGGTGTGGGAGATTTTCTGGCCATTGATGGTTGGCTCGCGGATTGTAATGGCCACGCCTGAGGCGCAGCTCGACAGTGCAGCCCTGTTGCGGACCATCGTCAATGAAAAAGTGACGATTGCCTATTTTGTACCTTCCATGCTGGCGCTCTTTCTGAGTGAGCCGGAAGTCGCTGAAGCCTCATCGCTGCGCCAGGTGATCTGCGGTGGTGAATCGCTCGGGATAGAGTTGATGAGACGTTTCTACGAGCTGCTGCCGCAGGCGACGTTGCACCACTCGTATGGACCAACAGAAACGGCCATCGCTGCGGCTGAGATCATCTGTGATCGAAATAGCGCGCGCAGTGTCATGCCCATCGGTCGCCCACCCGCGAACGTCAAACTCTACGTCCTGAATGAACAGAGACAGCCGGTACCGATCGGCGTGCTGGGTGAATTATTTGTAGGTGGCACAGGGCTCGGGCGAGGCTACCTGAATCGTCCCGATGTAACCGCGGCGCGATTTATTCCCGATCCTTTCAGTGAAACGCCGGGCGCACGGTTGTACCGAACAGGCGATCTCGTGCGCTATTTGACAGACGGCAACTTGCAGTTTCATGGACGCACTGACACTCAAGTGAAAGTACGCGGCATACGCATCGAGCTGGGCGAGATCGAAGCGGCGCTCATGAGTCATGAGAAAGTGCACAGTGCGGTGGTTGTGGCGCGTGCAGAGAGTTTAGTGGGCTATGTCGTTACCACTGAAGGCGTGAATTTGACTGCGGCGGAACTGCGGCAAGCGCTCTCACAGAAGTTACCGACTTACATGGTACCGGCGAATTTTGTATTCCTGTCAGAGCTGCCGCTGATGCCTAACGGCAAGATCGATCGCGGCGCACTCCCGGCACCGCGGGGCCAGACGACAGATGGCTACGCAGGACCTCGCAATGCAATCGAGGAATTGATTGCGGGTGTCTGGTCAGATCTGCTTGGCATCAAGACCGTAAGCATCCACAGCGACTTCTTCGTCGCTGGTGGTCACTCATTGCTGGCGACGCAGGTTATCGCTCGGCTGCGCGAAATATTCCAAGTCGATATCCCGCTCCGCAGCCTGTTTGAAGAGCCGACGATTGCCGGACTGGCAAAGAACGTTAGCGCAGCGATCGACGACGGCCGCTTCGTGCGAACATACGACATCCATTCGCTATCGCGTCCGGAGCTGCTTCCGCTGTCATTCGCGCAGCAACGTCTCTGGTTCCTCGAACAATTGGAATCCGCAGGCGCCGCCTATCACATCCCAATCATCTTTCGCCTGCATGGCTTGCTCGACATGTCTGCGCTCCAGCTCACGATAAACGAGATCGTGAGACGTCACGAGAGTCTCCGCACGAGCTTTGCAATGGTCAACGGCGAACCCGTACAGATCATTTCGAGCGCGCAACCGGTGTCACTGCCGATCATCGATCTGAGCTCATTGCCAGAAGCACAGCGCGAGCAGGAAGTCATTTATCTCTCAAACGAGCAGGCGCAACTCAAGTTTAATCTTGAAACGGGCCCACTGATGCACGCGCGGCTCGTTCGGCTCTGCGATGAAGAGCATGTCTTGCAAATGACGCTGCACCATCTGATCGCCGACGGTTGGTCGATTGGCGTGTTGGCGCGCGAGGCCACGGTCCTGTATGAAGCCTTCACACAAGAGAAACCCTCACCGCTTCCACCGCTAACCATTCAGTACGCCGACTTTGCTCTATTGCAGCGGAAATGGTTGCAGGACGGTGCGCTCGAAGCGCCACTTGAGTATTGGCGGAAACAACTTGCCGGCGCGCCGGAAGCACTTGAATTACCAACTGACTACCCGCGACCCCCCGCACAAAGCTTCCACGGTGCACAACTTGAGATCTCAATTCCAGAGACGATCACAGCCGATCTACATGAGCTGAGCCAGCGCGAGAACGTGACGCTTTTCATGACACTGCTGGCAGCGTTCACGGTTGTGCTGTCGCGTTATGCAAACCAATCGGACATTGTCGTCGGCACTCCTATCGCAAACCGTCAGCACATGGAGCTGGAGAATCTGATCGGATTTTTTGTCAACACACTCGCGCTGCGAATCAACGTGGATCCGCAGCTCACATTCCGCGACTTGTTGCGTCATGTACGCGAAGTGGCGCTCGGCGCGTTTACGCATCAGGACGCCCCCTTTGAACGACTGATAGAGGATTTGCGGCCACACCGAGATTTGAACCGCAATCCACTGTTTCAGGTGACGTTTGCTTTGCAGAATACACCGCAGGTCGAATTGCGAATACCTGGCCTCACTATTGATGTTCAGGAGTTCACGACGAACACCACCAGGTTCGATTTGGAATGTCATCTGCGCCAGGTAAACGACGAACTTCGGGGGCTGTTGATCTACAGCACGGATCTTTTTGAGCGCGAGACAATGGAGCGTCTGCTGTCTAACTACGAGTCGCTGCTCGAGTCAGTGGTGAGCGATCCTGATCGACGTGTTAGTGAGTTCTGCTTGGATGAATTTCCGATAACGCCGGACGGAAAGATTGATCGTCGCAGACTACCGGAATCCACGCAGCGCAAACCGATTGAACAAAGATCGGAGACGCCGACAGCAGAGTTGGTCGCCGACATCTGGTCGGAAGTGCTCGGCATCGACCACATCTCTGCCGATGACAACTTTTTCGAAATTGGTGGTCACTCGCTGCTGGCGACGCGCGTCATCGCTCGGCTGCGTGAAGTGTTCAAGGTCGAAGTGTCTCTGCGTCGCCTCTTCGAAATGCAAACTCTTTCTGAATTGGCTGCTCACATCGATGCGCAACTGCGAGTGGGCAGCGAGTCGGCGCCAGCTCCGCTCACGTCGACTTCAAGGAAAGGCGTGTTGCCACTCTCGTTCGCGCAGGAGCGTCTCTGGTTCTGGGAACAACTGCACCCCGGAACTCCCACGTACAATCTTACCTCCGCCTTCCGTCTTGACGGAGATCTGAACGTGCCCGTACTGGAGCAATGTCTCAACGAGATCATGCGTCGGCATGAGATCCTGCGCACGTCATACTCTGCCCTTGAAGGTCATCCAGTTCAGATCGTCGCCCCGCACTCTTTCGTTTCCCTGAACGTGACGGATCTCAGCGGGCTGTCCGAGTCGGAGCAAGACCTCGAAGTGCAAGAGCTGGCGGGCGAAGAAGCGTTACGACCGTTTGATTTGACTAAGTCGCCACTGTTGCGCGTCGGCTTGTTGCGCCTCGGTGCGCAAACGCATGTCGCGCTTGTTTCGATGCACCACATCATATCGGACGGCTGGTCCATGGGTGTGCTCGTTGAAGAGATAGCCACGTTGTATGAGGAGTTTGTTAACGGCAATCCCTCACCGTTACCCGAACTGCCCGTGCAGTATGCGGATTTCGCGAAGTGGCAGCGTGAGTGGCTCAAAGGCGACGCGCTGACGGATCAACTCGAGTATTGGAAAGAGCAGCTCCACGATGCGCCGCTCCTGCAACTGCGCACTGATCGTCCGCGACCGCAGGTGTACAGTTCGAAAGGATCCATCCTCCCCATCGACTTACCGCCTGAGCTGCTACGCGAGCTGAAATTATTGAGCCGGCGGAACAACGTGACGCTCTTCATGACATTGCTGGCAGCATTCAATGTCCTGTTACATCGTCACACCGGGCAGGATGACATTGTAGTCGGCACTGACATTGCCAATCGCACTCGCGTCGAGACGGAGAAACTGATCGGATTCTTCGTCAACATGCTTGTGCTACGAACAAACCTGAAGGGTGATCCGAGTTTCACTGAGCTGCTCCGGCGTGTGCGCGAAATCACACTCGGTGCTTACACGCACCAGGATGTGCCATTCGCAAAGCTGGTGGATGAGTTTCAGATCCGGCGCGAGCTGACTCGCAATCCGCTCTTCCAGGTTGTTTTTGTTTTGCAGAATGCGCCCGTTAAGAATCTCGAGTTGAGCGGTCTCACGCTTACGCCCATCGACTTTGAAGTGAAGTCGGCCCCATTTGATCTGGTTTTCGAATTAAGCGAGACAGCAGATACGCTGACAGGTTTCGTGACCCACAGCACCGAGCTGTTTGATAAGCGAACCGTGCAGCAGTTGATCAGGCATTATCAGAATGTGCTCGAAGGTGTAGTCGCGGATCCGGATCAGCCGCTCTCGAGTTTAGCGATCCTGCACGACAGTGAGATCGACTCGCACGCCGTTTCCAACTTTGACGTGAAGCTGAGCCGGAAAGATCTGGAAGGGGTCCTTCTCGAATTGAGCCAAGCCTCTCACTCACAGTGATAGCGAATAGTGTCTGTGCAACGGAGCAAGCTAAAGCTTGAACTCTGAACCCCTTCGGGAACCATCTCAAGCTATAGATGGATGGAGAATAGTTCAGAGTTCAGCCTTTAGCTGCCGTCTCGGTCTTTTAAGCTCAAGTTTGAATTCTGATCTTTTAAAATGAAGTTCAAAAACGTCGAAGACATCTATCCTCTCTCACCGACGCAGCAGGGGATCCTGTTTCATGATCCGCGCTCGGCGACGTATTTGGAGATCATCACCTGGATTATTAACGGAAACCTCAATGTCACTGCTTTCGAACAAGCATGGCAAAGCGTCGTCGATCGACACACGACCCTGCGTACCTTCTTCTCGTGGGAAGGATTGAACGAACCACTTCAAGTAGTGGGCAAGCGCGTACGACTGCCGCTGCAAACGGAAGACTGGCGTGGTCTCGGCCCTGATGCACAGGCAGAACGGCTGGAGCAGTTTTTCGCGCGCGAGCGCGAGCGCGGCTTCGATCTCAGCAATGCGCCTCTGATGCGAGTGACACTGATTCGCACTACTGATGAAACATACCGGTTTGTGTGGAGCTACCATCACATGCTGGTTGATAGCTGGTCTGTCTCGATAATTCTCAAGGATGTCTTTGATTTTTATGAAGCACTCGATCAGGGTCATGAGTGCGAACTGCCGCCGGGCCGTCTGTTTCGCGACTACATCGTCTGGCTGCGGCAACAGGATTTGTCGCAAGCCGAAGCATTCTGGCGTCGTTCATTACAGGGCTTCACTGCGCCCACGCCTATCAATCTCGGAAACGGATCGGCTGCCGCAACGCATGTTTATCACGAAGAGCGGATTTACTTGTCACGCGAGACATCAGAGGCGATACGCGCAATCGCGCGCCAGCATGACCTCACACTGAATACGATTCTTCAGGGCGCATGGGCCATCCTGCTCAATTGCTACTCCGGGGCTCGCGAGGTTGTGTTTGGCGTCACTGCTTCAGGACGTCCACCGGAAGTCGAAGCGATCGTAGGCATGCTGGTTAACACCTTGCCGGCACGAGTATCAGTCGAACCAAACGCAGCAATTCTTCCGTGGCTGAAGTCGATTCAAGAGCATCAGGTGGAGATGCGTAATTACGAGTATGCGCCGCTTGGGAAGATAAACACGTGGAGTGACGTGCCACACGGAACACAACTCTTTGAAAGCATGGTAGCACTTGAAAATAACAGTTCGCTCGTGACAGCCAGTCGCAACGGCACCGAACTCACCGACGTAGTCCACTATCACACTGCCAACGGCTGTCCGCTGAATCTCATGATCGAGCCCGGCGACGAGCTGTCGCTGAAGATCATATTCGATGCCGGTCGATTCGAGGCGGCGCATATCAGGCAGATGCTTCAGCACTATGAACAGGTGCTGACGCAGATGGTCGATCGACCGAAAGCAACAGTGGGAGAGTTGGAGCTGCTCAGTGAAGCCGAGCGGCAGCAGTTGCGCAAGTGGAATGAGACTGAGCGTGCATACGGACGTGAGCGCAGCATTGCAGCAGTGTTTGAAGAGCAAGTGCGCGAGCGGGCCAAGTCCATCGCAGTCGTGATGGGCGAGCAGAGTTTGACTTATCAGGAGTTGAACCAGTGCGCCAATCAACTGGGCCATTATCTGCAAGAGCAAGGTGTCGGACCGGAAGTATGCGTTGGATTATGTGTGGAACGCTCGCTGGAGATGGTAGTTGGAATGCTGGGGATCCTGAAGGCGGGTGGTGCCTATGTGCCGCTGGATGCGAGCTACCCGACAGAGCGCTTGGCCTACATGATGGCGGATGCAGGCGTGGCTGTGGTGTTGACGCAGGAATCGCTGGTGGATGTGCTGCCAATGCATTGGGGACAGGTGGTGAGTCTCGATGGGGACTGGAAAGAGATCGCGCAGCGCAGTGACACGGATGTGGTCAGCAGCGCAGCCGGAGACAATCTGGCCTACGTGATGTACACCTCCGGCTCGACGGGCGAGCCGAAAGGCGTGGCGGTTGTCCAGCGTGCTGTAGTGCGGTTGGTGAAGGAAACGGATTATGCAGAGTTTGGACCAGCAGAGACGTTCGTGCAGATGGCGCCGCTGACGTTCGATGCGTCGACATTCGAAATATGGGGCAGTCTGTTGAATGGCGGACGGCTGGTTGTGCTGGAGCCGGGAGCGCCGACGCTCGAAGAACTAGGAGCGGCGCTCCGGCGTCATGGAGTGAGCACGTTGTGGTTGACGGCGGGTTTGTTTCATCTGCTGGTCGATGAAAGACCAGAGGAATTGCGCGGGTTGAAGCAACTGTTAGCAGGCGGTGATGTGCTGTCGCCTGCGCACGTGCGCAAAGTGTTGCAGTGGCTGGACGGTGGTTGTCTGATCAACGGCTATGGACCAACCGAGAACACGACCTTTAGCTGTTGCCAACGAATACAGCGCGAAGCGGAAGTCGGCGTGACGGTGCCGATTGGGCTACCCATCGCGAACACGCAGGCGTATGTGCTGAACAGGCAGATGCAGCAGGTGGCAGTCGGAGTAGTTGGAGAACTGTATTTGGGTGGCGATGGATTGGCGCGTGGTTATCAGCAGCGTGCAGATCTGACGGCGGAGAGATTCATCCCGGATCCATACAGCGCGACAGATGGCGCGCGGTTATATCGCACGGGAGATCTGGTGCGCTATCTGGAGGGCGGGCGGCTGGAGTTTTTGGGACGAGTGGACCATCAGGTGAAGGTGCGAGGTTTTCGCATCGAGCCGGGCGAAATCGAAACTGTTCTCAACACGCATCACAGCGTGCGTGACGCAATCGTCATCGCGCGCGGCGGCACATCCGGAGACAAGCGCCTTGTCGCTTACGTGGTAGCTGAGCCGGATCTCAATCTCACAGTCGACGAGCTGCGTGCACATGTGAAAGAACAATTACCCGATTACATGATGCCGTCGATTTTTGTGCTGCTTGAGCATCTGCCTTTGAACAACAACGGCAAGGTGGACCGAGCGGCGCTTCCTGATCCGGATGCCTTTAAGCCGGAGCTGAGCGATTCATTCGTCGCACCGCGTACGGATATAGAAGAACGACTGGCATCGATCTGGTCCAGGGTGCTCGACTTCGAGCCCGTGGGTGTGAATGACAACTTTTTCGAGCTGGGCGGCCATTCGCTGCTCGCAACGCAGGTCATCTCCCGCATCAGAGAAACCTTTGAGATCGACTTACCACTGCGTGCGCTTTTCGATGCGCCAACTATCACAGGGCTGGCCGAGCGCATTGAAGCTGCTCTGGGTGACAAGCAGCGGACCAGCGCTCCAAAGATAATAAAGGTCGCGCACAAGAATGCGCTCCCGCTTTCATTTGCGCAGCAGCGACTGTGGTTCCTCAATCAACTGGAACCCGACAACCCTTTCTACAACATCTCGACGGCCATCAGCATCGAGGGAGATCTCGATTGCGCTGCACTCCAGCAGGCGCTCACTGAAGTAGTTCGCCGGCACGACGCATTGCGAACCACTTTTGTAGTTGATGGCGTCAAGCCGAGGCAGATCGTTAGTGACGTGGCCCACCTGGGGTTTGCAATTGAGGATCTCCGGCAAGCAGTCAAACCCGAAGAAGAAGCACTCGAGATCGCACGCATTGAGGCTGAGCTTCCGTTCGATCTGAAAGTTGGCCCACTGCTGCGAGTTCGCCTCCTGCAACTGAGTGCGACGAAGTATCTTGCACTCTTAACGATGCACCACATTATCGGCGATGGCTGGTCAATGAGTGTGCTGGTGCGCGAAGTCGCTCGTTGCTACGAAGCGCTGGTGAGTGGACGTCCGAACTCGCTCAAGGAGCTGCCGATCCAGTATCCCGACTTTGCCGTCTGGCAGCGCGAACACTTGCAGGGTGAGGTTCTCAACGCACAACTCGACTATTGGAAGAAGCAGCTCGCTGATGCGCCTGCGGTACTCGAGCTCCCAACCGACAGGCCGCGCCCGCTGCTCCAGAAATATCGCGGCGCGCGAGAAGTGTTCACCCTCGAGCCAAAAGTTCTCGAGCAGCTCAAGACACTCAGCCAGCAGCAAGGCACGACATTGTTCATGACACTGCTGGCCATCTTCAACATTCTGCTGCATCGCTACACACGACAGCGCGACATTCTGGTCGGCTCGCCAATCGCGAATCGCAACCATGCGGAGATCGAGGAGCTGATCGGCTTTTTTGTAAACACGCTGGTGTTGCGCACCAGGATCTCACCGCACGACACGTTCACGGAGCTGCTTAAGCAAGTTCGCGAGACCACGCTCGAAGCTTTTGAACATCAGGATGTCCCATTCGAAAAGCTGGTCGAGGAATTGGAGACTGAGCGCGATCTGAGCCGTGCACCACTGTTTCAGGTGATGTTCGTCTTACAGAACGCGCCACGCGAA
>DASUYO010000096.1:0-4809 GCA_036377375.1 Pyrinomonadaceae bacterium
GTCAGAGAAGCACGGAATCTGGACACTTCAAGCTTCGATCTTCCCTGAAAACAAAGCCAGCATAGAGTTGCATCTACGATGCGGCTTTCGCGAAGTTGGCCGCCGCGAGCGCATTGCAATGCTCAACGGCGTCTGGCGCGACACACTCCTCCTCGAGCGCCGCAGAGCCGATTAAAGCCGCAAAAAGGGCCGCAAAAAAGCACAAAAGGCACAAAGACTGGGTTGAGCCTTTGTGCTTTTTGTGCTTTTTTGCGGTTAATCTGGTTGTCAGATAAGTGCGCGTGGCGGTGTACTTCATATTGAGGTCCTAAACCGAATGAGGATTTTGCCACGCGTCAACATGCCGACGCGAAGAGCGGCGCGCAGGCTGTGGCGACACTCAAAAGCACGTCTTACCGTCACGCGGGTCTACTATTCCGTCGAATTACTCCTGTTCGTTGCGATCTATTTCATTGTCTTCTCTGGAGGCCGGCTCAGGTTTATCGATGCCTTCGGCCGTCGCATGGATGCAGTTGTTTCTCTGCTTCTGATCGTCGCGTTCATGGTCATTCACGTCATGGCTCGTCGCCGGCTCCTGCCGAAGATCGAACGCTACTACGCTCCAGCGCCGTACGACGAACGCAAGATCTTCTTCGACCTCGGACAGGGTTCACAGAACATCACCAGCATCGATCAGCTTTATCAACGCGTTGCGGAGAGAGTTCGACATGCCCTCGACGCTAGTAACGCCGCGATCTTCATTCGCGACGATGCCACTAACGATTTTAAGCTGCGCGTATTAGCAGCCCAGGGACGCACTGCGGAAACTGATCTCCCCGGCAAACGTTTGCAGTTGAGTAAACGCGCTTTCGTTGTGCGGCGCCTGATCAATCTTTCAACTCCGCTTCTCATCGAGCCGAAGGAGATCGAGACGTGGTCGCAGGCGCTCAACGCAGTTCTCCCCTCATTGCGTGAAGAGCGAGCGAGTGAACACGAGGTGCTGCGCACTGTCAACTCGCGAATCCTCGTTCAAATAAATCAGAAGAACGAGCTGATAGGCATCCTCTCTTTTGGTCCAAGGCCTCGCGATTTTCGATACTCCGAGGCCGACCGCGAGCTGTTGATGTCGATCGCCGCTCAGCTCGCGCTCATCATTGACAACGCGCGGCTGACCGAACGAATGGTGGCCCAGGAACGTATGCGACGCGAGCTTGCACTCGCCGCAGAAGTTCAACAGCGTCTTCTTCCATCACAAGCGCCAAAGGGCAACGCAATGGACATCGCGGGCTTTTGCGAGCCTGCGCGTGGTGTCGGCGGCGATTACTACGACTTCATCAACTTCGATAACAGCCAGCTTGGTTTAGCGATCGCGGATGTGGCAGGCAAAGGGATGCCGGCCGCTCTGTTGATGTCGACAGTGCAAGCGACGCTGCGAAGCTTGACGGCGAGAAATGGATCGACTAGTTCGGCGAGTAACGAGTTGTCGTCTATTGTGGCCAAGCTGAACCGTCTGTTGTTCAATTCGACTAATGGTGAACATTACGTCACGTTTTTCTATGCAACCTTCGATCAGGCCACGCAGCGACTCACGTACGTGAATGCCGGGCATAATCCACCACTCTATTTACAGGCGGATGCGGATTATGAAGTTCGACAACTGACTTCGGGCGGGCTCGTGGCGGGAGCGTTCGAGCACGCGGCTTATGAACAAGAGACTGTGCAGATGAAACCAAACGACCTGTTGTTTCTTTACACTGACGGGCTGAGCGAAGCATTGAACGTTGAAGGCGAAGAGTTTGGCGACCGCAGAATCATGGACACGTTGAAATCCATTGCTTCGCTTTCGGCTGACCAGATACGCGACGTGGTTGCGAGACGTGTCAAAGAATGGTGCGCCGGCATGTCGCTCTATGACGATCTGACGTTCGTGGTGATGAAGGTTAAGTGAGCCGCAAAAAGGCACAAGAAGGAGGCCGGTGGCATGAGGAATTTCATCCAGGATCTGCGCTATGGAATTCGCACGATGGCAAAGCGGCCCGGTTTTACTCTCGTCGCCGCGCTCACACTCGCGTTAGGCATAGGCGCCAACACTGCGATCTTTTCCGCTGTCAATGCGGTTCTTCTCAAACCACTTCCGTTTCCTGAATCGCAACAACTCCTCGACCTTGCCGAAACGTTCAAGGACGGATTTGGCTCAGTCTCCGTACCCACACTCGAAGACTGGAAAAGTCAGAACACCGTCTTCGCAGGCATCTCCGCGTACTCATTCACGAGCTTTAATCTTGAAGGCGGTGACACACCACAGCGCATTCCCGGTATTAACGTGAATGCAAATTACTTCGACGTGCTGGGAGTAAAAGCACAATTGGGTAGAGGTTTTCTTCCAGGCGAAGATGTTGCCGGTCACAATCAAGTCGTTGTGCTTGGCGATAATGTTTGGCGCCGCAGCTTCGCTGGGGATCCGGGGATTGTTAACCAGACGATTCCTCTCAACGGCCAGAAGTACACGGTCGTGGGTGTAATGCCGCCCCAATTATCGTCGCTGTATCCCACCATTCAAATGTGGTCGCCTTTGGTCTTTTCGGAGAAAGAGCGTTTGGATCGAGGCGATCACAAATACCTCGTGATCGGGCGGCTCAAGTCAGGCGTAACGCTCGCACAAGCGCGCGAGCAGATGAACGGAATCGCACAGCGTCTCGAAGCACAGTATAAAAATGGACGCGGCATTCGGCTGACTCCGATTGAGGAGCTGTGGGTTGCAGATGTGCGATCGACTCTCCTGATGATGATGGTCGCTGTCGGCTTCGTTCTTCTGATCGCGTGCACGAATGTCGCGAACCTGTTGCTTGCGCGCGCAACTGTTCGCCGTCGAGAGATCAGCATTCGTATTGCACTCGGAGCCGGCCGTGCTCGGTTGATTCAACAGTTTCTGACTGAAGGTCTGCTGCTTTCAGTCATTGGCAGTGCGATGGGAATAGCACTGGCGTGGTGGAGCATGAGGGTGCTTGGCAAGATTGCTTTTCCTTTTCTGCCTCGCTCACAGGAGATCCGGATCGATTCACGCGTGCTGCTTTTCACGTTGGGCGTGTCGATCCTGACGAGCGTTGTGTTTGGATTGATTCCCTCGTTGCAAGCTGGAAAGACTGACGTGCAGGAGACGCTGAAAGAGGGCGGTAACACGATGTCGACCGGAGTGGTTGGCGGATGGCTGCGTCCGATCTTAGTCGTCATTGAAGTTGCAGCGGCTGTCGTTTTGCTGATCGGCGCTGGTCTGATGATTCGCAGCATATTGCGGATTCGCCAGGTCGAACCAGGCCTGCAACCGCAAAATCTGCTCACTGCGAAAATGACGTTACCGCGAGACAAATACAAAGATGCTGAATCTGCGATTCGTTTCTACGAGCAGGTGCTCGAGCGCGTGAGTCATGTGCCGGGTGTGGAGTCAGCGGGCCTTACTTCGCATTTGCCGATCGAGGAGAAGGGTTACAACGGCAACGTTTTAGTTGAAGGAAAAACGTATCCGCCGAACGAGTCACCGCTGGTCGAGTATCGCGTTGTCAGTGACGAATATTTTCAGACCGCAAACATTCCTCTTCTTCGTGGTCGCTTTTCCAGTAAACAGGAAGGTGATGACGCGACGCCTGTTGTCGTCATCAATGAAGCGATGGCCCAACACATCTGGCCGGGCGAGGATCCGATTGGCAAGCGAGTTGGCGACGATGAGAAAGCGACAGTAGTCGGAGTGGTGGGCAACGTAAAGAACTATGGTCTAACGCAGCAGACTGCGCCCGAAATGTACGCGCCTTACACACTGAAGAAATTCTGGCCCAACATGCGTTGGAACATGCGATTACTTGTGCGCTCCACGCTCGATACCGGCAGCATTGCTGCGGCAGTGCGGCGAGCGGTCCAGGAAGTCGATCCGGGGCAGCCGCTTTATGGAGTGCAGACGATGAGCCTTGTGATCGAAAACACTGTTCGCGACAAGAGTGTAAACACCACGCTGTTGACAGTATTTGCGGGCGTCTCGCTGCTGCTGGCCGTGATCGGCGTTTACGGAGTGATGAGCTACACAGTCGCGCAACACACACGCGAGATCGGAATTCGCATGGCGCTGGGAGCACAGCCACGCGCGATTCTGAAACTGATCGTCGGGCGTGGATTGGTGTTGGTGAGTGCAGGTGTAGTGATTGGCGTGCTTGCATCGTTTGGTCTGACGCGGTTTATCGAGAACATGCTCTTTGGCGTCACTCCCACGGACCCGCTGACATTCGTGATGATCGTCGCGCTGCTCGGATTCGTGGCTCTGCTGGCCTGCCTCGTTCCCGCGCAGCGGGCCATGCGAGTGGACCCGATCGTCGTCCTCCGCCACCAGTAGCCGCAAAAAAGCCCAAAGAAAAAGCAGCCACAAAAAAGCACAAAAAGCACAAAAATGAATTTGAGTTGCAGGTAGTCAAAAGCAACAATCATTTTGTGCTTTTTGTGCTTCTTTGTGGCTTAGTTTAAGCTCGCATCATCATGCGTAACTTGCAGAACCTCGTTTCAGATTCGATGGCGATCGATATGGGATCGGCATCGACCATCATCTCCGTGCGTGGACGGGGCGTAGTTATAGACGAGCCTTCGCTCGTCGCGGTCGATATCGTAACCGGCAACGTGATTGCCATTGGCCGCGAAGCGCAACAAAAGTATGGCCGCGAGGCGCGTGGCGTCGCAGTCATCGCTCCGATGCTCAATGGCGTAGTGGCAGACTTTGAAAGAACTAAACAGATGCTGGCGCATTTTGTGCGACAGGCGCGCGGTGGTTTATCTCATTTCAGTCGTCGCGCG
>DASUYO010000097.1:0-7605 GCA_036377375.1 Pyrinomonadaceae bacterium
TTCAGTTGAGGAGCGAGAGTTTGCCAGCTTCGTGAAGCAGATCGAGCTGGACAAAAACTATCCCGGCATTCTGGGCATTGGATATTCGCGAAGATTTTCTGCTGATGAAAAAGCGGGAGTGATCGCCTACATGAGGCGACAAGGCTTTGCTGATTTCAAGGTTTGGCCTGAGCAGCCACGCAGCGAGTACAACGCAATCCTCTACCTACGGCCTGCAAACAAACCCAACCAGGCGGCGATCGGCTTTGACATGGCTACAGAAGAAGTCCGCCGGCAGGCGATGGAGGCGGCGCGCGATTCGGGAGTGCCAACGGCGTCGGGACGTGTGCGCCTCGTTCAGGAAAACGAGATTCCGCAAGATCAACAACAACCCGGCTTTCTCATCTATGCCCCGCTCTATCAAAAAAACGCGCCCGTATCTACCGTGGAAGAGCGACGCAAAGCTCTCGTCGGATTTGTTTACAGTCCATTTCGGGTTGGCGATTTCCTCAGGCCGTTAGCTGGAGAGAAACAGCATGACATCAGTATCTGGGTGTATGACGGCAGTGAAGTCAATGCTGACAACTTAATCAGTGCGGCAACCAGCGACGCCTCTTCTGAACCCCTGTTTGTCGTGACACACCCGCAGCCGGTCGCAGGCCGCACATGGACCATTACGTTTGCGAGTAATCCTTCATTCGAGCAACGCTCGAGCAGACCGCTTCTGAAGTACACATTAATTCTTGGCGGATTACTCAGTCTGCTCTTTTTCGCTGTAACTCGCGCCGAGATCCGCGCTCGCTCACGCGCCGAACGGGCCACGGAAGAGGTGAAAGAGTCAGAAGCAACCATCCGACAAACGCTCAGCGACCGCGAACGTGCGGAAACAGCACTCCAAAAAACGACTCAGGCTTTGCGCGACGCTGATCAACGTGCAATCCTCGAATACGAGCATCTGCTCGAGAGAATCAAGGCACTCGCCCAGGCACTCGGCACTGCGAGAGAGCTGCATGCAATCTTCCGCGCGCTGCGCAAGTTCACCAACGTTTCAATTCCCTGTAACGGCTTTTTCGTCTCACTCTACGATCCGCTTCGTGACGTTCGCACTGCTTGTTACGGATGGGCTGACGGCGAGGAGCTGAACGTTTCAGAGCTGCCGCCGATGAAAGTAACGACGACTGGGCCAAACAGTCGTGCGGTGCGCACCGGTGAAGTGATCATTACTAACGACTACATGCTCGCCACGCAAGCTAGTCCCGGCATCATTGTCGGGCCTGACAACGGATTGCGCCCCGATTCGTCAATGGCAGTGCCGATGGCAGTGATGGGCCGCATCATCGGTACCATCGAAGTGCAGAGTTACGAGCACGATGTTTATCGCCCGGAACACGTCACTGCGATGAGCATGGCCGCAAATCTCACCGCGGTAGCGATCGAGAATGTGCGACTGCTCGATCTCGAACGCACTGCGCGCGAAGCTGCTGAAGAATCGAATCGTTTGAAAGATGAATTTTTGGCTACGGTTTCGCACGAGTTGCGTACACCATTGACTGCCATACTCGGCTGGTCCAGGCTGCTCGAAGGCGGATCGCTCGACGATTCCTCAACACACCAGGCAGTTGAAACCATCTGGCGCAACGCAAAGGCACAGGCGCAGATCGTCGACGACATTCTCGACGTATCTCGCATCATCACAGGCAATCTTGCCCTGGATTTGCATCCGATCGAAGTCGTTCCAGTCGTCAAGAATGCGATCAATGTTGTGCGTCCTACCGCCGATGCGAAAGGAATCAGGATCGAGACTTACTTCGACTCGACGCCGTCGCTGATTTCCGGCGATGCAAACCGGTTGCAGCAAGTGGTTTGGAATCTGCTGTCGAATGCAGTGAAGTTTACAAACAGTGGCGGGCGCGTCTGCGTTAAGGTGTTGCAGGTTGGCGGCGCGGTTGAAGTCAGTGTTTCAGACACGGGCCAGGGCATCCGCAAAGAGTTTTTGCCATACGTCTTCGATCGCTTTCGACAGGCCGACAGCACAACTACTCGCCACCACGGCGGACTCGGATTGGGATTGGCCATCGCTCGTCACCTGGTCGAAATACATGGTGGCACGATCAGGGCAGACAGTGCCGGCGAAGGTCGCGGAGCGACTTTCACGATCAGGCTGCCGTTGGTGGAAGCGACTACCAGCACTACGGATCTTATCGATCCGAGCCAACACAAATTGGCGCGATCTGCGCAACTGTTATCCGGCCTCAACGTTCTGGTCGTCGACGATGATTCAGATACGCTCAAGCTGATGACAACAGCACTGACAAAACGGCACGCTAACGTGACGGCAGTGACTTCGGCGGTTGAAGCAATTCAGGCGATCACGCGCAAACGGCCCGACGTGCTTGTGTCGGACATTGCGATGCCTGACGAAGATGGTTACGGTTTAATCGAAAAGGTCCGTTTGCTTGAAAGGGGCGAGTTGAACAAGATTCCGGCAGTCGCGATTACTGCATATGCGAAAGAAGAGGATCGGAAGCGTGCGCTGTCGGCGGGTTTTCAAATCTACCTTGCGAAACCGGTGGAGTTGACGGAGTTGATTGCAGTTGTTGCGCGTGCCGCGAAAAGGGATTTTTAAGAGGAGCCGCAAAAAGGCACAAAAAGCGCGAAATGATGGTTCAGATCGACAACTTTCAGATGGCCTACACCGATACCGGCAGCGGTCGTCCGGTCGTGCTCATTCATGGTTATCCGTTCAACCGCTCTCTTTGGAACGAGCAAGTCGCGGCGTTGAGCGATAGTTGCAGAGTGATCGCTCCTGATCTGCGTGGTTTTGGCGAAAGCGAGGCTTCGGATGGACCAGCGACGATGAATCGCCTTGCCCAGGACGTAGCCGAATTGTTGGACCATCTCGGCATTGCACGCGCGACGATTGCCGGCTTGTCGATGGGCGGCTATGTCGCGCTGGCGTTTTACAAACAATCATCATCACGCGTGCGTGCGCTAATACTCGCCGACACACGCGCCCAAGCCGACAGCGAAGAAGCAAAACAAACACGCGCGCAACAAGCAGAGAAGGCTTTGTCTGAAGGCATGGCCGGGATTGCGGACGCAATGCTGCCGAAGCTGCTCACTCCGGAAACCGTCAGCAAGCGTCCGGAGATCGTGAAGCGTGTCCGCGACATGATGCTGAAAACTAAACCCGAAGGGGCAGCAGCCGTGTTGCGAGGAATGGCGGAACGCGACGATCAAACATCGCTGCTGGTGAAGATCTCAGTACCAACACTTATTCTGGTCGGCGCTGAAGACGCAATAACTCCCGTCGCTGATAGTGAGAAAATGAGCCAGGCGATTCCCGGTTCGCGTCTGATCGTGCTGGAGAATGCCGGGCACGTTTCCAACCTTGAGCGCACAGAGCAATTCAACCAAGCGCTGCTGGATTTCATAGAATCGTCTAACTGAATGTCCGCCCACAAGAAATTCACGATTGAAGAGCGCGTGCGCTGGGGCGATGTCGATGCCGCGCGAATTATTTTTTACGGCGCTTACATTCACTTCTTTGAGTACGCCGAGACCGAGCTGTTTCGCGCAGTTGGTCTGCATTACGGTGTGATGTTTGATGAGTTGAAGATCTGGCTGCCACGCGTGCATCTCGAATGCGACTTTCTTCGCGCGGCGCGGCTCGATGACATTCTGGAAGTCAGCGTTTACGTCGGGCATTTTGGCAACAAGTCGATGAGGTTAAACTTTGAGGTGCGTCGCAAGGGAAGCGAAGAGTTGATCGCAACCGCGCACTTTGTTTTGGCGGCAGTAAATCAAACCACATTCGAAACTGTTCCCATTCCTTCAGAGTTGCGCGAGAAGCTGGCACCGTATAATGCAAACGAAGATTCGTGATGACTGTTCTTCCAAACAACTTGGCGATTGACGGACTGGACGAAAGATCCATCAACCCGGATCCGATTAAGCAGTTTCAACTCTGGTTCGACGATGCTATCGCTGCGAAGCTTCCGCTGCCTGAAGCAATGACGCTCGCGACGGCAACTCCTAACGGCAAGCCATCCGCGCGCATGGTGTTGCTCAAGCAAGTGGACCACGATGGTTTTGTTTTTTACACCAATTATCGCAGCGCAAAGGCGGAGCAACTCGATGCAAATCCGTATGCAGCATTGGTGTTTTACTGGGCGCCACTCGATCGCCAGGTACGTGTGGAGGGAAGTGTGGAGAGAACGTCGGCGCAGGAGTCGCGTGATTACTTCAGCACCCGGCCGCGCGAGAGCCAGATTGGCGCGTGGGCTTCGGCACAGAGCGAAGTGATATCAGGTCGCGATGTACTCGAGCAGCGTGCGAAAGAGATGGAGGCTTCCTATTGTGATCGCGAGATTGATTGTCCTGAGCATTGGGGCGGCTACCGCCTGAAGCCTGAGCGCATTGAATTTTGGAAGAGTCGACTCGGCCGGCTGCACGATCGCATCCTCTATCAACGCACACCGGACGGTTGGACCATCACCCGTTTGGCCCCTTAAGCCGGCTTTAGAGTGGCCGGAGGGCGCTCTTCACCAGCTTCTTTTTGAGATCGACATATCCTTGCTGGCCCGCAACAAGATCTCCTAACACGCGTTTTACTCCGTGATGGCCGCGTGCGAACTCAATCATGCGTTCTGTGAATGGCGCGCCCCAAAAGTTGCCGTAAAATCGGCGACGCATTTGCGCAGCTCGTCGCAGCTCGGCACCGAAGTCTTCGCGCCACCGCCTTTCATACGATTCTGGCGCGCCACTCAGATAACTTTCAGCAAATAACTCCGCCGATCGCAGAGCGTAATAGATGCCTTCGCCCGTTACAGGATCTGCGAAGCCGGCCGCGTCACCAAGTAAAGCCCAATTGTCCCCGGAAGCTTTTCTACGGTCCCACGTCTTAGCTGCCAACCCGGGAATCCGCGCTGCGTAACGTTCGGCCGTGGCGCGCAGATGGTCATGAATGCGCACTCGCTCAGGCGTGTTTGTTTCGAGCTCCCAGAACTTTATTTTTTGACCATCGCATTGCTGGTAGTAACCAATCATGAAGCACCACAACAGATCGTCGAGTGGTTCGTGTTCGAAAGCATCTTGCGTAGTGGCAATCCCGAACGAGATGTGATCCGGGCGCGGAAATGCCCAAGCATAACCAACCCAACCAGGCAGAAACGCCACGACCGTCGGAGCAATGCGGTTTGAGGGCAGCGGCGCGCGATACCCAAATGCCACTTCCATGTCAGACGGCGGCAGTGGCCCAGCCAGCATTTTTGCGATGCCGCTGTTTGCACCGTCTGCGCCGATTAAAAAAGATCCAGTCCATTCTGAGCCGGTGGTGTTCTTCAATCGCCAACCAGTCTCATTCTTCTTTGCTTTTCGCGCTGAAATCTTTTCGGGAATCACGTGTGCGCCTGCGTCACGCGCACGGTCACGCAGATAACAATCAAAGGCCACACGCGAATAGATCGCGAACGGTTCGTCTAATGTGAGGTGTAGTCGTTTACTAGATGGAGAGTACAAGTCAAGCTCGGTGATTGTTCTGCCAACTGCATTTAGCAACTGTGGCCACGCTTTCAAAGCTTTGCCAGTTACACCGCCACCGCACGCCTTCGGCTCGCCTTCAGGGCGGCCGTCGAATAGGGCAACATTCACGCCACCTTTAGCGAGTAGTTCCGCGGCGAATGAGCCTGCCGGCCCGGCGCCTACAATCAACACGTCGTATTGCATCGTTGTGACCTGCTTACAGCAGCGTTAGAATACCCGCGTTCCCTCCAAACTACGAAAGACGCGCTATGACTTACTCAAGTAGTCTAGTGTTTTCCGGCATTGCACCGCATCCGCCAATCATGGTGCCGGAAGTTGGCCGCGAGTCGATCACCGACGTGGTTGACTCGATCGATGCAATGGCGGAGCTGACAAAACGGATCATCGAGAGCGAGGCAGAGTCTGTCATCCTGATCTCGCCGCACGCGCCGCTTGAAGTTGATGCATTTGTCGCCTATGCAGGTCCCGAAGTTTACGGCGACTTCTCGCATTTCAACGCTCCGGAGACTTACTTCAGCACCGCAGTAGATGACGAGCTGCTGACAGCAATCAGAGAAGCCGCCACTGCTGAAAATTATGAGGTATCCAACTTACCCGAGCACGACCTCGATCATGGCACGGCAGTTCCACTCTATTTTCTGTTGCGGAATGGTTGGCATGGGAAAGTGGTGGGCCTCGGGTACAGTTTTCTGTCGAATGACGATCACCTGCGTTTCGGATCGTGTATCAGGAATGCGGTCGACAAAGTCGGGCGTCGCGTTGCTTTCATTGCAAGTGGAGACCTGAGTCACCGGCTCAAACCGCGCGCGCCCGCTGGGTACAATCCTGAGGCACACGTCTTCGATGATCAGGTGGTGGATGCGCTCCGGTCCAACGCTCCGCAAAAGATCGTCAGCATCGATCACAACTTGCGTAGGCTTGCAGGAGAGTGCGGCTACCGCTCGATGCTGGTCGCGATTGGCGCCTGTTCTGATCTGCCCTTATCGTGTGAAGTGCTGAGCTACGAGGCGCCATTCGGTGTCGGGTACCTGGTGGCTCAGCTTACCAGTCAGACAAGTGGGTCTGAGGACGAAGAACACGAAGACATATCTCTTCCCACGCTAGCGCGTGAGGCAGTAGAGACTTTCATCAGCAGTGGACGAGTCCTCACGCCGCCAAAAAAGCGACAGGGAATTTTAGCCTCACACGCACCGTGCTTCGTTTCATTAAAAACACTGAATGGAGAGCTGCGCGGATGCATCGGAACAATCGAGCCCGCCAGAGACACTCTGGCCGAGGAGATCGTCGCCAATGCGATTAGTGCCGCGACGTCCGATCCACGTTTCGATCCAGTTACGGTAGAAGAGTTATCAAACCTGCGTTACTCAGTTGATGTGCTTTTTCCTTCTGAACCGGCCGAAATGAAGGATCTGGACCCGGCGGTTTTTGGTGTCATCGTCGAAGATGAAAGTGGCATGCGGCGAGGTTTGCTGCTGCCGGATATTCCCGGTATTGACACGGCAGAACAGCAGGTTGACATTGCGGCGCGCAAAGGCGGTATCGCACCTGGTGAGGCGATTAGATTGTGGCGCTTTAAGGTTGAACGGTTTCGGGAGCCGCAAAAAGGCGCATAAAGCACAAACGTGCTGTTTTGCGCCTTTGCGGGGCTTTGCCTCAAAAGTCTGAAATCATTCCTGGACACAGTCAGTACAGGGAGCGGTAGCGACCTGGTCAAACGATGGGAGTCAAAATCATTAGAAGATATCGCATGCTGATCACTGACCAGGTCGCTACCGCTCCCTGTACTGACTGTGTCCAAGCGCGATGTCCGACTTTTGAGGCAAAGCGCCTTTGCGGCATTATACGTCGAGGTTTCTCACGTCGAGCGCATTGTCTTCAATAAACTTTCGCCGCGGCTCGACCGCATCACCCATGAGCACCGTAAAGATCTGGTCGGTTTCCACCATGTCGTCAATTCGGACTTCAAGCAGTGTGCGCTTGTCGGGATTCATGGTCGTCTCCCAGAGTTGCTCCGGGTTCATCTCGCCCAAGCCTTTGTAACGTTGAATGGTGAGGTCCTTCTTGGCTGCCGTCAGCACCTTC
>DASUYO010000098.1:0-5307 GCA_036377375.1 Pyrinomonadaceae bacterium
CGAGCGAGCCGTGTCGAGCCGCTCGAGGCACTGCGGTACGAATAAGCCACGGATAACACGGATTACACAGGTCAGAAATAAATCCGTGTCATCCCGTGTCATCCGTGGCTAGTTCAGGTGAAATATGAATTCTCTGTTCAACGATTTGCAATTTGGTGTGCGGATGATGGGCCGTAATCCGGTTTTTACGTTGATTGCAGTGGTCACGCTCGCACTGGGGATTGGTGCGAACACCGCGATCTTCAGCGTCGTCGATGCAGTGTTGCTCCGGCCGCTGCCGTACCCCGAGGCGAATCGGCTGGTGTTTCTGTGGTCCACCATGAACGCGCTGGGCGTTCCGAGGTCGACGAGCGCGTTGCCCGACTATCACGGCTGGCGCGACAGAAACAAAAGCTTCGAAAGTCTCGGCGCCTTCTACTACGGCGACTTCAACCTCTCAACTGCGAATCAACAGCCCGAGCGAATCCAGGGCGCGTATATCACCGCGAATCTGTTTCAGGTGTTGCGCATCTCACCTCAACGCGGCCGGTTGTTTGCACCTGAAGAAGAGCAGTTTGGCAAGCATCGCGTCGTGTTGCTCAGCGACAAGTTATGGCAGCGACGCTTTAGTCGCAGTGAAAGCGTGCTTGGAAGTGAAATCAGACTCGCAGGTGAGAATTACACTGTCGCCGGCGTGATGCCGCGCGGCATGCCGTTCTTTGACAACCTTCCGGAAGTGGAACTGTGGGCGCCAATGGCCTTCACGAAAGATGACAACAAGGCCACGCGCAACAACCACTTCATCAATATCGTCGGTCGCCTCAATCCGGGTGTGACGGTGGCGCAGGCGCAGTCAGATGGAAACACAGTCGCGCAGGCGATGGCCGAGTTTGATTCCGGTGACAAAGCCTTGGGCGCACTGGTTGTTCCGCTTCAGGAACAGATTTCCGGTGAATCGCGCAAAGCGCTTCTGGTGTTGCTCGGCGCAGTCGGTTTCGTGCTGCTCGTTGCATGCGTGAACGTCGCGAATCTTCTACTTGCGCGTGCTTCAGCGCGCAGCAAGGAACTGGCAATTCGCGCCAGTCTCGGAGCAAGCCGCGCGCGCATCGTTCGTCAGGTGATTGTTGAATGCCTGCCACTCGCTTTGATTGGTGGACTCTGCGGTATGCTGTTGGCGACGTGGGGCATAAACCTGATTTCGACTTTACTGCCGGCATCGCTGCCGCGCGGAAATGAGATCGCCGTCAATGCGAGAGTGTTGGGATTCACGTTCGGTCTCGCGCTACTGACGATTTTAATGTTTGGTTTGCTACCCGCGCTTCAGTCCGCGAGCACTGATTTGCGCGACGCGATGAACGAAGGCGGCGGCCCGGGCTTTGGTACTCGCAAACAGGGACGCCTGCGCCGCGCACTCATCGTTGCTGAAGTAGCGCTTGCTCTCGTTCTGCTTGTTGGCTCCGGGCTGATGTTGCGCACGTTCATCAAGCTGCGGCGGGTCGACGTCGGTTTCAATGCGCGCAATGTGGTCACAATGCGCGTGCCGTTGCCTGACGCGAAGTATCCAGAGCCGCTGAGTATCAAAGATCTTCGTGATCCTGCGGGATTGGGCTTCTCTGATCAATTACTCGCACGCGTCTCGACGGTGCCGGGTGTTGAAGCAGCGACGATCGCAACCAGTCTTCCTTTAGGTGCGGGCGAGGAGTGGGGGAAGTTTTTCAGCATCGAGGGACGAACGGCGACAGCAATCGAACAAGTGCCGCTGGTCCGTTTTACGTTGATCAGCAGCGACTACTTCCGCACGTTCGGTATCCCAGTGCGACAAGGTCGCGCTTTCACCAGTAACGACAAATCCGATTCACAACCGGTCGCGATCATCAGCGAGACACTCGCGAAGCGCTTTTTCGCGGGCGAGAGTCCCATCGGCAAGACAATCTTTATGGGACCACCGGAGCACTTGCTGCCACCCGACGCGCAGGGATCGGAGAATCGCTTCATTCGCCGCACTGTTGTCGGCATCGTTTCGGATGTCAAGGGTCGAAGCCTGAACGAGGATCCGCCGGCGCTCGTGTATGCGCCGTTGAGTCAGTATCGCCGCGAAGGTTGGACCAACGGCTTGATGCTCGCGGTGCAAACGACTACGCCGCCTGAAACTGTTGTCTCTGCAATCAGAGAACAAGTCCGCCAGCTCGACGCAGATCAACCGATCACAAATGTACGCACGATGGACGACTTGCTGAGCCGCTCGCTTTCGAGTGCGAAGTTCAGTTTGTCGCTGCTGGGACTGTTTGCAGTGCTGGGGTTGTTGCTCGCTGCGATTGGAATCTACGGCGTGATGGTGACTGCCGTGACACAACGGACGCATGAGATTGGATTGCGCATGGCGCTCGGTGCACAGGGCCGGGATGTGTTGTGGCTCGTGATCAGGCAAGGGATGTTTCCGGTGCTGATCGGCGTCGCGACAGGTCTCGGTGCGGCGCTCGGGTTAACACGATTGATGTCGACGCTTTTGTTTGAAGTTAGCGCAACGGATCCGTTGACGCTGGCGTTAATAACGGTGCTGCTGACGATTGTTGCTCTGCTCGCGTGCTACATCCCCGCGCGACGAGCGACGAAGGTGGATCCGCTAATAGCGCTCCGTTACGAATAGGGCCGCAAAAAGGCACCAAAAGCACAAAGTCATGAACACGCTTCTACAAGATCTCCGCTACGGCTTTCGAATGTTGCTCAAGCAACCTGGCTTTACTCTGATTGCGGTCATCACGTTGGCACTCGGTATTGGTGCTAACACCGCGATCTTTTCGGTGGTCAACGCCGTCTTGTTGCGGCCACTTCCATTCCGCGAATCGCAGCGCCTGGTGATGTTTTGGAACCGCGGTGCGGCCGCTGCCGGCGGTGATCGCACTCCGCTCGCCGTAGCCGATCTGCTCGACTGCCGCGCGCAGAACCACTCTTTGGAGGGTGTTGCAGCGTTTCAACAAGCCGCGCTGAATTACACGGGCGGCGATCTTCCCGTTCAAGTACGCGGCGCCTACGTCACCGCAAACTTTTTCTCTGTGCTCGGAATCGGGGTCCAGCTTGGTCGTGACTTTCAATCAACCGATGAACAGGCTGGTGGACCAACCGCGGTGATTCTCGGAGATCAATTCTGGCGCACTCACTTCGCGGCCGACCCGCAAGTAGTCGGACGCACCATCAACCTCAACGGTCAAACCACTAACATCATCGGGGTAATGCCGGCGCATGTGGATTTTCCGAATCCGGAAATTCAATTGTGGCGTGCATTGCGCATCGAACAACCCACACGACGTGGTCCATACTTCCTCACCGGCGTCGCGCGGCTGAAGCCGGGCATGTCGATCGAGCAGGCACTGGCTGATACGAAGACCATGAAGTCGACCTTCGATCAAGGTAACTTCTCGTTCAATGTTCTTTCGGTTAACGATTTCATCGTGGGCGAGGTTAGACCCGCTCTCGTAGCTTTACTCGTTGCGGTAACGCTCGTGCTTTTGATTGCAGCCGTGAACGTCGCGAATCTCACGTTAGTGCGCTCAGCGTCGCGCGTCAGAGAGATTTCGATTCGAAGCGCGCTCGGCGCGAGCCGCGCGCGTATCATCCAGCGGCTGCTGACGGAGAGTTTGTTGCTCGCGATTGCCGGAGGCATTGTTGGCACAATCTGTGCGCTCTGGGGAGTTTCTTTGTTGGTCAGATTCGCGCCCGAGAATCTGCCGCGCATCAACGAGATTAAGATCGATGGGTTTGTGCTCGCATGGACGGCAGTGGTGTCGCTTCTCACGGGGGTTGTCTTCGGGTTGGTTCCCGCGTGGCAAAATTCGCGCTTGAATCTCACCGAGGTTCTCAGAGACGGTGCACGTGGGACGAGCGAGAGTGCGGGACGGCGACGCGGGCGCGCCGTGTTGGTGGTTACTGAAGTTGCTCTCGCAGTAATGCTCGTCACTGGCGCCGGATTGCTGATCAAGAGTTTCTGGCGTTTGCAGCGAGTGAATCCCGGTATCAATTCTGAGCGCGTTGTGACGATGCAGTATGCGCTGCGTGGTCAGCGATATCGCGAAGAGCGCGCAGCCCGTGAATTTGGCCAACAGCTCATCAGTCAGACGAAATCACTACCGGGTGTGCAGGCTGTCGCGATCAGCAACAGTTTGCCGCCCGATGAAACGGATTTCTCCAGCAACTTCGCTATCGAAGGGCAAACGCAGTCTGACACCTCGCAACAGATTGCTTACTTCACCGTCGTCAGTCCTGATTATTTTCCCGCACTCGGCATTCCCTTGCGCAGCGGACGAGTTTTTACTGACGCCGATTTACCTGAAGCACCGCGTGTCGTGCTGATTAATGAAACTCTTCAGCGAGACTATTTCTCCGGCGAGAATCCGATCGGCAGACGTCTCAATACGGGAAGTCAGCAGAATCCGGTCTGGAACACGATTGTCGGTGTCGTTGGTGACGTGAAATACAACGGACTCGCGGACGATGTTCAGCCCGCTATCTATTACAGCGCCGTACAGGAACCGATATGGGGTGCCGCATTGGTTATCAAGACCGATCTCGCGGATCCGCTGAGTCTCACGTCTGCTGTGCGCAGTGAAATCAGAAAAATTGATTCTGACTTGCCTTTAACGAACGTGGCGACAATGGAAGATCGGCTTTCAAAGGCTGTAGCGCAGCCACGTTTCCAGACAACGCTCATCGGGCTGTTTGCCGTGATCGCACTCATCCTCGCGTGTGTCGGGATTTATGGAGTCATCTCATACTCAGTGACGCTGCGCACTCATGAAATCGGGATCCGAATGGCACTGGGAGCACAGACAGGCGATGTACTCAGGATGGTAATCGGGCAAGCGATAGTGTTGGCGATCGCAGGCGTCGCATTGGGACTATCAGCTTCCTATCTGTTGACGAGCTTGATGAGCAAGCTCCTTTTTAGTGTGACGCCAACTGATCCGCCGACGTTTGTCGTCACGGCAGCGATCCTTTCAATCGCTGCTTTGCTTGCGGCATACGTGCCGGCGCGACGCGCGACGAAAGTGGATCCACTCGTGGCGCTTCGATACGAATAGAGGATTTGGCTCCGGAGGAGCCGCATGTTTATTGCCATTGTGAAAGAGAGCGCCAACGGCGCGAGATATAAAAGCCAGGGCAAGCGCGAAGCGAAGCGGAGCGCGTCCCCCCTGGTTACGAGCCAAACCCACGAACGAGGCCTGAAGGGCCGAAATACACAGGTATTCCGCCCTTTCAGGGCTGGAATTAAAAACTTTGATTAGCTCCAGGGGCGACGCGCTCCACTTCGTTTCGCGCTTGCCCCTGGCTTTT
>DASUYO010000099.1:0-2134 GCA_036377375.1 Pyrinomonadaceae bacterium
CGAAAGCTCGGATCTAACTCACGAAGACATACCCGGACTTTACCAGGAACGACAACTCTGTGATGATCTGGATCACTTTTATGTAACCGATGCTGCCGAAAGATTTGCTAAAGTAGCCGAGCGATTTTTAGGTTCTGCTCCGTCCATTCTTGAAGCCGTAGAGATTTGGGGACACGATGAGCTTCGCACGCACTGACGGACGCGCTGCCGACGAGCTGCGTCCGGTTCGAATCACGCCGGGCTTTCTTCCTTACGCCGAAGGCTCAGTGCTGATCGAGATGGGTAACACTCGCGTAGTGTGCGCCGCATCACTCGAAGATCGCGTGCCTCCGTTTCTGAGAAATTCCGGTCAGGGATGGCTGACTGCCGAATACGCGATGTTGCCTCGTGCGACGCAAACGCGCACGGCGCGAGAGATAGGACGCGGCGGACCTTCGGGCCGCACACACGAAATACAAAGGCTAATCGGTAGAAGCTTGCGTGCAGTCGCTGATATGAAGGCACTGAGCGAGCGTACAATCACGATCGATTGCGACGTTTTGCAAGCCGATGGAGGTACGCGCACCGCTGCGATCACCGGAGCTTACGTCGCGTTCGCGTTGGCGAGTCAAAACCTGCTCAAAAGCGGCAAACTTTCACGGCCGGTGATAACGAATCAAGTTGCGGCTGTGAGCGTCGGAATTGTCAGTGGCGTGCCGCTGCTTGATCTGAAGTACGATGAAGACTCGCGCGCCGAAGTTGACATGAATGTTGTATGCACGGGCGACGGCCGGTTTATCGAGCTTCAGGGAACAGCGGAGCGCGAGCCGTTCAGCAGGGAGCAGATGGATGAACTGGTTGAGCTCGGAACGCGCGGAATTGCCGAGCTGATCGGGATGCAAAAGACGATCATTTCGCAGGTAGAATGAGGCGCCAGAGCAACGACGGAAACTTACCCCGGCATCTGACAGGCTTTGGAGGAATAATGCGACGGATTTTAGTTTTTGCGTTGATTTTGATCGGATTGGCGGCGCCTATCGCTCTGGCGCAGCAGCTCTACACACACGACAAAGTTGATTACACTTTCGAACTTCCTTCCGCTACCTGGCGTGCGATTATTGAACCGGATGCCGCTCATGAGCACCCGGAATTCGTTTACGGCGATCGGCTGGATGGCTTTCTGACGATTCGCAAAGAAGTGGTCGATGCCGGCACAACCCCTGCGGAACTCGCTCGCCGCGATTCGGATCTCAAACTGCGGTTTTTGCCGGGATTCGTCGAAGGCAAACAGGAGCCTTTCAACGGCAGACTGGATGGCGTAACGACATCTTACGAGTTTGTGCGGACCGGCAAGCCCATGCTGGGTCGTACCTATTATTTGCAAGCCGACAATCGCACGATCTACGCACTGCGCTTTACTGGATTGCGCGACAAGTTAAGTCGCATACGTAATCAAACCGATCTCATCGCCCGTACATTCAAGCTCAAATAATGAAGCTGGCCCATGGACTGGCAATCAAGCCTTCGCCTATACACGGCAAAGGCTGCTTTGCCACCATTCCTTTTAAGAAGCGACACAAGATCGCGGAGTACACCGGCGAGAAGATTACAAACACTGAAGCTCGTCGCAGAGCACATCGAAAGATGCTTCGCATCTGTGAAGTCAACAGGCGCTGGAGTCTCGACGGAAGCCGCGGTGGAAACGGCACGCATTACATCAATCACTCCTGCGTGCCGAACGCGTTCATGCAAATCCTTTACAACCACATTCTCTTCATCGCCTTGCGCGACATTAAACCCGGTGAAGAGATCACGATCGATTATGAATCAACGCTGCACTCTGATGACAAACGTTGCATCTGCGGTGCGGAGAGCTGTCGCGGCACGATCAATCGCATTTGAAAAACCATCCACAGATTACACAGATTGCTTATCTGTGTAATCTGTGGATGGCTCGGCTCACAACCTTGGCAGTGTAAAACTGAACCTGGATCCACATCCCTCTTCTGAATCTAGATCGACTCGGCCACCATGTTGCTCAATCACCTCACGCACAAACGACAACCCTAACCCGGTCGACTCTTCATCCTTCTCCTGTCCTTCGCGAACTACGCGATAGAACTTGTCCCACACACGCTCCCTTGCCTCGGCAGGA
>DASUYO010000100.1:0-8901 GCA_036377375.1 Pyrinomonadaceae bacterium
ATCGATCTGCGTTCATCTGCGAAAATCTGCGGCTAAAATCTTCTGTCTGGAACGCCACTTGTTCTCTATATGTCCATGAGGACGGCAATCCTGAGACTTTGTATTTGCGTTATCTTTTTGGGAATTGTTGCGTTCGTTTCATGGACAACCACTTTTCGAAAGACACCCGTCCTGCCCGCGATTGATCTTCCGTCAAATAAACCCGTCGAAATCGGAACACCTTTACCCGCAGATCCGACGCCCGCGCCCACACCCGCGAGCTTCTTCGGTACGCTGAACCTGATAATCCCAGTCGCCGGAGTGCGCCCCGTCCAACTGACCGATACGTTCGACCAGGCCCGATCCGAAGGCCGAACGCACGATGCGATCGACATTCCCGCACCTGCTGAAACGCCCGTCATTGCTGCCGCAGACGGCACGATCGTCAAACTCTTCCAGAGCGAGCGCGGCGGTACGACAATCTACCAGCTCAGCTCGAATCAGCAATTGATCTTTTACTACGCTCACCTTTCTCACTATGCCGCCGGTCTGGCTGAGGGCAATACTGTGCGACAAGGAGAAGTGATCGCATACGTCGGCGATACCGGAAACGCGGGCGCCGGAAATTACCATCTTCACTTCTCGATCGCCGTAGTTTCCGACCCAAAACGCTACTGGGAAGGCACGAACATCAACCCGTATCCCCTGCTACGGAACCGACCGCAATAGCGCCCTCATCGTTCGTAAATCGTGCAGAAATTGCTGCTAAATTGTGTCTCCTCGCTGGAACGCCCGTTGCTCAACTAACCCGCAAACACATTCGTACAGGAGCCAAAAATGATTTTGATCCGGGGACTTTTGATTCTCGCTTTTATCGCATGCTTGCTCACAAGCTGCACCACCGCACCGCCGAGCAACTCGAACACTCCCGTCGCGCTGGCGACACCTTCGCCAACCGCATCAGCGTCACCGTCACCTGCAAGCGCAGATACGGCCTCGGTCCAGGTGACACTGCCGCTGCTCGATGCGTTGCTTACCGATGAGAAGTTTGTAGCGCGACTGAAGCGGGATCTAAAACTCTCCGAACAACAGATCGATTCGCTGAAGCGCGTATCGAGCGCTGAAATCGCGCGGCTTCGCGAGACCAATGCTGAGGACACCGATAGTGAGGGCCAGGATCCTCGCGCACACGCAGCAGAAGAGCTGCGCTCGATTCTCGGCGAAGAAAAAGCAAGAGACGTGGCGAGAGTAGCAAATGATTACTGGTCCAAGGGTGACACTTCAGAAGCTGCAAATGGCACAACTGTTGAGATGTCAAAAGAACCGAATGCAGTGCCGACTGACACGCGCGTGGTCGTCAACATCCCCGCGTTTCGTATGGACGTTTTCAGGGATGGATCGCTCGTCAAATCGTACAAAGTCGGCATCGGCTATCCGGAGTTTCCTTTGCCGCAGGGTTTACGTAAGGCACAAACAATCATTTTCAATCCGACCTGGACGCCGCCCGATTCGCCGTGGGTCGCAAAGATGAAGAACGTCACTCCCGGCGAGACTGTTGAGGCAGGTTCTAAAGACAACCCGCTTGGTCCAATCAAGATACCGATTGGCTTGCCTTCACTGATCCACGGTGGCAAGTCACCCGCGAAGATCGGAAAGTTCAATTCACATGGTTGTGTTGGTTTGACTACCCCTCAGATTAAGGACTTCGCCGCGCACCTCGCCCAGGTTTCAAATACGGAGAAGATCAATGAGACGACGATCGACTCGTACCTGAAAGACAAGGAGCGGACGCAAACTATAAAACTAAACCAGACGGTTCCGGTGGAGCTGCGCTACGAAACGATCGTGCTGGAGGATGGGAAGCTGCACATCTACAAGGATGTCTACTCACAGAACACGAATACGGAAGAGAACCTGCGCAAAGTGCTCGAGGCACATGGTGTTAAGCTGGAAGATCTTTCGGAGCAACAGCGCTCACAGGCACTGGACGCGTTAAAGGGTCCTTTGAAGAAAGAGGTCGTGATCGATCTGAGTGGTTTGAGTGCTCTAGCTCAGAAGGGTTATCCAGCGCCGGTCGATCTCGATACGGGAACGGGTAAGAAATCTAAGAAGTGAAGAAGCTGCAATCCGTGATATCCGTGTTTATCTGTGGCTCAATCGGCGCCCCAGCCTCACCATAGTACGGGTGCCCGGATTGAATCGCCTCAAAATATTCCTCGATCCGGTCAAGCACCTCTTCGACCGTGTGTGAGTGATAGATCGACGTCCGAAACAGCGCGCCGCCCTGCAAGCCGCGCGTGAACTGTCCTGCCAACTGTTTCATTCGATTCACGGCGGGAGTCTCGGGCATGTCTTCGCGCAGCATGTCGAAATATTCATGCAGGATCGCGCGCTTGTCAGCCAGTGTCGGCTCAAAGATGGGCCGGTCGTGCATCGCATCTTCGATCTGACGAAAGATCCATGGATTCGCCATCGCGCCGCGGCCAATCAAAACACCATCGCAACCCGTCTCGCGAAACTTCTCAAACGCTCCTTCAATCGTCGTCACATCACCACTCCCGGACACTGGCACCTTCACGGCTTCCTTCACTTGCCGGACGAGATCCCAGTCCGCGAGACCGCGATAGCCCTGTTCCTTCGTGCGCCCGTGCAAGGCGATGTGTTCCACGCCACAGTCTTCCGCGAGCTTCGCAGTTTCCACGGCATTGATCGTGTGATCGTAGAAGCCCGCGCGAATCTTCACAGTGAGCGGAATCTTGATCGTTTTTTTAATTGCTTTGAGAATTGACTCAAGCCGGCAATGATCTTTGAGCAGTCCGGATCCGCCGCCGTGCTTCACGACCTTCGGCGCGGGGCAGCCGCAATTCACATCGAGAATATCCGCGCCAACTTCTTCAGCCATCTCCGCGGCCATGCACATCCGCTCAGGCTGTCCGCCGAAGATCTGCACCGCAAACGGTCGCTCATCTTCGTAGAACCGCATCTGCCGTTTCGACTTCGGATTATTTCTCGTCAGCCCTTCAACGGAGATGAATTCGGAAACCGACAGACCAACACCACCGCGCCGCTTCAACAAGCGTCGAAAAGAGACATCGGTCACACCTGCCATCGGCGACAGGATCAATGGCGGGTTGATCTCGATATCGCGAATCTTGAACACGGATAACACGGATCCTTAAACCACGGATAAACACGGATACTAAGGCTTCTTCGACTTCTTGTTGTCGTTCTTTTCTTTGTCCTGACCCTTGGCCGCCACCGGTGAGGAGATTTTCAGCAACGGCTCGACACTCGCGCGATATGTCTCAGTTACCTTGATGAAGGCTTCATTCCGCAAGTTCTGAAGATAAGCCTCACGCTCTTTGGCCTGGCGTTCCCCCAGCATCGCTTCGCGAACGCGATTGTCATTAAAAGTTGCTGTTGTGCCCGCAGGCGTGCGCGCGTCGACGCGCAAAATCTGATAACCGTCGCCCGTTTTAATCGGCTCAGTAACACCGCCCGCCTTGACGTCTTTCAATGTAGCTGCAAGGTCCTCGCGCAGATTGGGAACTTCAAACTCGCCAACATAGCCCTTGTCCTGGGGAGCTGTGCGCTGGTTGTTCTTTTCACGCTCGGAATTGGCCGCAGCGAGCGCACCAAAGTCAGCGCCCGCACGGATCTGCGTGACGAGCTCCTGCGCTCTCGCCTTCACTGCTGCTTCGTCTTTACCTTCGGTTGATAGATAAATCTCGGAGAGCTTGAGGCTCTCGGGTGTGCGAAACTTGTCCTGATGCGACTCGTAGTATTTCTTCACTTCATCCGGGGAAAAACCGAGATAGATACGGCGATCGACTTCCTGCTGGAAGACCGCCTGCTTCATCATCTCTGCACGCATCGTGGCGCGCACTTCCTCCGGCTTCAGCCCGCTTTGCAGCATGGCCTGGTTGAGCTTTTCAATCGAGTTGATGCCCTGCTCCTGCGCGATTTGTAACATGCGCCGGTTCACTTCCGCTTCGATCTCGCTCGCCAGATCGAGCTCCTTGCCTTTTTGCAACAGCAGCTTCTCGTTGACAAGTGTCGCGATCAGCTCGGCCTGGTGCTTCGTAACCTCGTCCTGCGCCTGCTGCTCGGTCATGCCGCCTTGTTTCAAAGCGTCGGCTTTTTCTTTCATCTCGCGCTTCAACATCGACAGCGTGATCACGTCGTCGTTGACCTGTGCGATCACTTCATCGACGACCTGCATCTCGCCTTCCTGTGCGAAGACAGTCGCCGCAGTAACAATCATGATGGCAAACAAAGCTGCAAAGTATTTGAGTTTCACAAAGGTACTCCTAGTCTATTTTTAGCCGCAGATTTACGCAGATGAACGCAGATCTGATCTGCGTTCATCTGCGTCTGGAATTTAATCATTTGCACGAAGCTGGAGCAACACGGCGCGAGTCACATCGAGCACGTCGTCCTGCTCGTCTTCTGTCAACACAAGCCGTAAAACACCGTTGGGCGTGAAGACTGCTCCCGGATGTTTCACAACGAAATCTCCCAGTTTTTCAGGAGAAATCCGCGCCTTCTCGCTAAACTTCATCGCCACGCCGTCAGGGGTCTTATCGATCGAAACGAGGTTCAACTCCTCCGACAAACGACGCAATCTGGCGTACGCAAACAGCCTGTCAACCGGCAGTGGAATGCGTCCGTAGCGGTCCTCCGTCTCGGTGCGAATGCTTGTCAGCGTCGTCTCGTCACGCGCTGAAGAAACGCGCTTGTACGTCCTGAGCCGCTGACCCATGTCGGAAATGTAGTCTTCAGGAATCGCGACATCCACGCCTAAATTCAGCGTCACGCTCGTCTCGTCTTCGACTTCTTCACCACGAAGCTCAGCGACTGTGCGCTCCAGCATCTGCGTGTAGAGGTCGAACCCGAGTGCCTCCATGTGCCCCGACTGCTCGCCGCCCAGCAGATTGCCGGCGCCGCGCAGTTCGAGGTCGAGGGCCGCAATACGAAATCCGGCTCCCAGATCCGAGAACTCACGAATGGCTGCTAAACGTCGACGGGCAATGGGCGAAAGCTCCTGTTCGCTCGGAATCAGCAGGTAAGCATAAGCCCTGCGGTTCGAGCGCCCCACACGCCCGCGTAATTGATAAAGCTGAGAAAGACCGTAGTGATCGGCGCGATTTATGATGATGGTGTTTGCGCGCGGGATGTCTATGCCGTTCTCGATGATGGTGGTCGCAACCAGAACATCATATTTGTAGTCGATGAAGTCGAGCATCACGCGCTCCATCTCTTTCTCGTTCATCTGACCATGGCCCACCGCCAGACGCGCCTGCGGCACCAAACGTTTGACGAGCGCGGCAACCGTCTCGATCGTTTCCACGCGATTGTGAATGAAGAACACTTGCCCGCCGCGCGAGAGCTCCAGATCGATCGCCGACTTGATTACACTCTCCGAGAACTGCACCACCTGAGTCTGAATTGCGAGTCGATCGCGTGGTGGCGTTTCGATGAGCGACATGTCACGCATGCCGCTGAGCGACATGTTGAGCGTGCGCGGTATCGGCGTCGCCGAAAGCGTCAACACGTCGACTTTCTTTTTGAGATGTTTTAGTCGTTCTTTGTGTGCGACTCCGAAACGCTGTTCTTCGTCAACTACCACCAGGCCGAGATCTTTGAAGCGAACATCTTTCGAGAGGACGCGATGCGTGCCGATGACGACATCGATCTCGCCCGTCTCGATCTTCTTTACAACGTCCTTCTGTTCCTTCGATGAGCGAAAGCGCGACAACAATTCGACCTTCACTGGAAACGGCGCGAAGCGATTGCGAAACGTGTCGTAGTGTTGATAAGCGAGCACTGTCGTCGGCGTCAGGATCGCCGCCTGCTTGCCTTCCATTACCGACTTGAAGGCCGCGCGCATTGCGACTTCCGTTTTGCCGTAACCAACATCGCCGCACAACAGACGGTCCATCGGCACAGGTTCTTCCATGTCTTTCTTCACGTCTTCGATCGCAGTTTCCTGATCGGGCGTGAGGACAAAAGGAAAACCATCTTCAAATTCCGTTTGCCACGGCGTATCCGCCGCGAATGCGAAGCCACCGACGAGTTTTCGTTCTGCGTAAAGACGCAAAAGCTCATCAGCCATATCGACCATGGCGCGTTTGGCTTTGGCTTTTGTCTTCTGCCAGCCGAGACCGCCGAGACGGTCCAACTGTGGTTGATGTCCTTCGGCGCTCGAGTAACGCTGCACCAAGTCGAGGCGCTCGACAGGAACGTAGAGCTTCGCCTCGTCAGCATAAAAGAGCAGCATGAACTCGCCGGTGCGTGGCCCAAGATCGAGAGTTTGCAAACCGCCAAAACGCGCGACGCCGTGATCGATATGGACCACGTAATCACCGGATTTGAGATCGCGGAAATCAGAAAGGAAGGCAGCGGCTTTTGATTTTCGTTTTCGCTTTTCGGTTTTTGCGGTTCTCTCCGCGCCTGCTGGACGTCGCTCGAATGAATCTCCGGTCTCGTCAAAAACGTCTGCTTCCACGTGTACCATCAAGTGCGACTGTGGCAACTCGAATCCGCCGCTCAGGCGGCCGACGGTTACAACTACCGGCCTGATGCCCGCCGCATCGATAGTTTCTGACGTAAACGCCAGTCGCGTTTCGACGTTGTATTCATTGAGAATCTCGACAATTCGTTCCGCAACACCGAGGCTCGGCATCACGAAAAGCGTCGTTCTCCCTTCTTCGACGGACCTGGTCACTTCAGCAGCAAGATCCGGAATGCGGCCGTGATAACGCAGTGTTGACTGTGCTCGCCATTCGACTTCAACCGCGCTCTCGACTGTCGGAAACAGGAAAATCGGAACTCGCGTTCCACGACTGCGCCCGAGCTGAACCGCCGGCGCTTCCGCTTCGAGTGCGAGGTTCTCATCTGTTTCGGCGGCGGCGCGACCAAGTGTGCGCAGCTCGACTCGCTGCCGCGTTCGAAGAAGCTGGCGCAGCTCACCAGGTGTCACAAATAGTTCTTCCGGCGCGAGTGCGATGTCGTCAGCTTCGTCGATCTCTTGATAACGATCCGACAAGCGCTCATAAACCTCGCTCAGGTACGACTCGATACCGCCCGGCTCATCGATAACCAGCACAACGTCGCCGAGATGATCGAAGACAGTCGACGTGCAGTTCATCAAGATCGGCATCAACCATTCCCAACCTGTAAACGCTTCTCCTTCGTCCGCGAAAGCAGTTCGATCCCGAAGAGAGCGCGCGTAACGCTCGTCGCTCCATCGTTCACGTGCAGCTTCACTCCAGAGGCGGAAGTCAAGTGGCGTCACTGCGTACTCGTGCATCGGCGGCACTTCAACTTCTTTCAGCTGCGCCGTCGAGAGTTGATTCTCAGGATCAAACTCCCGCACTGAATCGACCGAGTCACCGAAGAATTCGATACGCACAGGTGCATCTTTTCCGGGTGGCCAAACGTCGACGATGCCGCCGCGCATGGAAAACTCGCCCACTGCGCCGACCGGATCTTCGCGCATGTAGCCCGTGGCCATGAGCTTCTCGACGAACTCTTCAGGAGAATGATCTTCGTCTCGCCGCAGGAGAGTGCCGGCCTGCTTGATGGCAGCGGGAGTGACTGTCTTTCGAGCCAGGGCGCGCGCAGTCAGTAGAACAAAGCTCGACTTTCGTTGCTGTAAACGCCAGAGTGCGAGTGCGCGGCGTTCGAGTGTTTGCGCGTGCGGCGAGGTGCCGGCGTAAGGATCCGTCTCGGAGGCGGGTAGGACCAGGATTTCGTCCTCAGCGTTTTCTTTCGCTGAAAGGGCGGAGTACCAGAATTGCAGGTCGCGCTCCCACGATTCAAGGTCGCGCGTCGATTCCGCCACGACGGCAAAAGTTTTTCCTGTCTCTCGCTGGAGAGCAGCGACTGCGAGTGCGCGTGAAGCACCTGCGACAAGACCGCTGATCGAGATCACACGTGCATTAGCCCGCAGTTCCGCAAGCAGTCGCTGGTACTCTTGCGTACTGCCAATCTCGATCATTGTTTTAGCCACGGATTGCACGGATTTTCTCTATAAGCGTTGTCGTTGAAGCACCTTGGACAAAAGGCAGCGAGATTACGTTGCCTCCCGCGGCTTCGACTTCCTCGCGCCCGTGAATCTGATCGAGGTCGTAATCACCGCCCTTCACCAGGATGTCGGGTAAGAGTGTGGCGATAAGATTGCGCGGCGAAACGTCGTCGAAGATTGTCACGTAGTCGACACATCGCAGCGCGGCGAGTATCTCGGCTCGTTCCATCTCATCGAAGATCGGCCGGTTCGGTCCTTTCAGCTCACGGACGGCGCGGTCACAGTTAATCGCAACGACAAGCACATCGCCGAGCGCACGCGCCTGATCCAGATAGCGCACGTGACCAACGTGCAAAAGATCAAAGACGCCGTTAGTAAAAACCAGTCGTTTGCCGGCGGCGCGCAGACGTTGGCGCTCCCCGAGCATCTTCTCCGGGTTAAGAATCTTCTCAATCACTAAACCAAGATTACAGGATTTGCCGGATGTCTGTATAATCGGCCCTTTTATGTCGATTCCGTTTATCGAAGAAACCGATCAGACCCTCGCGCGCCGAGAGCATCTCGAGGCATTGCGCGCGCTTGTCGGCAACGTCTACCCAAACAAGTTCGAGCGCAGTGAGATTGTCGAGCCGGGAAAAGAAGACACGATCACAGCCGTCGTGGAGAAGTTTCGCGACTTCTCACAGTTCGCATCTGATGAAGAGCCAAAGAAGATCACGGTCAGGCTCGCCGGCCGCCTTGCCACACCTCCACGCGTGATGGGCAAGGCTGCATTCGTTCACCTTTCGGACGGCGTATCGCGTCTACAGATTTATATTAAAAAAGCCGACGTCGTCGGCGTGCACAACAGCGCTGGAGGTGGCGAGGTTGACGGCTGGGCCATGTTTCTGTTG
>DASUYO010000101.1:0-13449 GCA_036377375.1 Pyrinomonadaceae bacterium
CGCCAGTCCGCAAGCTGGTCGCTCCAATGCGGATTCTTCGGAATGCCCGACTCACCAAGCGCGATTCCTTGCTGCGTCTTGTCCCATTCACTCGGATCCGCAATCAAACGCATCGACACGTTCGCCCCGACGTTCACAGTGGCACCGATGAATCCCCCAGTGCCGTTCTGCGGAAATGGCGGAATCGTGAATTGCGCTCCAATGAAGGGCGCTGCACTGAGCGGGTGTGGGAAACGGGCTTTCGCTATATCGCCCCAGGTCCACTTCGTCTCGTCTGCTCCAAGACTCTTCGTGAGGTTGGCGACAGCTTCGTCATAACACGCGCGCAGCAGATCGGCATAGCTGGGAAATTCCTTGGGCAACCAGGCCGCTGGTTGCTCTTTGAGTACACGATCGAGCGTAGTATCGAAATTGCTCCACTGGTAGTTTTTGACGAGGTCTGGACCAAGTGCCGCCGTTAAAATCTTTGACCGAAACGCAAGTCGCATCTGCGCAGCAAGCAATGCAACAGTCGACTCTGCATTGACTCTTCCGTCCCACTTCTCGAACGCATCGAGCGTCGCGCGTAGCTTGTCGTCTGCCGGAGTTAACTTTGGTCGCAGCAGTTTGACTGCTTCTCGTGTGAACGTCACACCGGCAATGGTGTAAACATCGCCGACGATGCGCCGGAAGTCGTCAGCATTAAGTTTCGGCTTTTCATTCAGCAGGTCGAAAATTCTGCGAGCACGATACGGCTGGGCCCATGAATGCGTGAGAAAGTAAGGATAATCAGTGCCGACGATTCGCTGGTTCGCAGTCACGATTATTCCTGAAGGCGGATCGAAAAGTGTTGGGAGTTTTGCGATGGGTATGTAACTGGTCCACTCTCCGGCATCCGTTGATCCGTCATAAGGCACGCTGCCATCGCCCGATTTACGGATTGGAATTGCGCCTGCGGCGTGATAGCCGATGTGTCCATCAACGTCAGCATAGACCATATTCTGTGTTGGCCCGCTATACGACTCCAGGGCCATATTGAACTCTTTCCAATTGCGCGCACGGTTAAGCGAGTTGACTGAGTCGGCACTTTTTTGTGTTGGGTCCAGCGCCGTCCAGCGCAGTGCGTAACGCTTGTCATTGTCAGTGAAGATGATTGGACCATGACGCGTGACCATCACGTCATGAGTGACGGTGTCATACTCGGAGCTCCCGATTCCTTTCCTCACTTTGATCTGTTCGTGACGGATGACTGCATCCTGCCAACCCGCGGGCGTTTGATACTTTGCCGGATTATTTGGATCAAACTTCTCGAGATACAGGTCCTGAACGTCTGGGCCAACATTCGTGAAGCCCCAGGCAATGTGATCGTTGTGTCCGATAATCACGCCCGGTATTCCGGCAGTGCTAACGCCGGCAACGCGCAGCCCCGGCGCGCTCAGGTGGACCATGTGCCAGATCGAGGGCGCTGTCGGAGGCAGGTGTGGATCGTTTGAAAGCAGCGGCTTGCCCGAGACAGTGTGGCTGCCGCTCACCACCCAGTTATTGCTTGCCGCAAGTGCGTCAACGTAAATGCCAATACAATCCAGCGTGGCAACGGCTATCTGCTGATCGTGTGCCAACTTGGCGAGTGCTTCACTCGAGACGGTTATTTGTTGTATCCGGGCCGCCGAGCGCACTTTTGACTGAGTATCTTTTCCAACAACCAGTACGTCGATTGGCGAGATCTCGGGCAAGAGTTCGGCGCGCTTTTCCGCAGGTAGAACAGACATCGCCTGTCGCATGAGATCCAATCGCCACGTGTCTGACAATGCCTCGAAGAATATTTTGAATACAACGAGTGAATCAGCGGGAGTCCAGGGACGAAAAGTGTATTGCAGGATTTGAAACTCCGGTGGCATCGATTTTGGATCCAGTGACGAAGCGTAGGCATTGACGCCGCGGGCGTAGGCTTCAAGCAGAGCCCGCGTGCGTGGAGACGCGTTTGCGAACTCTGCTTCCGCGACCTGCGAAAAACCATACGTGCGATGTAGCTTGTCCTGGTTCACGGCTACGTTGTTGGGTCCGACGCCGAGAACCTCCGCTAACTCGCCGCGTGAGACGCGACGGAACAAGTCCATTTGCCAGAGACGATCGGCGGCAGTGGCGTAGCCCTGGCCGAAAAAGAGATCTTCGTCGTTCTGTGCTTCAACGTAAGGGATGCCACGTTCGTCACGACGAATGGTGACGCGATCTGTAATGCCTTTGATTTGAATCGCGTTTTCTTGAAGAGCGCTCTCGCCGGAATTCGTTGAGATCAGAAGACAAGTAACCGCGAAAAAGAGGACTGAAAGTCGTCGCATGGTTGGGTTCCTTTCGCGCAGAGAATACGATAGCCCGCAAAAAGGCACAAAAGGCACAATTTCAAAACTCATTTTTTGTGACTTTTGTGCTTTTTTGTGGCTATAATCCGTCCGCAATGAAGCGCTTCGTCTTTATTTTGTTATTGCTGACGTCATTCGCGGTCATTGCGTCCGCGCAGCAGCGACCGCTGATCACCGAAGACGTCGATATCATCCCTCCCGGAACGATCCGCATCGAGGCCGGCATCGATTTCATGCAGGGGGCGAAATACACAGTCTCCGGCATCAAGGGTGATCTGACGCGAGTTGGCGTCATCGGTGTCAACTTCGGAATGGGCCCGAATGTCGAATTCCAAATCGAAGGCGTGATCCAAAATTATGTCAGCATCAATTCCCGTGGCGTCTCCGCGATTCCACTCGATCTCGCACCGGGCGCCAACTCCACAAACGATACGGGCGACTTCACGCTCGCAGCCAAATTCAAACTGCGCAATGAGACTCGTCGTGGTCCGTCGTTAGGTTTTCGTTTCGGCGTAACACTCCCGAATTCAAATGAAGCGCGCGGCATTGGTCTGAATAACACAAACGCCTTTGGGTCGATCCTGATCGGAAAGAAATTCGGCCGCGACGGACGCTTTAATACCTTCGGCAATCTCGGCCTCGCCATTCTGACCGCGCCGACCCAGTTGTTTACACAGAACGACGTTTTGACTTACGGTGTCGCGGGCATCTATCGCATAAACAAACAATTCAGTATTGCCGGCGAAGTTAATGGACGCGCTAATACGCGGCCAGGCAATGGTCCACTCGGCACCGAATCGCAAGGTGAAGCGCGGCTTGGAATGCAGATCAGGGCATCGGGACTGCGATTTGATTTTGCCGGAATCAAAGGCCTCACCAGCTTCAGTCCGAATTCCGGTTTCACGATTGGCGTTACTTACGACACTCCCTCCGTCTTTGCACCTGTCAAATAGGGCCGCAAAAAGGCACAAAAGGCACAAAAAGATTTTCTCAAAAATGATTTTGTGATTCTTGTGCCTTTTTGTGGCTAGTACGGTTTTATGCTTTTATTAGCGGCGCATGTACGACTGGTTAGCTGCGATTGCCCGCTGGTTGGAAGTTCACGTTATTAGGCTGCCGATTTATTTCGCGGCGCCGGCGATGATCATTATCGGAGCTCTCGACTCGTCGCTGCTGTCACTACCGGAAATCAACGACTACCTCGTCGTCGGACGTTGCTACAGAGATCACACTGCCGCGTTCTATTTTCCGCTCTTCGCCGCCATCGGCAGCGTCCTTGGCTGCGCTCTCCTTTACACAATCGTTCGTCGCGGCGGGCAGGCGGTGTTGCGGAAGCGCTTCCCCCTGCAAAGCATCAAGCGCGTCGAGCGAGCGTATGAGCGGTTTGGTTTTCTCGCCATCGGCATTCCCGCAGTACTTCCGCCGCCGTTGCCTTTCAAGATATTCGTCGCAACTGCGGGCGCGCTCGAGTATCCGCGCTGGAAGTTTTTTCTGACGGTGATGATTGCCCGCTCGTTGCGCTATTACGTCGAAGGTATTCTGGCCGTGTACTATGGCCGTCGAGTCCTGCTGTTCATGAAAGACAACGGCCTCGTGATTGTTAGCATTGTCGCGACGGTTATTCTTATCGGATTGATTATTTATTACTTTGTTAGGCAGCGTAGAAACGCGCGCGCAGCAACGACTGCGGACGAAGCTTCTACAGACTGAAAGGAATCGCTGATTGAAATCTCTTCTTCATCCCATAACAAAGTGGCTCACACGTCTTTCTGAGTACCTGATCACCTACGGTGCATTTGGTCTGTTTACCGTTGCGTTACTTGATTCGACATTTGTGCCACTGCCGAGCAGCGCGGATGCGCTGATGCTGTTGTTATCCACGACGAATCCAAGCTGGATGTTGCTCTATGCGTTCATGGCCACGAGCGGCTCGGCGCTTGGTTGCTGGATTCTGTATCTGATTTCACGACGCGCAGGGTCGCGCGCGCTGAACAGGTTTTCAGAAGCGAAGCGGCAACGAGTCAAGCACTTGATCGAGCGCTACGATGCGCTCGCTGTGCTAGTGGCAACGCTGCTGCCGCCGCCGTTTCCGTTCAAGTTATTCGTAGTTACAGCGGGCGTGTTTAGATTTAGTTTGCTGCGATTCATGCTGGCGATCGTGGCTGGACGTGCGTTCCGATTTTTACTCGAAGGTTATTTTGCGGTGCGTTACGGTGCACAGGCGAAGGAGATCCTGGCGAAGTATTATCCGTGGATCGGACTCGGGCTCGTGGCGGCGATTCTACTGTTTGTGTTGTTGAAGCGCTTGATTAAGAAAGAGGCGGCTGCGGGAATTGAAAACTTCTCGCAGCAGCAAGATCTTTGATACCGTGAGTCTCTTCGAGCTCGGTGAGTAACAGCAGGAAGATCTCGGCAGTAGCAAGTGCGTCACTGCCCGCGCGATGACGGCTGACGATCGGAATCGAGAAATGATTCGCGATCGTATCGAGCCGGTGATTTGAAAGGTCAGGCAGTGCGCGTCTTGAAAGCCTGACCGTGCAGAGGTGCGGGTTCACCATGCGATGGCCTGGATAAACGCGCGAGATCTCGTGATTCAGAAAGCTCGTGTCGAACGGAGCGTTATGGGCCACCAGCACTGAATCACTGACAAAATCGAGCCACCTCGGCGCGACGTCAGCGAATACCGGAGCGTTCTTTACCATATCGTTTGAGATTCCGGTGAGTGATGCGACAAAGCGTGGAATCGGAATCTCCGGATTGACGAGCGACAAAAACTTATCGACGATGCGTCCGCCACGAATTCGATAAGCGCCGAGCTCAATTAATCGATTTGGCGGAGTCTTGGCGCCAGTCGCTTCGACGTCAACCACCACGAAATCGAGGTCTTTGAGTCGTAATGAGTGGCTATGATCTTCCTGTAGCTCGACAGTGTTGTTTTCGACGAACTTAAAGCGTCGATCGTTTCTGATGAGATCTGCGACGAGTAATCCTGCAAGCTCCTCGTCGATGTGAGACAGTTTGAAAACCGCGTCGACGATCTGCGATGCTGCGGCGCGTCCGCCCGAGCAATTTAAGAGGTCAATTGTGTCCTGTACGAGGATGGAATCAGAAACTAAATTCGAATAAGGCGGCATTCGGTTAAGGATTGTAGCATGCACATACCTCCGCGAGGTAAGGATTTGAACGCTGAACAGGTGATCGATCAATTCAGGAAGACCGGTGCGCTGCTCGAAGGTCATTTTCAACTTTCAAGCGGTCTGCATAGCACGGTCTATTTGCAGTGCGCGCTTGTGCTTCAGTTTCCCGACAAGGCAGAGGAGTTCGGAAGAGCGATTGCCGAGAGGTTTCAGGGGCAGGGAATTCAGTTGGTGGCCTCGCCCGCGATTGGTGGAATCGTGATTGGTCATGAAGTCGCGCGGGCGTTGGGTGCGAGGTTCGTTTGGACCGAACGCGAAGCGGGCCAGATGATTTTGCGGCGTGGCTTCACCGTCACACCTGGCGAAAAGACTCTAGTCGTCGAGGATGTGATCACTACCGGAGGCTCGACTCGAGAAACTGTTGAAGCACTCAAACGTGCGGGCGCGGATGTTGTAGCAGCGGCATCAATAATTGATCGTTCCGCGGGCAGTGCGGATGTGAGTGTTCCGCTAACAGCGCTCGCGTCGCTCAAAGTGGTGTCAGTTGAGCCTGCTATTTGTGACGCATGCAAATTGGGTGAGCCAGTCATGAAGCCAGGTAGTCGTAAGGCGGCATCGTGAATTACAAACTGCTTCTTCAGTACGACGGCACGGACTTTCACGGATGGCAGATTCAGGATGATCTCAGGACTGTTCAGGGTGAGTTGACGCACGCGCTCTCGTTGATCGAGGGGCACAGCGTTAACGTTCATGGCTCGGGCCGAACGGATGCAGGTGTTCACGCCGAAGGACAAGTCGCCAGCGTCGAGATCCAACGCGAAATATCAACTGCAAAGCTGCGATCGGCAATCAATGGAAATGTCGGTCGCGACGTTCGAGTATTGCATGTTGAAACCCTGCCGGAGGACTTTCACGCGCGCTATTCCGCACTCGAAAAAACGTACGTTTACCGCATCGTGAACGGTCCGGTAATCTCGCCGTTCTGGTGGCGCTTCGCACATCACGAGGCGCGTCTATTGGATCTCGAAAGTATGAAGCAGGCCTCTGAGTTGTTTTGTGGCAAGCACGACTGGACAGCATTTTCCGCTGCACAGTCAGACGTTGAAGATCGCATTCGTACTGTGACAAAAATGGAGATCGTGGAGCGAATTGACGAGCGTTCGCACGGTTCGTTGATTGAGATACAAGTCAGCGCGAATGGTTTCCTGCGTTACATGGTGCGGACCATGGCCGGGGCGCTGATGGCGCTCGGCCGAGGGGAATTGGACGGCGAGGCGATCAGCGAGGCGCTTGAAACCGGTGCCCGCTCCGCAGCCGCCGTAACAGCGCCGCCTTGCGGATTAACCTTGCTTTCCGTTCGTTATCAATGATAGGTCATATAAGTCTTATGCTTTCTAACTTCGCCGGCATAACTCAAAAAGGAACGCGAGAAGAGGCGCTGCTCGCCGCTATCGCCTGGGATCGCCTGCCACGTCACGTCGCCATCATCATGGACGGCAACGGACGCTGGGCGGCGCAACGCGGCCAGCCACGCATTGCCGGTCATCGAGCGGGAGTTGAGGCTGTTCGCGCCGCGGTTGACACTGGCGCGCGACTCGGTCTCGGCGCGCTCACTTTGTACGCGTTCTCGACAGAAAACTGGAAACGGCCGCGCTACGAGATCGACGCGTTGATGCGCATGTTGCGACGTTACCTGCGGCTCGAGCTGGAAGAGATCGATCGTCAGCACATCAAGTTTCAGACCATTGGAAGAACCGGTGCGCTTGCCGAAAACGTCCGTAAGGAAATTCAGCGCGCCACCGAACAGACCGCTCGAAACAGGGGCATGATTCTGAGTGTGGCGCTGAATTATGGTGGAAGGGCTGAGATCGTCGATGCTGCGCGTGCAGCAGTTCGACGATTACTCGACGAGGGCAGTCGTCCCGATGAGTTGACTGAACAACGGATCGCGAACGAGCTTTACACGCGAAACCTGCCGGAGCTGGATCTTCTCGTACGCACGAGCGGCGAACTGAGAATCTCAAACTTTCTCCTTTGGCAAAGCGCATACAGCGAGATCTACGTCACTGAAACTTTCTGGCCCGACTTCCGGCGCGTCCACCTGCTCGAAGCAATTGTCGATTACCAGCGCCGCGACCGCCGGTTTGGGGGACTGAAGTTAGTTGTGAGTAAGAAATAGTTTCGCCTGCATCAACTGTAGGGGCGGCCCTCCGTGCTGCCCGTGATTTGTTGTTGCGACGACGGGAGGCCACGGAGGGCCGCCCCCACAGTTGTTTCCAACAAGATTGTTCAACCCTTGTCACGCTAACTGAATGAAGCGAATCTTAACGGCGGTCGTTGTTCTACCTTTCCTGATCGTCTCAATTCTTATCTCTTCTTTGTGGTGGGTGTTTGTTCTACTCGCGGCGGCCGCGATGGTTCTCGGGCTCTGGGAGTTTTATCTGCTCGCCAAACGATTGAAGCTGAAACCCGATGTTGTGGCGGGTTACATTGCCGGCGCCGCGCTGGTCACGATCTGCGTGCAGAGCGATCCTGCCATCACTCTCCTGCTGGTCCAATTTGTGATCATCGTATTGACCGCCGGCGTGTTGATCGCCGCGACTCTTCGTGGTGCTCCTTTCGATCAGATGATCGCATCGACTGGAGCAACAATTCTCGGCGTGCTCTACGTGCCGTTTCTCGGTAGTCACCTCATCTCTCTTCGCACCGGGTTTGATCCAACTTTGTCGAGACATCTATTGTCGTTCTTCTTTCTCATTCTGATGGGAGCAGACGCCGGCGCTTACTACATTGGTCGTGCTCTGGGTAAACACAAGCTCGCGCCCTCCATCAGTCCAGGCAAGACCTTGGAAGGCGCGATTGGCGGATTTGTTGCCGCACTCGCAATGGCTGCACTGTCACACTTCTGGTTCTTTCGCGAGCTTCCACTCAAATATGCCTTCGCCGTAGCGGCTGTGATGACCCTGGTGGGAATCTTCGGTGACCTGGCAGAAAGTGCGCTCAAGCGCGGCGCCGGCGCAAAAGACGCTGCCAACATTCTCCCCGGACACGGCGGCATACTCGACCGGCTCGATAGCTTGCTCTTCAACGCGCCACTCATCTACTATTTTGCACGCTTCTACTTCCAAAGCTGATTGCTAAAGAAGAAAGCTGATGACCACGAAAAAAATCGTCTTGATTATCGGCGGAGTGGTCATAGTGCTTGGTTTTCTCGTAGTCTGTTTCGTGGCAGCAATTGTCGGCTTCGCCTTGTACCAGGTAGGTAACAGCGAGGCCGCTGCTACAGCAAGAGATTTTCTTCGGAACAGCGACAAGCTGAAAGTTGAAACGGGTGAAATCAAAGACTTTGGCAACATCGTCACGGGAAGCGTGAACCTCCACAACGGGAACGGTGAGGCGACATTGAACTTGAAAGTCATCGGAGAGCGAAACACAGTCAACGCCACAGTTCATCTCGTGCTCGTGAGCGGAAGCGCCTGGCGTGTCAGCTCCGCTTCGTACGTCAACAGCTCGGGCCAGACAATCGATCTTCTCGACCCCTATAAAGCCAACTTAATCATCCCCATCTTGATTGCATGACGGATTCATCAACGCAAACCCAGGGAGTTGCAATACTTGGTTCAACCGGATCGATTGGATGTAATAGTCTTCGCGTTATCGAATCGCTGACGACCTCTCGCATGCGTGTCGTCGCGCTCGCAGCCGGCACGAATGTCGAGCGCCTAGCGGATCAGATTGCGGCGCATCTGCCGGAAGTCGTTTCAGTCGATACTGAAATGGCTGCACACGATCTGCGCGCGCTGTTGTTTGCTCGTGATGTCGATCTGCCGAGCATCGTTGTCGGCGAAGCCGGACTCGTCGAAGTTGCTACTCACCCGCAGGCTGACTGCGTCATCTCCGCTACTGTCGGTGCCGTCGGTTTTGTGCCCACACTCAAAGCACTCGAAATGGGCAAGCGCGTCGCGCTCGCGAATAAAGAAACGTTGGTGATGGCGGGCGAGCTGATGACGGAGGCCGCTAAAAAATCGGGCGCGGAGTTGTTGCCAGTTGATTCGGAGCACAACGCGCTGCACCAGTGTTTGCGAGGCGAGCGCTATGACGAAGTGCGACGGATCATCCTTACTGCTTCGGGTGGACCATTTCGCACGAAGAACAAAGCCGAGATGAAACTCGCAACTGTGTCGGAGGCGATGCAGCACCCAACCTGGAACATGGGTGCAAAGATCACCATCGATTCAGCTACGTTGATGAACAAAGGCCTCGAGGTCATCGAAGCGCACTGGTTGTTCGACTTCGGACCCGAACAGATCGACATCCTCGTTCATCCTGAGTCAGTAGTTCATTCGATGATCGAGATGATCGACGGCTCGATCATCGCGCAGATGGGAATCACTGACATGCGTCACGCGATTCAATACGCGCTCACTTATCCGGAGCGACACTCCTGCCAATTGCCGCCGCTGGATTTAACTGCGGTTTCGGGGCTTCACTTCGAAGCTCCGGACCACGAACGTTTTCCGTGCATAAAGCTGGCGTATCGGGCGCTGAGTGAAGGCGGAACACTTCCGGCCGCGATGAACGCAGCAAACGAGGAGGCTGTCGCCGCGTTTCTGCATGAAAGGATTTGCCTGACCGAAATTCCTCAAGTTATTGCAGAAGTCATGGACAATCACTCCAATCAACCCGCGAAAGACATCCAGACCATCCTCGATGCGGATCATGAAGCACGCCTTGCCGCCGCTGCAATAATCGAAGAAATCAGCCACGGATCTCCACGGATTAACACGGATTCAATCCGTGTCTCTCCGTGAAATCCGTGGCTAACAAACGTTTGACGTCCCAGCGAGTAGCCGCGTAAACTCGTTTCGGTATGACTTATCTAATTTACCTGCTGGGTTTCATCTTCATACTCGGTTCTGCCGTTGTTCTTCACGAATTCGGCCACTTTATCGTTGCCAAACTCTTCAAGATCCGCGTTGAGACGTTCTCCGTCGGGTTTGGGCCGCGATTGTTTGGCCGAAAATGGGGACACACGGATTACCGCGTCTCAGCCATCCCGCTCGGTGGCTACGTGAAGCTCGGTGGTGATGAGTCGAATGCGCCGCTCGAAGGCGCCGGCGCGCAGGATATTCCGCCGGAGGAGATGTACAGCCTCCGCCCGCGCTGGCAGCGAATCATGGTGGCACTTGCCGGGCCGATAATGAATATCATCACAGCGATGGCCATCCCTTTCGCCGGTGCGTTTATGTACGGTGTTCCGGCCACGCCTTCGCCGGTTGTGTACTACATCCAGCAAGGTGGCGCGGCAGACCTGGCCGGTCTGAAACCAGGCGATCGGATCGTCTCTTTTAACGGAACAGATAATCCGACTTGGAATGTCATTAACGAAAACTCGCTGCTTTCACCCGGTCGTCCTTTGCCGGTGGTCGTGAATAGAAACGGTTCGGAAGTTTCCCTGACAATCACACCGACGACGCGAACAGAAGACGGCGAGGCGATCGGATCATTGGACTTCATTCCTGACTACGGCGGCTTGCCGGTAGTCGTCGCTGAAGTTCAGCCAGGATCGCCGGCGGCTGATGCGGGCCTCAAGGAGAATGATCGTTTTATCTCAATCGGCGGCGAAGATGTCAGAAGCTCGGCGCAGGTCACGGAATACGTTCGCAGTCACGATGCGCAGAAAATCCCGATTGTTGTTCAGCGTGACGGACAGAACGTGCAACTCACAACTGACGAGCGGCGCGAAAACGGCAGGTTGGGATTTCTCGTTTCCGAACGATATCCACTTCATGCCGCCACCGTCGCGTCCGCAGGCAAGTACGCCTACGATCAAAACCTCCAGATCCTGCGTTTGACAGCGAAGGCGCTGGGACAAGTCTTCAGCGGTCAGCGATCGGTGCGAAATACTTTGTCCGGTCCGATCGGCATCTACCAGGCTACGCAAAAATCAATTGAGAGACTCGGTTGGGACGGAGTCTTCGGTATGCTTGGGTTTCTCAGTTTGAACCTCGGTATTTTCAACCTGCTGCCAATTCCGGTGCTCGATGGTGGCGCGATTTTCCTGCTCCTGATCGAGGGACTGCTGGCTCTCATCGGATTGTCGATCTCCGCCGCAGTTCGCGATCGCATTCAGCAAGTTGGTTTTGTGATGGTCCTGTTGTTGATGGTTTTCGTAATCAGCAATGACCTGCTGAAGATGCTTGGAGGAAATCGCCAACAGGAGAAGCCCCCGGCTGCTGCTTCTCCTGCGCCTGCGAAATAGGTCATGCGCAAATCGCGACCAGTTCAAGTCAAACACATTCAAATCGGTGGTGGCGCTCCTGTAGTGATTCAGTCGATGACAAAGACTGACACTTCGGACGTAGGCGCCACAGTTGCACAGATCGAAGAGATGGTCCGCGCGGGCTGCGAGATTGTCAGGCTCGCAGTTCCCGACAACGATGCCGCGCTCGCTCTGAAAGAGATTCGCAAGCGTGTACCTGATGTTCCCATCGTTGCCGACATTCACTTCCACTACAAACTCGCGTTGATGGCCCTCGAGGCAGGCATCGATAAGCTGCGACTCAATCCCGGCAACATTGGCTCACACGAACGCGTGCGGGAAGTGGTGCGCGCGGCACAAGCGCAAAAGGTGCCGATCCGTATCGGTGTGAATGGCGGCTCGCTTGAAAAAGATCTGCTGAAGAAATATGGCACTGCCACGCCTGAAGCGATGGTTGAATCGGCGCTGCGTCACATACAGATTCTGGAAGATCTCGATTTCACTGATATCATCATCTCGTTGAAAGCTTCCGACGTGCACCGCACGGTTGCAGCGTATCGACTGCTGGCCGAAAAGGTCGATTATCCGTTTCATCTCGGCGTTACGGAAGCAGGCACTGCGTTCACCGGCACTGTGAAGTCGTCAATCGGACTCGGCATTCTTCTTCACGAAGGAATCGGCGACACGATCAGGGTCTCGCTGGCCGCGGAGCCGCAGGAAGAAGTGCGAGTGGCGTGGGAGATCGTGAAGTCTCTCGGGTTGCGAACACGCGGAGTTACGGTAGTGGCATGTCCGACCTGCGGGCGGTTGGACGTCGATAACTTTGTCGGGATTGTCGAGGAGATCGAGCGGCGGCTGGCTCACGTCGAAGAGCCGCTACATCTTTCGATCATGGGTTGCGCTGTGAATGGACCAGGGGAAGCTCACGATTCACAGCTCGGTATTACGTTTGGGCGCGGGGTGGGGATGATTTTCAAGGATGGCGTGCCGATGCGGAAAGTTGCGGGCGAGAATATCGTTGAAGCGTTCGTAATGGAGACTGAGAAGCTCCTGGCTGATATCCGCAAATAATCCGTGGCTTTGATCTGTGTCATCCGTGTTACCGGATTTTTGGTCTTTTTGGGGCTGCGACGTCGCCGGCCATTACCAGGAAGAGGGCGTCGGTTGTGACTTTCCGGTTGATGTTCACGATCAGTTGCTCGCGCAAGTCTTCGATCTGAAGAATCCAATCCGCCGCGCGGCCCGAATCGAGTTTTTGACTTATTGCCTTCAGCTCACCCGCTAAATCTTCATTCACAAGCTGAGACGAATCGACCCCGAGCGACAGCATCCACGCATCGCGAATCAATGTCTCGAGCACATCAAGCCTCTCTTCAAACTCATCTCGGTATTGTGCTTCATTGAGCTCTTCCGCAGAGCGCAGCAGTTGTGTGCGATCGTCACTGAGCACGAGCGCATGCAGCACTTTAAGCATTGCTTTCCGTTGCGACGTAAAGGTTTCTAGATCTCCGGACAAAGCTCGTCCGATGCTTCCGCCGGCAGCACGTGCTCGCAGTCGTGCAGTCTTAGTATCGACAAGATCGTTTTTAACCAGGTGAGTCTCAATCTCGTCAGGCGTCAAAGGCGAGAAACGAATCATCTGGCAACGCGAGAGGATTGTCGGCAGCAGCATCGCCGGACGCGCTGTGATCAAGATCAGGTGTGACGTCTT
>DASUYO010000102.1:0-3459 GCA_036377375.1 Pyrinomonadaceae bacterium
CGCCTTCTCTTCCGGCGCCTTGTCAATCTGGTCGAAAGCTACAAACTGCACTTTCGGATTGTTCTTTGCCAGCACCTTTGTGATCGCTGCCGTCAACGTTGTCTTCCCATGATCCACGTGTCCAATCGTGCCGATGTTCACGTGCGGCTTTGAACGGTCAAATTTTTCCTTCGACATCTTTTTATCCCCGTGTCCGCAGACTCAGTCTGCATTTCTAGTTAAAAGAAAAGGCACAGACTCTGTAAGCCTGTGCCACTCCTACGCCGCTATTTTGCAACCCCCTGGACCTTCGCAATGACCTCCTCGGCAACGTTCTTCGGTGCCTGGTCATAGCGCTCGAAGTGCATCGTTGAGGTTGCGCGACCCTGGGTCGCTGAACGCAAATCCGTCGTGTAACCAAACATCTCAGAAAGCGGCACGAATGCGGTAATCACTTGCGCACCGCCGGGTCGAGGTTCGGTCTTTTCAATTTGCCCACGTCGCCGCATCAGGTCGCCATTTACTGCTCCCATGTAGTCGTCCGGGGTCACAACCTCGATGCGCATGATGGGCTCCAACAACACTGGCTTTGCCTTTCGCACCGCGTCCTGAAAAGCGAGTGAGCCCGCAATGTGGAACGAACGCTCATCCGAGTCGACTTCATGGTAACTACCAAACACCAGGCGCACCTTGATATCCACCAGCTCGTAGCCGGCGAGGAAGCCACGCTCCATCGCGTCTCTAATCCCATTCTCGACCGGCTTGATGTACTCCTTGGGAATGGCGCCACCCGTAATCTTATTTTCGAAAACAAACCCCTCGCCTGGAGCAGGCTCGATCTCGATCTCCACATGCCCAAACTGACCGCGGCCCCCCGTCTGCTTCTTATAAATCTCCTTGCCGGGTGCCGCTTGCGTAATAGTCTCGCGATACGCCACCTGCGGCTTGCCCACGTTGGCTTCAACGCCAAACTCACGCTTCATTCGATCGACGATGATCTCGAGGTGAAGCTCGCCCATGCCGGCGATGATCGTCTGTCCGGTTTCCTGATCGGTTGAAACATTGAAGGAGGGATCTTCCTGGGCCAGGCGATTCAGCGCCACGCCGAGTTTGTCCTGGTCCTGACGAGTCTTCGGCTCAACCGCAACACGGATCACAGGCGCCGGAAACTCGATCTTCTCCAGGATAATCGGCTTGTTCTCATCACAAACCGTATCGCCGGTAGTGACTTGTTTCATACCGCCGACGGCAATAATTTCGCCTGCGCTCGCGTCTTCAATGTCTTCCCGCTTGTTTGCGTGCATCCGCATCAGCCTGCCTACGCGTTCCTTACTGCCCTTGACTGGGTTGTAGGCATAAGAGCCAGCCTTGATCGTGCCACTGTAAATGCGCACAAACGACAACTGGCCGAGGTGTTTGTCCGCCATGATCTTAAAGACGAGACCAGAAAACGGCGCAGCAGCATCTGGTGGACGAGTTTCAATCGCATCCGTTTTGGGATTGATGCCTTCAACCGGCGGTACATCAAGAGGTGACGGCAGATAATCGACGACGGCGTCGAGCAGTGTCTGCACACCCTTGTTCTTGAACGCAGAACCAGTGACAACGGGCACGAGTTTCAGGCCGATCGTTCCAGCGCGTAGAGCCTTGCGAACCTCAGCCTCTGAGATCTCTTCGCCTTCGAGATACTTGTGCATCAAGTCGTCGTCGATGCTGGCGACAGCTTCGATCAACTTTTCGCGAGCAGCCGCAGCGGCGTCTTTCAAATCCTCTGGGATGTCGACGACTTCGTATTCAGCGCCCTTCGTTTCGTCCTTCCAGATCAGCCCCTTCATCGCGATCAGATCGACGACACCTTTGAGCTGGTCTTCGAGACCGATGGGAATTTGTAAAGCTACGGGATTAGCACCGAGGCGAGTGATGATCGACTCAAACGAACGATCAAAAGAAGCACCAGCGCGGTCGAGTTTGTTGATGAAACAAATGCGCGGAACGCCGTACTTGTCAGCCTGGCGCCAGACAGTTTCTGACTGCGGCTCAACGCCCGCAACGCCGTCAAACACAGCAACAGCGCCGTCCAGCACGCGCAGTGAACGCTCCACTTCCATCGTGAAGTCGACGTGTCCAGGAGTGTCAATGATGTTGATGCGGTGATCGACACCGTTTCTTTCCCAGAAACAGGTTGTCGCAGCGCTGGTGATGGTGATACCGCGCTCCTGTTCCTGCTCCATCCAGTCCATCGTCGCCGTACCCTCGTGCACCTCGCCGATCTTGTGCGTGATGCCCGTGTAATAAAGGACACGTTCGGTGGTGGTGGTCTTACCGGCATCGATGTGGGCCATGATGCCGATATTCCTGAACTTGCTTAGGTCGTGCTTAGCCATTGTCTTAAATAGGTCTTCGAACCTATTACCACTTGTAATGCGCGAACGCTTTATTCGCGTCTGCCATGCGGTGCGTGTCTTCCTTCTTCTTCACCGCATTGCCGCGGTTGTTTGCCGCGTCAAGAATTTCGGCCGCCAGACGATCCGTCATCGTCTTTTCACCGCGGCCGCGGGCGTAGGAGACGATCCAGCGAATTGCAAGGGCACCGCGCCTTTCCTGGTGTACTTCGATCGGCACCTGATAAGTCGAGCCGCCGACGCGTCGCGACTTCACTTCAACCGTGGGCTTCACGTTGTCAATCGCCCGTTTGAAAACTTTCAAAGGCTCTTCGCCGGTCTTGTCGCCGACCTGCTTCATGGCATCGTAGAAGATTGTCTCGGCGAGACTCTTTTTGCCTTCCCACATCACACCGCAGATAAACTTCGTCACCAGCGGACTGTTGTAAACAGGATCGGGAAGTACATCACGTCGTTCGGCTACTCGTCGTCTTGGCATATTCGTCTCTCGTTAACTATTTTCCGGCGCTTGACCTCTATTTTCCGGCACTTGCCTTCGGACGTTTGGCTCCATACTTCGAGCGTCCCTGCTTGCGATCGGCAACACCGACGGAATCGAGCGTGCCGCGAATCACGTGATAGCGAACGCCGGGAAGATCCTTCACGCGGCCGCCCCTGATAAGCACGATCGAGTGCTCCTGGAGGTTATGACCCACGCCGGGGATGTAAGTCGTCACCTCGATGCCATTTGTCAGGCGAACGCGAGCGACTTTGCGCAGCGCGGAGTTCGGTTTCTTCGGCGTTTGCGTGTAAACGCGGGTACAGACTCCGCGCTTCTGCGGCGAGCTCTGAAGCGCAGGACTAGCCGTTTTGTACTTCACCTGCTGGCGGCCTTTACGAACAAGCTGATTAATCGTCGGCACGTGTTTCCCTCTTAAAAACGAGCGCATTACGCGCGCAAAAAGGCCCCTTGCCTGCCTCTTTCCGGAACTCGTCCGGCAGTCAGCGCAGGCGGCTGCCCTGTTAAGAATTAAGTTATAGGGATGTTCTGATTTTCGCTTTTACGCGGCGGGTGTGGATCGTGGCTTCCCTTAAGCCG
>DASUYO010000103.1:0-7132 GCA_036377375.1 Pyrinomonadaceae bacterium
TGGTGCACCCAGCAGGGCTCGAACCTGCGACCTTCTGATCCGAAGTCAGACGCTCTATCCAACTGAGCTACGGGTGCATGGCAGAGATGGTGCCACAAAAGGCACAAAAGTCACAAAGGTCGATCGCTGTAAAGCGGTAATTAAAAGGGAACGATGGTCAGGTCGGGAGTGTTGCTGCTGTTGACGCCACGAACGCGAATGCCGAGTGGATAGGTGCCAGGCGCCAAGTCTGGAAGGCGAAACACTATATATGAACCGTTGGTCGTAGAATTGGACCCCACTGCCTCCACCGGGTACGAGTTGCCACCTATCTGCACCGATAGAATATTCACGGGGGGCTGAATGTCGCTAAATCCAAGATCAGTGGTGAAGAACATGATTCGCGTGCGTTGATCGCTGCTGAAATTGTGGGTATTGGTCAGCGCAAATGGACCGCGAACAAAAGTAACTGAATCAACTGCAGCGAGATGGCTCGTTCCCTCCTCCACGAAAATGATCGGAGGAATTAGTGTGGCAGTGAAGTTCGCCGTAGCTGTGTCGCTTAGACAGCCAGAGCTTGTTAAACTGATGCTGAGCGGACTAAATGAATACCCAGCCTTTGACGGAGTTACCTGGACGCTGTTTTGACACCCAAGCTCGCCGGATGAATAGTTGCCCAGAATATTCGTAGCTACGATCGTCGTCGTTATCGTTCCCTGAAAATTCTTAGTGAGCGTTATTGTCGCGTCAGGAACTGGATTGTTTCCAGCGTCGGCGACATGACCTGAAACGCTGAACGACGGCAAAACTCCGCTGATGACAAACGGTTGAGAAATATTGAAGAAGACATTTCCAACAGCTTCAATCTTAATCCGGCTGTTTCCGCCTGGAGTTCCCGGGATCGTGACAGTTTCTGAGCCATCGTTTGGAGTGGAATTCGCCAGCGTAATCGGGAAGGTGAATCCCCCGTCTATGGAAAGCGAAATCTTTACATTCGAGCAATTCACGGGAGCCTGGTCCGTATTGGCTACGTTCCACGTTACGGTCTGACTCGAATTCGTGGGCCAGTTAGTGCTGTTGGAAGGTTGGCTGACGGTGAATGGCCCAGCGCCAGACACAACGTTGAGCTGCATGCCGTCAGAATTTACGGCTCCATCGGTAACCCGATTATCTCGAACTGTTACTTTAAAATTCATCGTTCGAGTTGTTGTCGGCAGAGATTCGCCGAAGGTGGGAATGCCCGTCAGGATGTCAGTCAGACGCGGAAACATACGAGCAGGACTTCCAACAGGAGCGAAGGAGCGAAAGATTGGCCGCGTACCATCATCCGTACTGGGTGGACTCGCGGTACCGACATCGAATTCTTCCCAACAGTAGATCAAGTTATTGCTGCCGTCAGGATCACTTGCCGTGGCCGTCAATATAAATGGCGTCTGACTTGGAATGGTGTAATCCGCACCCGCATCAACTGTCGGAAGATTGTTTCCCGTTGCTTCGGATACCGCACATGTGCCACTTCCTACGGTCGTATAGTCTGTGATTTGTTCCAGGCTCGCGACGTGGAAATACGTGTCCGTAGAACCCAGATCTTCAGCCCCGCAAGCTGCCCTGTAACCCATGATTGTGGATCCGGTACCAGGCTCGTACGCTGTTGCCGCCGCTCGCTGTGGTCCACACGTAAGGGTGGTCGCATTGAAGGTGTGTGTTGCACCAAACTGATGGCCCATCTCATGAGCGACAATGTAGTAGGCGTAGACATCAAATGGCTGAAGACTCCGGAAAATACTGGCGCCTCGGCCTTTCGCGCCGCTGCGACAAACGGCTTGAAGAGAAGCCTGGCCCTGAAAGGAAAAGAAACCAGCCTGAATAGTTCGTCCATCAAAAACGTGGCCAATGTCATAATTCGAGTCACTGATCACCGAATCGAGTTTCGTCTGATTTTCCGAAATCAATGAAGCGACTGTGTCCGATGTGTATCCATCCGTCGTCGTGTCAGTGAAGATAATCGAGTCCTCATTTGCAATTAAGATCATGCGAATTGAGAGCTCGCGCTGATAGATCGCATTTACCAGATTCATCGTGGTGGTAATTGCCGCCAGCGAGCCGGCAACCGTTCCGTTTCCGTAGGTCTGTGTATATTCAGCGGTCGCCGCCACGGCAAGACGGTACGTGCGCAGTGCGCTTCCGGAAACCACATTTGGCCGAATGCCGCGAAGTTGCTTGAAATGCTCCTGCTCCGCTATCGCCGCTTCCTGCGTTGCTGTATCGACGTCACAACTGAAAGACCCAGGCAACTGGTCCTGAAAATACGCGACGTAATTTACAACGTCGCCAGACGATGCCGGCTCTACCAGGATTGTGCCGCGCGTGGAAAGAATGATCGCGTGGAACCCAAACGGGGTCCAATCAAAGCGAGTTATTGCCGTGGGGTCGTCAATGCCTTGCCCGCGATAGGTCTTTATTTCGGGATAGCGATTCGCCAGTTGTTTTTCCATGATTGGCGAATCTTCAATGTTGAATCGCATGAAACTGCCGTCGGGCACCGGCAGGTCCAGAGTAATAGTTTCGTGCTGATTTGAACTGAGAGACTCCAGGGGCGCTCGACGAAGGATCGCCTGGAGCAATGCCACGTTAAGCTTTAGTGAACGATAGGATCGCGGGCCGTACTGCTCCCGCAGTCGAGCATTTGGAAGCGTCTTCCGGTCAACGTCCTGCCATGGTCGAGCAGGCGAGTCGACTTGAGCTGGTTGATTGATCGAACCGTTATAGGCTGACAGGAGTAGTAGAGCAGCAACAGTTAGGATCGTGGTGAGTTTCATAGGGCAGGCGCGGATTATAGATCAAAAGTCACAAAGTTTGGCCGCAGATTTACGCAGATGACGTAGATCAGAATTCTGATCTGCGTCATCTGCGTAAATCTGCGGCTCTTCTTTACTTGCCTTGGAAATTCTTGCGGACGAACTTCACCAGGTCCGAAATCTCTTGCGGTGACAGTTTGTCTTTGAAGGCGGGCATTTCTTCTTCGCCGTTTGTGATCATCTTCGCGATCTGATCGTCAGTGTGCTTCTTCGCGTGTTCGGCTTTTAATGATGGAACTTTGATCTGTTTTTTTTCAACCTTGACGAGTCCACCTTCGCCGTTTGGACCATGGCAGGGTTCGCAGTTCTTCGTGAAGTTAGCACGCGCCGCGGCGAGTTCGTCGACTGAGGCGCTGGGAGCGGGCGACGCTGCCGTGCGCGACGCGTTGGTGTTGGTGGTCGTTACGGTTTCAGTGCAGGCAACAGCAATCAATGCGATGGCGACACACGTTAAAGCAAGCGCAATTAGTTTCATCAGACAGTTTCTCCGGTTGCGTTTTGTGTTTAGGGGGCAACGAGTATAGCGGTCATTTCTTCAACTTCACAATCCACTGAGCAATCTCTTTCATCTGGTCTTCCGTTAGTTTTTCTGAAAATGATCGCATCGGGGGCTGAAGACCATAGGCCTGCGGATCCTTCAGCAAGCCGACGATGTCATCGACGGCGCGACGCGGTTTGGCAGAGACATCAACCAATGGCGGAAACGTCAATCTTCCCTGGCGACCGCCTTCGCCGTTTGCACCGTGGCAGTTCACGCAAAACTTTGTGTACAGAACTGGCGGGGTTCCCGCGGCGCTCTGTGAGGTGGGCGCTGCGGCTGCAAGGCTCATCGTTACCGGTGTGAACGGCGTGCGTCGCCACACTTGTTCCTGAGCTGCCTGTCGCGCGAGTTGTCGCGCAGTCTGTGGGTCTCTGCGATCGCTGAGATAAGAAGCGGTCGTCATGATCACGACGAGAACGACGCCGAGCCCGAGAAGCGCACCGCCAATCAACCTTCCGCGTTTGAGCCATGGCAAAAGCACAAGCAGCAGGAGAACGATTCCAGGCAGCACGACTCCCGTTAGTGATCCGAGTCCTCCGGGCATGTATTTCAGCGATTGATAGAGCCACAAAAACTGCGCACCAGGACGTGGCAAATACTCAGCGCCCGCCTCGGCAACGGATGGTCCAAGCGGAGCCGGATGCCTCAGTGTCCAAATAGCAAGCGCGAGAAACACCAGGCCCGCTGCGATAGCGTGTCGCGGTCCGAAGATCTCTACGATACGCGAGCGAAATAGACGCCACGCAACTGCAATTCCGATTAGTGCCGGAATCACCAGCACATGAAGCGCAAAAAACCGCGATAGCGTGAGACTCGAGATGTCGCTGCCGCCCAGTAACCACAGCCGTGCCATTTCGCCGCCAATCGGAAGACCTCCAATCAGTCCTTCAGCAACGCGCGTACTGAAAAACGCGCGCGCGTCCCATGGAAGCGAATAACCGGTGCCACCCGCAGCCATTACGAACCCAAGCAGCACGATCGCAACGATCCATTGAATTCTGTTTGCGATGTAATCTTCAGTCAGAAAGAGTCGAATGACGTGAATGAAGATAAACACCGTGAGCCACTGCGATCCGTAGTGATGCAGCGAGCGAATCCATGAGCCTGACGACACAACTTTCTCGATGTAGGAAACCGTCGTGTACGCATGGTCCACTGAAGGCACGTAATAGAACGCCAGCAAGATTCCGGTAACAAACTGCACCAGAAGAAGCACTGCAACAATGCCGCCAGTTGTTTGCAGCCACACACGAATCCCGTTCTCTGGAACGTTGTTGTTCATGCGCGCGACGATTGCTCCTTCGACACGTATTGCACTTGCAGTTTTCCGTCCTGAACGCGCATCGGCAAAGGGTCGAGTCCTCTTCGAGCGGGACCACTGATTCGCGACCCATCTGCGGCAAAAAAGCTTTCGTGACATGGACAGGAAAAGCGATTCGTCCCTCCATCCCACGCGACTTCACAACCCTCGTGAGGACAGATCGCCGACAAGACCTGATTGTTCTTTGCAGGCAACACGAATACGTTGTGCTCTTCAGTAGCGATGGACCAGCCGGCGATATGTTCCGTAGTGATTTTGCGGCTGATTGGCTGTGGTCCAGTGAGCTCTGAAATCGTCGCGACGTCGAGCCAGCTATCGGTGGCGGCGAATAGTTTGGGCCGCAGGAAGCGAAATGCTGCGCCGCCTATCGAAGCGAATACGCCTGCAAAAACTCCGAGCGGCAGCAGCTTGAGAAACGAGCGGCGCGATGTGGCAACATTCATAAGTTATTCCTTCCGGGCTACGCGCGGTAACAAAGCGGCGTCAGGCCGCCGCACTCCAAGGAGGCGTTCATTCCTCTTTGACGCAAAAGGGTGATCCTTTCTTCCCAAGTTGCAATCATGCCGGAGACTGGGCAGAATAACTGCGCATCGCTGAATCTTCCAGGGTCAGTCAATTCTTTTCCGGACCTAGAGGTAAAACAATGAGTAGCGATAAGGATCCAAACAATGCCGCACGCGGTTCGCTCCGACTCGCACCAGCTTTCGCGGAAGTTGAAACTGAGAAGGCGAAGCTTCCAAGGCAGTTCGTTAATTTCACTTTCTATCGCGCGCGACCGGAGTGGCGCCTGCTTTCCGGCGACGACAAAAAGCGCTGCCGCGAAGAGTTTATTAAGACTATCGACGAATTTCGCTCCTCCTTGTTGATTCATTCTTACTCTACTATTGGCCTCCGGACTAATGTCGATTTCATGATCTGGCGCATCGGTTACGAGCTCGATCCGATTCAGGAGATGACCTCGCGTCTCAATAAGACTGAGATGGCCAAGTACATCGAGCCAACACAATCCTTTCTTTCAATGACCAAGCGATCGATGTACATCGACAAAGATAATCCCGAGCACGTTGAAGACCGTCTGCACATTATTCCCGGCAAATCGCAGTATCTCTTTGTTTATCCGTTTGTGAAAACGCGCGAGTGGTATTCACGGCCGGCCGAACAACGCCAGGAGATGATGGACGAGCACATCCGCATCGGCATGAAATATCGCTCAGTTAAACTGCACACCACCTACTCTTTCGGCCTGGACGATCAGGAGTTTGTTGTCGCGTTCGAAACAGACAAACCGTCTGACTTCCTCGATCTGGTCCAGGAGCTTCGCGAAACGAAAGCCAGCTCCTACACGCTGCGCGACACGCCCATGTTTACGTGCCGGCAGCGCACACTCCAGGAATGCCTGGATGCATTAGGCTAATCCACAGATTACACAGATGACACAGATTAGAAAGAATCTGCGTAATCTGTGGATTCTCCTGTGTGCACTACTTTACGCAACCTCAGTTTATTCCCAAGCCACGCCCGCTGAGTACCTGTGGTACGAGGCCGAGAACATGCGCGGGTTCAGCACCGGCAAACTCGGCGAGCCACTGCTCAATCCTTCATACCTGAACCTGCCACGCGAGAAAGTGCCCGGCTGGGGAATGAATGGTCCAGGCGTGTCGGCCGAGTGGACGCAGGGCGGTGAGAGTGAATGGAACTCCGCGGCCGCGAGCGCAGACGAGACGCGTGCGACGCTCTACCAGGATCTCGAGATTCCACGCGCAGGACAATATGCGTTCTGGGTGCGTTATGCTGATTGGGCCAACCGGACGGAAAACTTCACGGTCACGATCGCGCAGGAGGGTGCTGAAGTATTTCGTCATGAGTTTGGTGCGAAAGATGTTGTCGATCCGCACGATGAAATCAGTATGTACTGGGGTTGGGCCTTCGCCTGGGACAGTGCCGGCGTCACTCTGAAGAAAGGTCCGGCACGGGTGTCGATTCAGATTGAGAAAGCTGCCGAAGCGCGCAGGCACGTTGATTGTTTTTTGCTCACGAACGATCTCACCTTCAAACCATCAGGCAGACAAAAGCCGGACTTTGCTGCCATGCGTTACCTGCGAACCTGGTCCACCACGCGCAAGCCGCTGGCATCATTGTTGAGCGGCGAGATTGACACGCGTGTGCCCGAAGCGTGGCTGCGACCGAAGATTGCCGGACGCGATTTTCTGATGCCGTGGAACATCGCGAAGGAGTTCTGGCCTCTGTTAGACAAGCCTGCTGCGGAGCGGCCGTTGTTCCCATTTAATGCGGAGCCGATTGAAGACTTTGTCGCGAAGTACAAAGGCGCGCGCGATGTGCCGCTCTTTCAATCAAAGCTGGTCGTGCCGGTGATCTACATCAACAACGTGCCGGAGTACTTGAAAGAAGGCAGCCTGTTTCTTCGTTACATAC
>DASUYO010000104.1:0-3785 GCA_036377375.1 Pyrinomonadaceae bacterium
GTGCTCCAGACGTGTCCCTGTGAACTCACTTCGGCGTTACAGAAGAAGCGATCGAACAATCCGAATCGTTCCGCCAGCGCGTGGTGATTGGGCGCGACGGCGCGCGGGAAAAAGACCAGTGACTTGTCACCGTCACCTTGAGATAAGTCGCCGAGCACCTGATCGTAAGTGCGGTTTTCTTTGATGATGTAGATGACGTGTTTGAACGGCGGATAATGCCCGCTAACTGGTTGCGCCTGGTCCCAATTGTTTGCACGCGCGACGCGGCGCGTCAGCGCAGGGAGCTCTGCCGCAATTAGTTTTAGCTTTGTAATCGTGCCGTTCAACTGACCGAGCGTGTAATAGATGCTATCGTCCGCGAGCTCTACGTCAGGCGTTGGATATTGCGGATTTGGTCGCGAGCCTTTGCCCTTACCATTCACAACAAACAGCGAATCCTGCGTTAGCGACAGTGCAGCTGGATACCAGCCCACGGGAATTCTTCCGACTAAGCGATCCGCTCCTCGTGTTGTCGCAATTCCTGAGCTGTTTCTGGAAAGCTCGAATACTGCGACAGCGTTGTTGTCAGCTTCCGCGACATACAGGCGGAGTCCATCGCGCGAGAGTGCGAGCGCATTCGGTGTGCTGCCTTGATTCGGACCTGCTGGTGCGCGATCGGACAGGGTTGTGACAATTTGCAATGTCTTCGTATCGACGACGGCGATACTGTCTGTGCTTGCGGAAGCGACGAATAATCTGGAACCACTCCGGTTCAACAAGAGTGCGGACGGATGCCGTCCGACCTGTATCCTGCCGCGCTCTTTGAACACACCGCTTGCGTCCGGCGCGAACACAGAAACAGTTGTTCCACCCCAGGCGGATACGTAAACCTCTTGTGCCGGCGAAATGACGACCGCGTAAGGATAGGGCTCCGTTTGGAAACGTTGGACCACTTGCTTCGTTTCAAGATTGACGACCGCAAGCGAGTCACTGATGTTCTCAGCGACAAATAAATGCTTGTTGTCCGATGAGAGGGCGAGCCCTGCTGGAAAGCGCGTGCCGTCTTTCTTAGGTTCCTTTTTTGCGAGAACTATCGTGTCAAGCAGGGTTGCTTGTTTATCGCGCCACGCATAGCGATAGATCACGTCTTCATTTCCACCCGAGGCGTAGAGCGTTCGTCCATCATTGGAGAAAGTGAGACCGAGAAATGCTCCGGGCTGAGGAATCGTTTGCACGATCTTTCCCGTTTGCGCGTCGAGCACCTGAATTCCCTGTTGGCGCCAGCCGTTGAGTGAAAGCACCAATCGATCGCCTTCCGGCGAAGACACTATCGCCAGCGGCATGTTGCCCACGTCAAACGATTGCCCCGCTGGATCGAGACAGACACCAACCGGCAAGCAGGTTTGATTCGTCTGCCCGCTTCCGTTTGTGCACGTGAACAGCAACACGCCAATTACGATGGTTTTGATTACGTTGACACTTTGCATAAACTGATAGGAGATCATACAAAAAGCCACAAAAGTCACAAACCAACGAGGACGATGATGAGATATTTCTTTTTGATAGTCGCGATTTCTTTGCTGCCGTTGCCAAACACATCGTATGCGAAAATCTCGAATACGAACGACCTGATCTCGGCGATGCAAAAGAAGTATGGCAAGACTTGGTACAAGACTGCCACTTTCGTTCAGGAAACAACGAATTTTCAACCCGACGGAACTTCTAAGGTTGAAACGTGGTACGAGGCGATGTCCGTGCCCGGTAGTTTGCGCATCGACTTCACACCAACAACCGCCGGCAACGGCATCCTGTTTACCGACGGCAAAATTTTCATTTTCAAAAACGGCAAGGTCGATAGCACGCGGCCCTTTGAGCATCCGCTTCTGATTCTCGGATTTGACATCTATCGCTCGCCTGCGAGCGAGGTTACTGCGAAATTGCAGGCGCTGAAATTTGATCTGTCGCAATTCAGGGAAGACACGTGGCAGGGTAGGCCAGTCTATGTCGTTGGCGCGAAAGCCGGCGACTTGCATTCGCCACAATTCTGGATCGATCAAGAGAATCTTTATTTTGTCAGAATGATTCGTCCCGCGGGTAAGGATGGAACGCAAACGCAGGAGACGCAGTTCAACAAGTATCAGAAACTCGGCGGTGGCTGGATGGCGCCTGAAGTGATTTTCATGATTGATGGCAAGGTCCTGACAACTGAAAAGTACTCCGACATGCGCGCCGACGTTAAGCTTGATCCAAAACTGTTCGATCCTCAATTCTGGACCACGGTGCACTGGAAGGAGTGATGGTGACAATCCAACAACCTAAAGGTTGAACTCTGAACTATTCGTAAGGCCGGTTGATCTCAAGTAGAGTCAAGTTTAGTTCAGAGTTCAAGCTTTAGCTTGCTACCGTGCAGCCTAACACTGAGATGGCGTTTGAGCTTCAACCAACACTGACGAGCGAGATTCTGGAACTGCGGCCGCTTCGAGCTGACGATTTCGAACAGCTCTATGCGGTCGCGTCCGACCCGCTGATCTGGGAGCAACATCCAAACTCTGATCGTTGCAAACGGGATGTGTTTGGAAAGTTCTTTGATGAAGCGATGGAATCGGGTGGCGCGCTGATCGCGCTTGATCGCAAGAACCATCAGGTCATCGGTTCATCGAGATTTCATTGCTACGATCTCGAGCGCAACGAGATTGAGATCGGTTGGACTTTCCTGGCGCGATCGCATTGGGGCGGTGTTTACAACGGTGAGATGAAACGGCTGATGTTGTCTCACGCTTTCAAATTCGTCGACAACGTGATCTTTTTAGTGGACGCAAACAACCTGCGCTCGCAACGAGCCGTAGAGAAGATCGGCGGTGTACGCGCCGGCTCGAAAATAGACCCGCTCGGCCGCGAGAGTTTCATCTTCAGAATCACACGCGCGTGAAAAATCTAATTTGAAAGCAAGAATCGGAGTGTTATGCCTCGGCGGTGCGATTGTATTATTCGACAATGACAATGACACCCGAAAAAGTATCGTGGAAGCAGGTTTATCGAGACCTTGACGCAGAAGGTAACGCCATCATCAGAGGCCTGGTGTCGCCGGATGAATGCGATAAGATTCGTGTTCTTTATGACAAGGAAGACTTGTTTCGCAGCAACATTGTGATGGAGCGTCATGGCTTCGGACGTGGAGAGTATCGCTACTTCAGATACCCACTGCCTGATCCGATCACAACTCTGCGCACCTCCCTCTATCCTCATCTGGTTCTGATCGCGAATCGTTGGAATGAGGCAATGGGAATTGCCGTTCGCTATCCAGCTACGCATGCGGAGTACATGCAACGCTGTCATCAGGCCGGCCAAACGAAACCAACTCCATTGCTCCTCAAGTACGGAACCGACGATTACAACTGTCTACACCAGGACCTGTATGGCGAGCATGTTTTCCCGCTCCAAGTCGCAGTGCTGCTGTCGGAACCCGAGAAAGATTTCACTGGCGGCGAGTTTGTGTTGACTGAACAAAGACCCCGCATGCAGTCAAGGCCCATCGTCGTGCCGCTTCGAAAGGGCGACGGCGTGGTGTTTGCCGTTAATCATCGTCCAGTTCAGGGTAAGAAAAGTGTTTACAAAGTGACTCTCCGGCACGGTGTGAGTCGCCTGCGGTCAGGAAGCCGTTATACGCTCGGGATTATTTTTCACGATGCCAAGTGATCAAAACGTAATGGGAAGCCGCACTTGAAAACACGTGTCGCCGGGCTTTGATTCGAAACGAACGTTGCCGCGGTGTTTGCGTACGATGCGGGCAACGGTGTCGAGGCCCA
>DASUYO010000105.1:0-6846 GCA_036377375.1 Pyrinomonadaceae bacterium
TTGATTACGGCAACGTGTACGCGATAACCGAATCGGACAACACGCTACTTAATCCTCGCAGGAAACCTCCGCCACCAGCGGTAATCACCACGAACTGCTTACCTGTTTTACTACCTTGAAAAGTCATTGGCGTCATATGTCCATTGGCTTCGATGCGGGCCTCCCAGAGTTGTTTTCCCGTTTTGGAGTCGAAAGCGCGAAAGCGGCGATCCGTCGTACCGGCGATGAAGACCAAACCACCAGCAGTGACAATCGATCCGCCAAGATTCTGCGTGCCTGTATTGTGAATCCCCTTAGCTTCAAGTTCATCAACTACGCCGAGCGGGATTCGCCAAACAATGTCACCTGTCTTCAAATTAACAGCGGTCAATGTGCCCCACGGTGGTTGTTGGCATGGTCGGCCATTCTTGTCGCGAAACCAGGCATACTCTTCGAAACGACCTTGTCTTACATAAGGCATGGGCGAACCGGGCGGCGTAGGATTCATCTGACCCACGGCGCCATCCTCATTCATATTCACGTAAAGGTATCCAGTTGATGGATCGATGGAGGCGCTGGACCAGTTTGCTCCGCCGTGATAGCCGGGGAACATTAGCGTCGGTCTCAATCCAGCCGGTGTGTACACGCCGTGGTTCGTCAACTTGTTGAACAGGTCAGTGCAGTAACGTTCTGATTCAGGAGAGACCTTGCTGATTTCATCGCGGGTCATTGACTGTCTCGCGAGAGCCGGCGGCTTGGTCGGGAAGGGTTGAGTTGGCCAGGTTTGTTCTCCGGGTACTTCGCTTTGTGGTACTGGTCGTTCCGCGATTGGGAATAGAGACTTTCCAGTTACTCGATTGAAAACGAAGACGAATCCCATCTTCGTTACCTCAACTACTGCTGAAATCGTGCGACCGTTGACGCGTAAATCAATCAACGAAGGCTGCGCAGGCAGATCGTAATCCCACAGATCGTGGTGAACCATCTGAAAGTACCAGATAAGCTTCCCTGTTGCTGCGTTAAGCGCCACGAGTGAATTTCCATAAAGATTTTTGCCTTTGCGATCGCCGCCGTAGAAGTCGTACGCAGGTGAACCAACAGGCAGATAGACGATGCCGCGTTCCTGATCCACGCTCATTGTTGACCAGACGTTTGCGCCCATCCGATCTTTCCACGCATCCGCGCTCCATGTTTCGCTTCCTGGTTCGCCTGGGTGGGGAACAGTGTGAAATGTCCAGATTAACTTACCTGTCGTGACGCTAAAGGCGCGCACATCGCCGTTCGGACCTTTCGCTGGAAACTCCGGTAGACCCCAGCCGACGATTACGATGTCTTTGTAGATAACAGGAGCAGACGTCACTCGCGCGCCCCACGAAGGCTCCTGTTTGAATCTATCTGCACCGCCAGCACGAAGATCGACTGACCCAGCTGTGCCAAACTGCGGAATTGGTTCTCCCGTGTTGGCGTTGAGCGCAATCAAACGACCATCGACAGTGCCAAATAGAATGCGTCGGTCCGTGCCCAATTTGTCTTCCCAATAAGCAACTCCTCGGTGCGAGTTGAATTCGCGCACGCGTTTGTCAGCTTGCGGATCAAACTTCCAGAGCTCGGTTCCCGTCTCTGCGTCCAGGGCGATAACGCGACTGGATGGCGTGGAAACATACATCACGCCTTTGACAACAATCGGTGTACATGAAAACGAAGCTTGGAAAGGAGATGTAGAGAGACCCATTTCCAATTCGCCTGTGTGGTAGGTCCAAGCGCGTTTGAGAAATGTTACATTCTCAATATTGATCTGTTTGAGTTCTGAATATCGCTTACCTCCCGAATCGCCGCCGTAGTAGAGCCATTCTGAGTTTTGTGCGGTGACTGATATAGAGAAGCCGAAGCAAAGAATGATAGACCAAGCCTTCAGTATTCCTCTGTGTCTTCTCTGCGTCCTTTGTGTCTCTCCGGTCAATAGTGGCAATCTTTTCACAGCAGCTGCAATGGCTTTACGTATCGAAAGTACCACGCTTATATTCTCTGCATTTGAATTCAGGATAGCCTGAACACATGGACGTTCTTTGCTTCGGACGAGCAAAATGTTCATAGCGTCTTATTTTCTACACGACATGAAACTTCTGTCCGTAGTTCTTTCACTCTTCGCTCTTGTGCCCGCTTCTGGCTTTCGTACCAATCAGCGTAAGACCATTGGCGCGCCAATCGGCTTGCAGCTCTACAGTTTGCGTGACCAGTTCAAGGCAGATGTCCCCCGCACTCTAGATCAAGTCCGGTCATTTGGCATCAAGTATGTTGAGTTGGCCGGAACCTACGGAGTCGAGCCGCAGTTATTCAGCGCTGAACTAAGAGCCAGGGGATTGCAGGCCATTAGCGCACACTTCTCCTACGAACAGTTTCGCGATCATCTCGATGAAGTTATTCGAGAGTCGAAGTTATTTGAGGTGCAATATGTAGGCTGCGCCTGGATCGAGCGGCCACACCCGCTGGATGAAAAAACCGTTCGCGAAATCGCGGCAGTGTTCAATCGAGTGGGTGAAGTGCTTGCCAAAAATAATCTGAAGTTTTTCTACCATATCCACGGCTATGAGTTTGGTCCATATGAGAGTGGTACCCTGTTCGATCTTTTGGCCGCGCAAACAAACTCGAAGTATGTCCTATTCCAGATGGACGTCTACTGGGTAGTCAACGCCGAACAAGATCCTGTGAAGTTATTAAAGCGCTATGGAAATCGTTTTGTCCTTATGCACGTGAAGGACATGAAACAGGGAACGCCGCACAATCTTCTTGGTGAATCGGATGTCGAAAATAATGTCGCCTTGGGCCGGGGAGTCATTCCCTGGTCAGACGTTATCCAAGCCGCAAAAGATGTTGGAGTGAAGTGGTATTTCCTCGAAGATGAATCCTCGAGGTCCGTTACGCAAATTCCGCAGAGTTTACGATTCATGGAGACGCTGAAGCTTTAGTGTTGGCTATTACTGACAAATGCGATGCGCTTGCTGTCAGGCGACCACGACGGAACATTAATCGTGCCCTGACCGCCATAAACATAAGCGATTACTCGAGGCTTCACTTCATTCATCGGCATTAACCTGATGTAGACGTTCTTGTAGAATGGATGGTCGTTTGGGTTGACATCCTTGAGAAAAGAAAGAAAGACAATCTGTTTGCCGTCTGGCGAGATGTGCGGAAACCAGTTGTTATACTCATCGTTTGTAACTTGTTCCGGATTTGTTCCGTCTGGTTTCATGCGCCAGATTTGCATCGTTCCGGATCGGGTCGAATTGAAGTAAATATATTTTCCATCCGGAGTGAATTCCGGTCCGTCGTCGAGTCCCGGAGATCTGGTTAGATCTATTTCTTCACCGCCAGTTACCGGGATCTTGTAAATATCGAACTCGTTATTTCTGCCGCCAGTAAAAACCAGGTATTTACCGTCAGGCGACCAACCGTGTAGATATGATGGCCCTTTAGCTGTGACACGGCGTGGAACGCCACCGTTAACCGGAAGGGTATAGATAATTGAAAAATTTCCGTCGTCTCTGCTGTGATTGCTTATTCCAATCATCCGACCATCAAACGACAGAACGTGATCGTTGTTATTGTTTGTGGCGAATCCGGTTTCGATGACGGTAGGTTGTTTTGCTCTTAGATCGAAGCGATACAAGCGACCGTTGCGATTGAAGATTAATGCTTTGCCGTCTTTTGTCCAGTTTGGTGCTTGCAAAGAATCCGCTGCGGTGTAGATGATGCGTCTGAGGCCACTGGTGACATCCATAATCTCCAGGTCGCTGCCGATGTAGTCGCGATACGGGACAAAGGTGTCAGACGCAGGCCGCGTGATGCGGACATCGTCGAATGCAGCTTTCTCAACGACGTCTTTATTGTGCGAACACACGAACAGTCCGACATATACTTCGTTGCCGAAATCGATTGAGACTTGTTTGGTTTCGCCAAACACGTCGCCAAAATGTGCGACCGAAAGCGTGTAGGTATCGCCCTTTCTTTCTAACTGAAGAATATCTGGTCTCGTGATCTCTAATCTTAGCTCTTCGACGTTCGCTCCTTTTGATCTGCGAAACTGTAGCGAGGTAAGACCATCACCATGCAACACGACACTGACCTGCGCAGCATCCGCATCGAGACTGGAGCGAACAATCCAACCAGTCTTCCTATGCTGCTCGACGCCTTTTCCAATGAAAGATGCTCGAGCGGCGGCGATGAAGTTTCCGCTGATCTGTTGCCACACAAACTGAAACTCGTCATGGTTGGTCCACATGTTCGTTCCAGCACCTTCGATGACGTAGCGCTGTTTGGCCTCGTCGTAGACCACAGAGCCTTTGTGCAGCGGATTACCGACATCCGTGTTGCCGGCAAAAATACCCACAGACCTTTGGCCCAAGGTAGGTTGGATTGTCATAAAGACAAGAATAGTCAAGAGCGCGGGTCGAAGTAACATGATTGATGTTGGTCGAGCAACGAAGTAGATTGGACAAGCGTTGCCGATTCTTTCCAGCGGGAACTTTTCTGTCAAGGAATATTAGACACATTATGCGTAACAAGCTAGGCGTTGGATTCATTGGTAGCGGGTTTGTCACAAAATTTCACTTGCAAGCCTGGCGCGGAGTTCGCGACGCAGATGTGCTAGGTATCTATAGCCCAAATCCGGACCACGCAGCAGCAACGGCAGCGCTCGCGCGTGAACTGCGCGTCGGGAACGCGTCCCCCTTCAATTCCATTGAAGAAATGGTCGCCGCGCCACAAATCGACTGTCTGTGGCTTTGCGGACCAAACCATCAACGACTTCAGAATATGCAGGCGATCTGTGATGCGTTGGATTCCCGTAAAGGGGAATTGATTGGTATTGCTTGTGAGAAGCCACTGGCGCGCAATACTGCAGAAGCCAGGCAGATGGTGGAGTTGGTTGAACGGTCAGGTCTATTACATGGGTACCTCGAGGATCAAATGTTCGCGCCCGCTGTTACGCGTGGCAAACAGATCATGTGGACACGAGCCGCGGCAATAACCGGTCGTCCATATCTGGCACGCGCTGCGGAAGAACACAGCGGGCCACACTCACCATGGTTTTGGCAAGGTGAACTGCAGGGCGGCGGCGTGTTGAACGACATGATGTGCCACAGCGTGGAGGTTGCGCGATTTATGCTGACGAAGCCTGATGCACCGCGCGCGAGTATCCGTCCTGTGAAAGTTTCAGCGCAGATCGCCAGCTTGAAATGGTCCCGACCTGAGTACTCCGGGATTCTTCAAAACAACATGGGCCAAGAGGTTGATTATCAAAAAACACCCGCTGAAGATTTTGCACGAGCAACCATCAATTACGTGGACGAAGATGAAAATCCTTTAATCGTTGAGGTGACAACTTCCTGGAGTTATGTCGGTGCTGGTCTTCGTCTAAGTCTCGAAGTGCTCGGGCCGGAATATTCATTGACCATGAACTCGCTCGACAGTGGCTTAAAGCTTTTCCTCAGCAGGAAAGTGAAAGGATCTGCCGGCGAAGACCTTGTTGAAAAGCAGAATGCAGAACAGGGGCTGATGCCTGTGCTGGGAAATGAAGCCGCAGAATATGGATATGAATCACAGAACCGTTATTTCGTGCAATGTTTTCTTGACGGAAGGCAGCCGTCAGAAAATTTTTATGCAGGACTTGAAGTGACCGAACTGTTAATGACTGCCTATATGAGTGCAGAACAGGAAAGGACAATACCTTTCAAACCTGAAGGACTCGACACATTTGTTCCACTGGTTGCGCAGGGGAAATGGAATGCGCGGTGAACAAGTCTTTGAACTTTGGTCCTGGCGTTTGATCTTTGCAAACCAGAATCGAAGATCAGAGATCAAGTTCAAAGACCAAATTTCAAAAACCAAAGCCCAACATCTACCATGACTAAACATCCCCCTTTCACCCGTGCGATCCTGCTGATGACGATTGCGTTCCTGGGCATCTTTCTTTATGGATTGCTGGCCGCACTTCCTGGATCAGTGTTGCCTACTCTCGAGCGCAATCAGTTCCTGCCAAACGACAGTGCTGTCGGCACGTTTCTACTGATCAATGCAATTGGAGCGGTCGTTGCTTACCTCGTGAGCGGCCCCGTTATCGATCGGATAGGAAAGAAAGTTGCCCTCACATTCGGTACAAGCGTAGTGATTGCCTCGTTGATTGCATTAGCCGCAACTGTATCCAAAGTTTCTCCAACATCCGCATTGCTCTATGTGTTTACTTGTTCTTTGCTACTCGGACTCGGTGCAAATGCGATCGTTGCCGCTGGTCACGCTCTCGTTGCTGATGTCGCCGCGAGTTGGCGGAATGCTGCACTTAACCTTCTCGACATCTGTTTTGGTCTAGGCCTCGCATCATTGCCGCTGTTCGTCCAAAGTTTACAAAGACGCGCTGGTTTATCATCGATCTTCCTGCTGCTTAGTGGATTGAGCCTTGTGCTTCTCTTGTTAGTAGCGTTCTCGCGCTTTCCTAATTCGAGTCATCCCGATAGTTCTCCTGTGGGCGCGGCAGGTTCATTGTTCCGCAATCCTTCTTTCGTGCTGTTGGCGAGCGCTCTTTTCATGTATGTCGGCGCAGAAGTGTCTGTCGGCAAGTGGGTGGTCACATTTATGGAACGAGACCCGCGCATACTCAGAAGCTATGGATTGACCACGGATCATGTGGCCTCCTTTGCAAACATGTCGCCCGAGATGCTTAGTCGGTTCTTCGAAACGGAAGCCGTAGGTATTTCAATCGCTAGTTATGCACTCACTACATTGACACTATTTGCGATGGCGTTGCTCGTGGGCCGACTTGTGTCAAGCTTCGTGCTTGGAGTTCTTCACGTTAACAGCTACTTGCTCATAACT
>DASUYO010000106.1:0-18103 GCA_036377375.1 Pyrinomonadaceae bacterium
AGGATTCCCTTCCGGACGCGCCAGTGTCAGTGCGATCTGAGAGCTGATTGCCGACGTGAACCACTTGCGCCCGTAGAGACGAAACGTCTTGGAGTCAGCTTCTTGTTTCGCGATTGTTTCTGAAAGACCAACGTCAGATCCGCCAGTGAGCTCAGTCATCCACTGTCCGGCAGTCCAAAACTCTTTCGGCTCGCGCGTGATCAGGTGAGGGACAGCACGGTCGATGAGCTGCTGATTGCCGGAACTCAGCAGCGTACGCGCCGCACCGTCAGTCATCGCGAGTGGACAACTGTAAATATCCGTCGAGGGCGTGAAGAGATAAGCCAGTGCACACTGGTGCACTCGTGAAAGGCTGCCATGCTTCTGCTCGTAGGCTGTTGCGACCACGCCATGTTCGGCGGCGATGCGCTCAGCTACATGCCACAGAGGTGTCAGCTCGATTTTGTCGATGCGATTTCCCCATGCATCCCATTGCGTTAGCGTGGGTTCGTTCAGACGGTCAGCTAATTGCAGTTCGTAAAGTTCGCCACCGGAGAGACGTCCCATCTCCGCAAGTGAGGCCTCCGTCTCGCGCAACATGTCGGCAGGAAGCACGCGCTTGAGATACGAACGCAGCACACGATCGTCGTCGTATTGGTTGCCGAGTGCGGGAGGGGCTTGCTGAAAATGCATTTTATTGGCCGCAAAAAAGCACAAAGGGCGCAAAAGGGACTTTAGCAAAATTCTGTGACTTTTGTGCCTTTTCCGGCTAAAATGTCCTACCTTTTTCGCCTCTTACCGAACTGTCGGTTTTCCTTTTAGTCTTATGTCATACCAACCCCAACAACAAGACCTGTTTCTCAAATGCCTGCTCGAAGCAAACGTTGACGGCATCATCGCGTTCGATCGCGACTTCTGTTACACCACCTGGAACCGCGCCATGGAGACCATCTCCGGCGTGAAGCGCGAAGACGTGCTGGGCAAATACGCTTTCGATCTCTTCCCCTGCCTGAAAGAAACTGGAGAAGACAAATACTATTTCGACGCGCTCGCCGGCAAAAGCGTCGTCGGCTCGAACCGTCCTTACACCATTGTTCAATCAGGTTCCAGCGGGTACTTCGATGGTTACTACTCACCGCGACACGACGAAAACGGCGAAGTCGTCGGAGGAGTCGCAATCATTCGTGACGTCACCGATCGCAAACTGGCCGAAACGTCGACAGCCGATGAACACAGGCGGTTGGCTTTCCACGTTGAGAACACGCCTCTTGCCGTGATCGAATGGGACCACGATTTCAAAGTACTGCGCTGGTCGCCCGCAGCACAGAAACTGTTTGGGTGGAAAGCGGAAGAAGTTCTGGGCAAGCGCTTCAGTGATTGGGACTTCGTAGTGCCTGACGATCTCGAAGTGGTCAACCAGGTAGGTGAACGACAGCACCAGGGACAGGAACAGCACGGCATTTCACGCAATCGCAACTACACCAAGCTCGGCACGATCCTACATTGCGAGTGGTACAACTCAGCACTCTATAACGAGAACGGAAAGTTAGTATCAGTGCTCTCGCTGGTGCTGGACGTGACGGTCGCGACGCGCATTGAGGAAGCACTGCGAAAGTCGGAAGCGCAGTATCGATTGCTGTTCGAATCAAATCCGCAGGCAATGTGGGTCTACGATCTCGGCACACTTCGCTTCCTGGCAGTGAACGATGCAGCAGTGCGCCATTATGGCTACTCACGTGCAGAGTTCCTCGACATGAACATCAAGGACATTCATCCTGCTGAAGACGTGAAGCTGCTCGAAGCGTATCTCGCTTCTGAAAACGCTGAGGTCCAAAATGCGGGTGAATGGAGACACCGGAAGAAAGACGGCACGATCATCAATGTCGATATCACGTCGAACCGTCTGACCTTTGGGGGCAGGCCTGCGAAATTCATCCTGGTCCATGACGTCACCGAGCGCAAGAAAGCCGAGACAGCATTACTCATCAGCGAAGATCGTTATCGCGATCTTGTCGACAATAGTCACGAGCTTATTTGCACTCACGACCTCGAAGGGCGCGTGCTATCAGTCAATCCGTGGGCTTCGCGAGCTTTAGGTTATCCGCAGGAGCGTCTCATCGGCATTAATATTCGTGACGGCCTGCTGCCCGAGTATCGCAGTCAATTCGATGATTACATGCGCACGGTGATCACTGAAGGCTCGGCACGCGGTGTGATGAAGGTCCGCACTTCCACTGGCGAGACAAGACTCTGGGAGTATTACAACACTCTCCGCACGGAAGGTGTTGAAAAACCAATCGTGCGCGGCATGGCGCATGACGCAACTGAGCGACGCGAGGCTATGAAGCGAGAAAAAGAAGCGCGCGTCGAAGCTGAAGCTGCCAATCGCGTTAAAGATGAATTTCTCTCTACGCTCTCGCACGAGCTGCGCACACCGTTAACGGCGATCATGGGATGGGCCGAGCTTTTGCTTAGCGATGAAGTAGAACCGGAAAAACAACGCCAGGCGATCGATACGATCTTTCGTAACGCCAACTCGCAGTGCCAGTTGATCAACGATCTGCTGGAAGTATCGCGCATTATCACGGGCAAGCTGCGTCTGGAATTTGTTGCGTGCGAGCTTGATTCCGTGATCGAAGCAGCGGCTGAAAGTATCCGGCCTACTGCGGAAGCCAAAGGCGTTCGCTTGCAGGTGCTGCTCGAGCCGCACGTTGGGCCAGTGTTCGGCGATCGTGAACGTTTACAGCAGATCGTCTGGAACTTGTTGTCGAATGGAGTGAAGTTTACGCGCAAGGGCGGTCTGGTCCAGGTCACATTACAACGGATAAATTCTCACGTCGAGATAGTTGTGACAGACACGGGTATCGGCATCATGCCTGACTTTCTACCACACGTGTTTGAGCGCTTCCGGCAGGCTGACGGCTCAACGACAAGGAACTATGGCGGCCTGGGATTGGGACTCGCGATCGTGCGGCACCTCGTGGAGCTACACGGAGGAACTGCGTGGGCCGAGAGCGAGGGCATGGATCAAGGTTCGAAGTTCACTGTCAGGTTCCCGGCTATGGTGACGGACGAACATCCATTGCGGGAAGAATTGAAACAACCTGCGATTGCGGAAGTTGAAGCACGCGAGCGGCAGGTTTCATCGCTCAGCGGTTTGCGTGTGCTTGTTGTAGACGATGAGTTTGATGCACGCACGCTCTTGACGGCGATGCTCGAGAAGTGTGGCGCGCACGTGGTTGCAGTAGGTTCATCGCGGGAAGGGTTAGAGTCAGTTGAGCACTGGCGTCCTGACGTGCTGATCGCCGATATCGGCATGCCTGTCGAAGATGGCTACGGGTTGATCAGGAAAATTCGCAAGCTGCCGAAGAAGAAAGGTGGACAGACACCCGCGCTGGCGTTGACGGCGTACGCGCGGACAGAAGACCGCGTGCGGGCATTATCGGAAGGGTATCAGGTGCATTTGGCGAAGCCCGTGGACCGGTTTGAGCTCGCGGCTGTGGTGGCAAGTCTCGGCCAGAGATGAACACGGATTTAATCACAGCCGGCGTGACTCTCATTCAAACTTCGCCAGTGGTGGCCATTTCCCGCGGGCAAGTCATCGGCTTCAGCGGGACCGTCGCTGCCGGCGGCGTAAATTGGTAAGTCGCGCACACCTTCACTGGCCCAGGCTTCTTCAATAGGCGTGATTAAGCGCCACTGCTCTTCAGCTTCGTCACCGCGAATAAACAACGTCGCGTCGCCACGCATCACATCAAGTAACAGCATCTCGTAAGCATCAGGCGGCTCGACGCCAAACTCTCTCTGATAACAGAAATCCATGTGCACTGTGGTCGTGCACATTTCCAAGCCTGGACGCTTGGCGCCAAACGTCACCGTGATTCCCTCGTTTGGCTGAATGCGAAGCGCAATGACGTTCGGCTCGATTTCGTCGACAGGCGTGCGCGCAAACAACGCCTGCGGTGTGCGCTTCAAGTGAACCGCGATCTCGGTCAGGTGCCGGCCCAGCGATTTTCCCGTGCGCACGTAAAAAGGAACTCCCGACCAGCGCCAGTTTGAAATATGAAACTCAACTGCTGCATATGTCTCAGTCGTTGAGTCTGGTTTGATGCCCTCTTCTTCCTTGTAACCTTTAACCTTCTCGCCGTCGATCTCACCTGGTCCATACTGCGCACGAACGGTGCGCTCGATGACCTGTTCCGGCTTCATGCGTCGAATCGATCGCAACACCTGGACTTTCTCCTCGCGAACTGAGTCCGCATCAAATGCGACGGGCGGCTCCATTGCAGTTAGTGTCAGTAGCTGTAGGAGATGATTTGCAACCATATCTCGCAACGCGCCGGCTTCTTCGTAATAACTCGCGCGACTGCCGACGCCTACGCTCTCCGCCGCCGTGATCTCGACGTAATCCACGTAATTTCGATTCCAGATCGGCTCAAACATCGAGTTTCCAAAACGAAAAACGAGTATGTTCTGGACCGTGTCTTTGCCGAGGTAATGATCGATACGATAAACCTGTTTCTCTTTGAACACTTCGCGAATCGTGGCGTTCAGTGCTTTCGCCGATTCGAGATCGCGTCCGAAAGGCTTTTCCACAATGATGCGGCTCCAATGATCGTCGTCTTCGTTATTCAGTCCGGCCGCTCCCAAACGTTTCACGATTGTTGAGAATAACGACGGCGGCGTCGCGAGATAGAAAAGAAGATTTTTGCTTGCGCCCTCTGACGCAAACTCTTCGATACGCGCTGCAACCTCGCGATAGGTTTTGTCGTCATCGAGCTCACCGGACATGTAGTGAAGACGTTGCGAAAATTCGCGCCATTCCTCTTCATTAAGGCGCTCGAGCTTGTCGGAATCCTTCAGCGCCTCATGTACGTACGCCTGGAAAGCGTCATCAGTCATGTCACTGCGACCGACGCCGAGGATGCGCACTTTCTCCAAACAGCCCTGGTTGGTCAACCGGCATAACGCCGGCATGAGCTTGCGTCTCGTGAGATCGCCGGTGGCGCCAAAGATCACGACCACGCACGGCTCTGCCTGCGGGAGACTTGGCTGCTCAAACTGAGCTGCACTTGGTTCTACGACCACTGCTGACATCATTCCCTCACTTTCGAACTCTCACTTGCATCAACTGTAGGCGCGGCCCTCCGTGGCCGCCCGTCTTCCCGACACGGGCGACCACGGAGGGCCGCCCCTACAGTTGTTTCCAAACAATCACTTTTCGTGGTGCCCGCCGAATTGAAGGCGCATCGCTGACAAAATCTTGTTTGCGAAATCCGCCTCGCCGCGTGAACTAAATCGCTGGAACAGCGCCGCACTCAACACGGGCACCGGCACACTTTCTTCTACCGCGGCGTTGATGGTCCAACGTCCTTCGCCTGAATCGGCAACCCTTCCGGAAAAATCTTCCAATCGCGGACTTTCCGCCAGCGCAATCGCCGTCAGATCCAACAGCCACGACGCAATAACACTACCGCGCCGCCAGACCTCAGTTATATCCGCGAGATTGAAATCATACTGGTAGTGCTCCGGATAGCGCAGTGGCGTCGTCTCTGCATCAGCGGTTCGCTCAACCTTGCCCGCATTTGCATGATGTAGCACGTTCAGACCTTCGGCGTATGCGGCCATCAGTCCATACTCGATGCCGTTATGGACCATCTTCACGAAGTGACCGGCGCCCGAAGCACCGCAGTGCAGGTAGCCTTCCGCCGCCGTGCCTGCATCGTCCGATCGTCCAGGTGTCGGCGGCACCGATTCGCGTCCTGGTGCGAGCGCCTTAAAGATCGGATCGAGGTGCGTCACAACATCTTTCTCACCACCGATCATTTGGCAATAACCGCGCTCCAATCCCCAGACACCGCCGCTTGTTCCCACGTCGACATAATGAATGCCTTTTGCTTTCAATTCCTGCGCGCGGCGAATGTCGTCGATGTAATATGAGTTTCCGCCGTCGATGATGATATCGCCGGACGCGACGAGCGGCGCGAGATCGCCGAGAATGGTATCGACAAGCGCCGCGGGTATCATCAACCAGATCGCGCGCGGCTGCTTGAGCTTTGCGAGAAAACTGTCGACGGATGCTGCGCCAATCGCGCCTTCCTTCACAACCCTCTCTACTGCCTCAGGATTTCGATCGTTAACAACGCATTCATGGCCGGCACGCACAAGACGCCGCACCATGTTGGCGCCCATTCGTCCGAGCCCAATCATTCCGATTTGCATTAAAAGCTCCTTGCTAACTCTGGGTGTTTACCTGAAGATAACAGAAACCTAACCTAAGGAGCACTCCAGATGAAGTGTTTGCACCTGCTGCTGTTGTTTGTTGTTCTCGCGGTTCCCGCTGTCGCGCAGCAATCGGGCGTTTTTCCACCGGGTCGTGTGGTCGATCTCACTTATGCATTCGACGCAAACAGTGTCTACTGGCCCACGGCAGAGCAGTTCAACCTCGAGACTGATTTCGAAGGCGTGACGGATAAAGGTTATTTCTACTCTGCATATCGATACTCGGCGGCTGAACATGGTGGCACGCACATCGATTCGCCAGTGCACTTCGCGAAAGGTCATTACACAGTGGATCAACTGCCGCTTGAGCAACTAATGGGCGCGGCAATCGTAGTAGACGTCACGACGCAGTGTGCTGCAAATCCTGATTACCTGGTGAGTGTGGCTGATTTTCAGAACTGGGAAAAAGTGAACGGAAGGATCGCCCCGGGCACCATCGTTTTGCTGCGCACAGGTTTCGGCAAATACTACCCGGATCGTAAGAAGTATCTGGGAACAGATGAGCGTGGCGCGGCCGCAGTCGCGAAGCTGCATTTTCCGGGGTTGGATCCTGCGGCCGCACGCTGGCTCACGCAGAATCGTTCGATCAAGGCGATTGGGTTGGATACAGCGAGCATCGACTACGGACAATCGACGCTATTCGAAAGTCATCGGATACTGTTCGAGAAGAATGTTCCGGCGTTTGAGAATGTGGCGAATTTAGATCAATTGCCGGTGAAGGGGTTTTCGATAATTGCGCTGCCGATGAAGATCAAAGGCGGCAGCGGCGGGCCACTGCGGATCATCGCGCTTGTGAAATAGGTCCTATAGGACCAATAGGACCTATGATCGAGATCTTCTCAAATCCGGATGAGTTAGCACGCGCGGCGGCTAAGTATTTTGTCGCGCGAAGTCCTCTTACCGTTGCGCTATCGGGCGGCTCAACACCGAAGCTCCTTTACCAACTTTTAGCCGATCCCAACGAGCCGTTTCGCGAACAAATTTCATGGTCCAACGTTCATTTCTTCTGGTCTGACGAGCGGCACGTCCCTCCGGATCACCCGGAAAGCAACTATCGCATGGCGAACGAAGCTCTCCTCTCCCGTGTGCCTGTCACAAAAGAAAATGTGCATCGCATACCGAGCGAGAACTCCAGCGCAGCAGAAGTTGCTCGCGATTACGAGCAAACGCTAATCGAGGTGACCAAAAGCAGTCTGCCGCGCCTGGATCTGATCCTGCTCGGCCTTGGCACCGATGGTCACACAGCATCGATCTTTCCCGGCTCCGAAGTCCTGCACGAAACGAAGGGCCTCGTAGCAGCTCCGTGGGTCGAGAACTGAACACCTATCGAATCACGATGACACTGCCGCTGATAAACAATGCCGCGTCGGTTCTGTTTCTGGTGAGTGGATCAGAAAAGGCAGAGATTGTCCGTGATGTGCTGGAAGGTCCGAAGCAGTATCCCGCGCAATACGTGGCGCCAACTAACGGCGAGTTGCTCTGGTTGCTGGATAAAGACGCCGCCATTCTCACCGCTGGCGACGCCTGAGAGGGAGTTGACATAGTTCAGAGTTCAGCCTTTAGGCTGCACGCTCGCCATCACGCTGCAAGCTAAAGCTTGAACTCTGAACTAATACACATTCAACTCGCGGGCACGAGTGAGTCAACCGACAACGGCACCGTCGCAGAAACTTCGCCGGCAGAAGTAACACGTTGCTGTTCGACTAGCAACTCCTCAAACGCCTTCGTCGAAAGCGCCTTGCTGAACAAAAATCCCTGCACGACGTCACATCCCAACGCGCTCAGATATTGAAGCTGGTCCCTGGTCTCCACGCCCTCGGCAATCACAGTGAGATCGAGCGCATGACCCAGGTTGATGATGGCGCGAACAATCGCCGTATCGTGCGGATCTTTGCAGACGTCGGAAACAAAAGTCTTGTCGATCTTCAACGTATCGATTGGAAACCGCTTCAGATAATTCAACGACGAGTAACCCGTGCCGAAATCATCGATCGCAACTTTGATCCCCATCAACTTCAACTCGTGCAGCTTCTCAATTGCCTCTTCCGGATCCTTCATGATCGAGCTCTCAGTCAGCTCGAGCTCGAGCCAGCGCGGATCGAGATTAGTTTCTTTCAGGATGTGCGAAACATCCGCGATGAAGCTTGGTTGCTGAAACTGGCGCGCCGAGAAGTTCACTGACAAACGCATCGGCGTCAAGCCCGCATCCTGCCATGCTTTGCTTTGTGCACACGCAGTGCGCATGACAAAGTCGCCGAGCGCGATGATCAAGCCACTTTCCTCGGCAAGCGTTACGAATTCGTTCGGATACAACAACCCCAAACTCGGATGCTGCCAGCGTACAAGCGCTTCCATCCCGACGAGATGAAAGCCGCGAATATCCACTTGCGGCTGGTACTGAACGAAAAACTCAGCTCGTTCCAGGCCTGGCCGCAAATTACTTTCGAGCACGAGTTGTTTCAGCGCGCGCGTGGTCCCACCCGCCGTGTAAAAATGAAATTTGTTACCACCCTGCTCCTTGGCGCGATCGAGTGCGACTCCGGCAGTCTTCAACAACCCCGCCGTATCGCGACCATCGTGTGGATAAAGACTGATCCCTATACTGCTCGATACGAAGATCTCCTGATCTTCGAAGATGAAAGCCTGATTGAGCGACTGCTTGATAGCGCGAGCTACGTTGGCGGCATCCTGCGCGCGAGGAATCTGCGTAAGCAATACTGCAAATTCATCACCGCCGAAACGCGCAACTGTATCGCTTTCGCGAACACAACTCGTGAGACGCTGGGCCACTGATTGCAACAGACAATCACCGGCCACGTATCCGAGTGAATCGTTGATCGTTTTGAATCGATCGAGATTGAGCAGCAGCACCGCCTGCATCTGATCGTTGCGACGCGAAAGAGCAATGGCCTGCTTGAGTCGATCTTTGAACAGCACCTGGTTTGGCAGATCGGTCAGTGCGTCGTGATAGGCAAGGTGGTTCAGTTTTTCATGCGCCTGCTTGTTCTGTGAGAGGTCGACGACAAAGCACACAATCTCGTCTTCATGAAGTGCCGCACCAAATAACACCGGAACCGGGTTGCCATCCTGCTTCAGAAAATCTTTTTCGTAAGGCGCACAGGCGCCGAAAGCCATCAGCTTCTCAAAGGCCTCATCATCGAGGCGGTGATGTTCGGGTGGCGTTAAATCTGGAATGGTGCGCGGCAGGTTTTCGGAAGTGTAACCGAGCATGTTCAGGAAACTGTCGTCGGCGCTCAGAATATTCCCCGCGAGATCGGTGAAGAGAATGGCGACGAGGTTAGTCGCGACCAGACGGCGCAAAGCTGCATCGACTTTGGTTTCCATAGAGAGAATTTAGCGAGTTTGAAGAGGTGAGAACGGGCAAGCGGGTTGGCCGTCAACCCGTAGTTTAGGCTAACACAGATTACGCGGATTATTACAGAAAAATCTGCGTAATCTGTGGATGGATTGTGGCTTAACGGGTCGCGCTCGTGATGGCCGGTGCCGGTCCGGCGGGCAGCTTTTCGTTGATGTAACGCGTGAACAGCCCGTAAAGGTGCCGCTGCGTGCCCGACCCTTCCGAAATCGAGTGCGACCGATTTGGATACGCAAACATCGAAAACTGCTTGTTCGCGGCGACCAGCGCATTAATCAACGCTTGTGTACCCTGGTAATGAACGTTGTCGTCACCGGTGCCGTGGACAACCATCAGATTGCCTTTCAACTGTCCCGCAAACGTGATTGGCGAACTCTGTTTCCATTCCTCTGGATGGTCCTTCGGCAGGCCGCCATATCGCTCCTGATAAATCGTGTCGTAGTAATGAAGATCCGGAACGGGTGCGACAGCCAGCCCGGTTGCGTAAACATCCGGATAACGAAACATCGCATTCAATGTTGACGAGCCACCGCCGCTCCATCCCCAAATTCCGATGCGAGTGGGATCGACAAAAGGCCACTTCGCTATTGCACGCGCGGCCGCAGCCTGATCGCCTGAATTCACAATTCCCATCTTACGATAGATGATCTTGCGCCACGCGCGACCACGAGGCGCCGGCGTGCCGCGATTGTCCACGCTCATTATCAGGTATCCCTGCTGCGCCAGCATCTGGTGCCACAGGCGATTTCGACCTTGCCACACATCCATCACGGTCTGTCCCCACGGCTCGCCATAAACATAGAACAGCACCGGGTATCGCTTCTGCGGATCGAAATCGGGGGGCTTCATCATCCAGCCGTCGAGCTGAACACCGTCACCGATGTCGACTTTGAAGAATTCCGAGGGCGTCTGTTTTAACTGCGCCAGTCGATCCTGAACTTGTTTGTTATCGATCAGAGTTCGCGCGACTGTGTGCTGCGGCAGACGAACGACTTCTGTAACAGGCACCCTGTTGAAGGTTGAGTAAACGTGAATTGCCATATCACCGCGCGGCGAGATGTTATAGCTATGCACACCGGGAACACTCGCCGGCGTTATTCTCTCTTCCTTGCCGGTACCGTCGCTGCGCACGCGATAGAGATACATCTGCGTTGCGTTTTCAGGCGAGGCAAGGAAATAAAGCCAGCCATTTTGCGCGTCCACGCGCGCGACACTGATCACGTCGTAATTCCCTGGAGTAATCGTCTTCACGTCACTGCCATCGCGCGAGATCGAATAGATGTGACGCCACCCGTCACGCTCGCTGGTCCAGAGAAAACGCTTGCCGCCATCGATCCACTCGACGTCGCCGCGTGCCAGTCCGGTTTTGTCCCAATCAATATCGCCCCAGGCGATGTCAACCCAGGCTTCGTCTTTCTCTGTCAGTATCGGCCGAACTTTGCCTGAGCTCGGATCCGCGAGCATCACGATGTTTGTGTCCTGACGACGATTCAGTTGTTGGATCACGAGTTCGGTTGAGTTTGCAGCCCACTCCATCCGCGGCAGGTAGTTGTTTCGCGGATCGCCGGGAACTTCTATCCAGCGAGTCGCACCACCGTTCGCATCGATGACGCCGACGCGTGCCGCCGAGTTGGTCTCGCCGGCTTTCGGATATGGAAACGAGGTGACAACTGGATAAAGTCCAGCGGTGTTGTTGATCAGCAGCATCTCCTTCACGCCTTCGGAGTTGAGCTGCCAGTAAGCGATCTGTTTGCTGTCAGGACTCCAGCGAAAACCGTCCCGACAAAATAGTTCTTCTTCGTAGACCCAATCGAAGGTGCCGTTGACGATGTACTGCGAGCCGTCGGTCGTGAGTTTGGTGATCTTCGAATCGCCGGAAAGGTTTTCGACATAGATATTGTTTTCGCGCACGTAACCGACGCGCTGGCCGTCCGGCGAGAACTTCGCAAACATTAGCGTCGAAGGCTTGGTGTCTGGGCCACCGAGTTTCTTTAAACTGTTAGTTTTCAGATCGAGAACCCAGTAGTCGCCGCGAGTGTTGCTGCGCCAGACGCGCGCTGTGTTTGTGAAGATGAGCAGCTTCTGCTCGTCGGTTGTCATTGAAAACTCTTCAACACCGAGAGGATCACTCGCGCCCGGCGGAGTGAGTTTTTCAGCGGACACTTTAACGGTGCGATCGCCGGTGTTCACGTCGTAACGAACGATGTCGACGAAATTCTTTTTAGTCGGCGAAGCCTCGAGTGCGAGATAACCGCTCCCATCCCCCTGCCACTGCACTGGTCCAAGCGACCTGGTGCGATAAGTGAAAAGCGCGTCAACCGTCAACAGCGACGGATCGGACTGCTGCGCAAAAACGGGGAGGATTAGGAGGAGAAAAACTGGAATGATAAAAAGTCGTTGTCGTCTCATATTTACCTCTCAAACCATCCACAGATTACACAGATAATCTGTAATCTGTGGACGGCTTTAATCAATCACCGCGTCCTATGAGCGCCGCAATCGCCGCAATCATATCCGCCTGTTCAATCGGTTTAGCGATGTGTCGCTGGTAACCCGAGCTGAGCGCGCGCTCGCGATCCTTCCGCGAAGCATAGCCCGTCAACGCAATCGCGGGAGTGCCGCCGCCTTTTTCCAACGGCAACGCCCGCACACGGCGAATCAACTCGTATCCATCCTGGTCAGGCATACCAATATCGCTAACCATCACATCGGGCAAGTCGCCCTCAAATACTTCGAGCGCTTCCGCCGCCGATTTAGTTGCAGTCACCCGCGCACCGTAACGCTTCAGCATCGTCCCAAGCAGTTTGCGTGTATCGTGGTCGTCCTCAACCAGAAGCACGTGCACGTCGTCGAGCCTGACGGTGCCGCTACGACTCCGTCGACGCTCGACTTCCCTTTTCCGCTCTTCCGCACGAGCCGGATCGCGCCGCTCCTGTGCCAGCGGAAGATCAACGGTGAAAACAGATCCTTGGCCAAGTCCCTCGCTCTCTGCCGTAATCGTGCCGCCATGCAGCTCAACCAGGTGACGCGCGACTGCCAAACCTAATCCGAGGCCACCCTGCTTTCGCGAGATTGAACCCTCGGCCTGGCGGAAACGATCGAACACGTACGGCAGAAACTCCGCCGCGATACCGTCGCCCGTATCGCGCACAGTCAAACGTGCTGTCGACTGCACGCAAGTGAGATCGATATTCACACTACCGTCGCGCTGCGTGAACTTAATCGCGTTCGATAACAAATTCCAGATCACCTGCCGCAGGCGATTCGGATCGCCCTTGACCAGGCACTCGCCAGGCACAAAGCGCGTTTGCAGCTTTATGCCTTTCACGTCCGCGGTAGGCCGCAGCGCGTCGAGTGCGGCATCGACTATCGGTGCCAGATCGAGTGGATGCAGGTCGAGCCGGAGATTGCCGGTGATGATCCTCGACACATCAAGTAGATCGTCGATCAGTCTCGCTTGCGAGCGGGCGTTGCGCTCAATCGTCTCGATTGCACGCGTGATGTTAGATCCTTCAACCTCGCCGTTGCGGATCATTGATGCCCAGCCAAGAATCGACGTCAACGGTGTGCGCAGCTCGTGCGACAGGGTGGCGAGAAACTCATCTTTTAATCGATCCGCCTCTTCGGCGTGTTTACGAGCGTCACGTTCGCGCAGCAACGATGCAGCTCTTTCTTCTTCGGCGCTTTGCCGCGCAGTCACGTCAAGCACCAGCGATAAAACAGAGATCAATTTTCCGCGATCGTCGTGCAGCACAGAGTTGTACCACTCGCAAAACAGGACTGAGCCGTCGCGCGTGTAGTTACGATTGCGCTGCACGCCCTGCACTTCAACGCCTTCGCGCTGCCGGTTGGTAACAAGTGCAACTGCATCCTCATCATCTGCAAAAACAAAACGCCACTCGTTGACGTGTTTGCCGATTACTTCTTCCGCTTTCCAGCCGAAAAGTCGTTCCGCAGACACAGACCAGCGAGAGACGCGAAAGTCGCTGTCCCACTCGACCACTGCGAGTGGCGAGCTCTCGACATGAAACGATAATTGCCGGTACGCCTTGTGTGCTGCTTCTTCAGCTTGCTTGCGGGCAGTGATATCAGTGATGACGGCAATGCCGCCGATGATTTTGTCTTCGTCGTCGCGAAGCGTGTAATAGTGGCTCTCGAAAACACCGGTTTCGGAAGGACCGTACGGATGTTTTTCCGAAACCGATTCTTTGCCGTCCAGCGCTGCCGAAAAGCAACTGTCGATGTCCGTGTCGCGAAGAAAAGGGAAAACGTCAGCCACACGCTTGCCAAGCACCTCACCGCGGCTCAAGCCCGTGATTCGTTGCATCGCCTGGTTCCACGCGATGATCCGGCAGTCGCGATCAAACGCGAACATGCCATCGACGCTCGCGTCGATCATTCGCTCGAGCAGGAGTGTGGAAGTGTTTTGCAAGCTTAGCGCCACGGATCGGTGGTCTACTTTCCAGCCGTGAGTAGCATTAATCCAGTCGCGTCGCGCACCACGATATTGGATCCGAGGAGAATCGGCGTGGCGAACGTTGCGGCTTCAGCAACTTCATAACGCCGCTCGACTGTGAATGCCGGAGTGCCGCGCTTTGCAACAATCAAATCCGCGCCATTGGTCAGGAAAATTATGTGTTGCGGAGTGAGCAGCAGGGAAGCATGCTCGCCTTCTCTGCCTTCCGTAGTCCAGCGCACTGTGCCGGTCTTTGCGTCCAGTGCAAAAAACTGTCCCTTCTTTTTGGAAGAGTGACCGTAAATTAAACCGTCGCCAAAAACCGGCGAGCTCATGTACATCGCGATGTCGGGATTCTTCCAGACTTCAGTCGCATGCCACTTGCCATCGACTTGTGTCAACGTATAAGCATGCGTGCCTTGACGCGTTCCGGAGACGACGAGATGCGTGCCGGTCCAGAGTGGTGTTGAGATGTTCTCATGCCACTCGTCAGGAAAGGCGATGGTCCACAACTCTTTGCCTGTCTTGCCTTCCAGGCCAACAATCGAGCCTTCGGTCATGCCCACGGCTGTGTCCCAGGCGTTGAGAATTCCAGTGACGCCGAGTGTGAAGAGGCGATTGCCGGCAACGAGTGGCGTTGCGTGTGGGCCTTTAGCCATCTCGACGGCGTATTGGTTCTTCTTAAATTCTGCCTGATACTTCTGTTGCCATACAATTTTCCCGTCAGCCAGATTGATACTGGACACGATCTCTTCCGGATCACGGCGGCCATGGACAAACACGCGCCCGCCCGCGACAACCGGGGACGAATACCCTTCACCGATTTCCACGCGCCAACTCCGTTTCAGCGCTTCGGGCCAGGTTACCAGCGCATCCTTGCTCGATATTGAGCCATCGCGAGCAGGCCCACGCCACTGCGTCCATTCCTGCGCGCTGGCCATGGTTGTCACTAAAGATAGAAAGATAAAGCTGCTAATAATTCGTGCTTTGTTCATGGGTAGATTCCTCGGAGCCGGGGACAGGATCATGCCACAAAAAGGCACAAAAAGCACAGTTTTCGGTTATCTAGCACTAGTCCGTTGCCATTATCCTTTTGTAAAGCTACTTAGGCTATAATCTGGTGACTATGAAGCTTAATGCCGAAGAACTCTATGCAAGCATTCGACAACTATCACCCAAGGAACGTTTGCGTCTGGCAGTCATGATCCTCAACGAGATGATAGCCAATGACGATACCGTAGATTACAGTGATATCTGGACGGATCAGGATATTCAGGATCTTACCGCCTTCGCGCTTTCTCACAGCGAGAATCCTCATGAAAAACACAGAAATAAACCTTGAGCCGGGAGACGTAGTACTACTCGATTTTCCTGGAGTACAAAAAACCAAGAGACGGCCTGCTGTAGTTCTGTCGTCGCACCTGTATCATCGTGAACGACCGGACGTCATACTTGGCTTGCTCACTACTCAAATAAAAGCGGCCACTTCACCTACAGATTACTTATTACAGGATTGGCCACACGCGCTACTAACTCGACCTTCTACGTTTAGATCGTTCTTCATCACACTTCCGCGGTCAGCAATAAAGCGACGGCTGGGAAAGCTTTCGACCCGTGACTGGGGAGTAGTGCGCGAAAAGATTCAACTTGCTTTTGGATTAAGACAGGGCCACTAAGCGCATCGGATTACACGACGTCGGCGAAGCTCTTGCGGGTTCGGGCGAACCACCAGTAGCCGACGATGAAGGTGACGAGGGCGAAGGCGGTGAAGTAGGCGAGGCCAGACCAATCGGGGGCTGAACCCTCGAGGAAGATGCGGCGGTAGCTGCGCACCAAGGGGGTGAAGGGATTGAGGTTGATGAATGTGCGGAGACGTTCCGGGACAATCGATTCGGGATAGATTATCGGCGTCAGATACATCCACGCCATCAGCAGCAATGTCACACCCTGAGTGATGTCGCGCAGAAAAACTCCGAGTGATGCGACGAGCCATGCAGCACCGAGTGCAAACAGTAATTGCGGTATCAAGAGTGCCGGCAGCCACAGTGCTGTCAACTCAAGGCGCTGGCGAATGATGATCGTCGCGAGCAGCAAAGCGATCGTGGCGAATAGTTGATTGCCGAGCGCTGCAAAAACCTGTGCCGCAGGCAGAGCCTCCAACGGAAACACGACGCGCTTCACAAGATTTGAGTGGGCCACGATAGTGTTCGCCGATTGCTGCAACGACTCCTGGATCATGGACCACGGCAGGAGACCACAAAAGAGATAAAGAGCGTAGTCCCAATGAGAGTCACTGGCGCCGAAGCGTGCGCCGAAGATGCCGGCGAAGATGAAAGTGAAGATCGCGATCATCACCACAGGCGTCAGCACTGCCCAGGCGATACCCAGCACTGAGCCTTTATAACGGCTCAACAGTTCTCTGCGCGCAAAAGAGAAAACTAGTTCCAACATCTTGTCAATGACGTAACATCATAAAAGAACCAGCCACAAAAAGGCACAAAATGCGCAAAAGTTAAGAAATCATTTTTTGTGTTTATGATACGCGTCCGAGGCCGCGCCAACTGTTCTTGTTGTGCCAGCTAATCACGACGTCGCGGCTGTCAATGTCGCGCCACCAGGTTTCAAATTCCTCACGCGAAATGTAGAACGCTGTTGGTGCCACGAGATGATCGAAAACAATCGTGTGCTGTTCGCGCCAGCCGAAATTCGAGATCGCACTCAGATAATCGTTATAGAAAAGATGTTTCGCCAGCGACGAGCGGCGCCTGTTTAATGGTCCATACACCAACTTCGTCGCTAAATAAACACAGCCGGCCGGAAGCTTCGACAGTTGCAATAGCGCGCGCTGGTCGATACGCGACGTGATCTTCTCGCGGACTGGATTGACCCAACGCGTGATCCATTCGTTATTCTCGGCGCCATAGATCCAGGCAGAGACGTGTCCTCCCGGCTTCACCTTCGAAGCTAACGATACAAATCCAGCGCGCGGATCGGGCAAATGATGCAATACGCCGACAGAAAAAGCGTAATCAAATTTGCGCGCGAGCGGCAGGTGATAAATATCAGCTTGAATGATGTGCGCGTTGGGCAACGAGCGCGTCGCAGCGAAAGCTGTTTCCACAGCAACACTCAGATCGATGCCGATGACGTCACGGGCTCCCCAGCGCGCGGCGAGCTGCGTGTGGCGGCCTTTGCCACACCCCGCCTCGAGCACGACTTTGTCGCGGAAAAACTCTGGAGTCACCGGTGCGAGCCAGCCGAGAAACTGTTCCGCGTATCGTTCGTCTTCCTGTGTGAAGTGCTGCCACTGCCACCCAAAGCCCGCAGCGGTTGCGCGTTTGTCGCTTTCAACCTCGTTGAGATTTGCGAAGCGTGGAATGCCGGAGGTTATCGGAAACGAAGACGAACAGGAAGAGCAGCGCAACTCACCTTCCATGATCTCTCCGTCTTCGAAGTTCGCAACCGAGAGATTCAGAAGTCCTTCACAAGACGGACAGATGAGATACGAGAGTAGCGTTTCCTTCACGCCCGGCAACTATAGCATTAGCCGCACTCGCGGGGGTTGTGGGTGGCGAGCATGCCGAAGCGGTTTTGATATTCAGCAGAGTTTAGGAAATTGCAGACGAGGGAGCGAGCGGCGTCTGGATCGCGCAGCGGTCTGTTCTTGAGCGTGTTGACCCACGCGTTGTAACTCGCTTCGTCAGGATTGCGCCGCAGATAACTGAAATATTGGAAGAGGACGAGAGCGTGATTGTAGTTGGCATCCACGACGCGCTGATCGGAAGCGAGACGTGTCAGCACCATGGCGCGACCATTCGCAGTGTCATCCAGCAAACTGATCAATAGACTTCTTTCACTCCCAAGATCCGCGCCTGTAGTTTGGACCATCGTCGCAATGAGCGAATCGACAAACTCAGCGGACTTCATCGTCACCGGGTACTTGCGCTTGAATTCAGCCCGGTCGATAAAAGCACTTGCCAGCGCGGTGCGAACTGATTCCAGCTCGCCTT
>DASUYO010000107.1:0-15514 GCA_036377375.1 Pyrinomonadaceae bacterium
GCAGGACACGTCTTACGCCAACAAAATTATCGCCAAGTTCAAGGCAGGTGTACCCGTACGCGTTCTCGTCGATCCACGCGCCAATCCGATCTATGACGGCAATGGACAAGTTCTGGACATGCTTCAGGCAGCGGGAATTCCCATGCGCTACAACATCAGCGACGGAATTCTGCACTGGAAGATGATGCTGTTTGTGGGTCAGAACAAAATGGAGTTTAGCGGCGCAAACTACTCTCCGGCTTTCTTCGTACCAACTACGCCATATGTCAATTATATCGATGAGGCAATTTATTTTACGGACGATCCGTCCCTCATAAATAGTTTCAAAACCAGGTATGACGATCTTTGGACGAACACCACCAGGTACGCCAATTACGCCAATATCACTGGTCCGCTGACTCGCAAGTATGCGACTTTTCCAATCAATCCGGAACTGAACTGGTCGCCAGACAGCGGCGATACCGAGTATGCAAATCGCTCCGTCTACGCCTATACGGCTGAACCCACGAAGATCGATGTGATCATGTATCGCATCACCGATCAGCGGCATACGAATGCGATGATTGCCGCTGTTCAACGGGGAGTTCCGGTCCGGCTGCTAACTGAGCCAAATGAGTACCGCAATCCTGCCAAGTTCTGGCACTCCTGGAACGTCGATCGCATGTATATGGCCGGGGTTCAGATTAAAAACAGGAACCCGCAACGGCTCGGATTGAATCACGAAAAAGCCGTGATCCTGTACGGGCAGAAGATGACGATTTTTGGTTCCTCGAATTGGACCACCTCGTCTTCCAACTCGCAGGAAGAGCATAACTACTTCACCAAGAAACAGTGGATCTTCGACTGGTTCGTCAACCATTTCGAACGTAAGTGGAACTCGTCAAGCGAGAACTCTCCGTTTGTTCCACAGCCGCCGCCGAATCCGCCTGCTTATTCTTTCCCGAACAACAACGCAGTCGGCGTTACCACGAATGTAACTCTCCAGTGGGAGGGCGGTCTTTGGGCTCACAAGTACGATATCTATTTCGGCACTACGCCAAATCCTCCACTGATTGCCAGCGATGTTTTCACCGGGTCTCCTTATGAAGGCAACCCCGAGACCTATCAATTGCCGGTACTGTCGCCGGGAACAACCTATTACTGGCGAATCATCTCCAAGACGATGGCAAACCTCGGCATCAGTGGTCCAACGTGGAGTTTTGTAACTGCAGGTGCACAGCCTTCACCGACGCCGACACCTACTCCGACGCCGACACCTACTCCAACGCCGACACCTACTCCGACGCCGACACCTACTCCGACGCCGACACCTACTCCAACGCCGACGCCTACTCCGACGCCGACACCTACTCCAACGCCGACACCTACTCCAACGCCGACGCCTACTCCAACGCCGACGCCTACTCCAACGCCGACTCCTACTCCAACGCCGACGCCTACTCCAACGCCGACATCTACTCCAACGCCGACGCCTACTCCAACGCCGACACCTACTCCAACGCCGACACCTACTCCAAATGCGCTGCAACTGATTTTAGAGGAGGGTGGTCCATCAGCTACTGAGGCCGCTGCTGTGGATGCCGTTCTGCATGTGCGGGACCTCTTTCCCGTCATCAGCAACAGCCTATTCAATACAGGGTTCGACCCGAATACGAGAGTGGTGATTTTCGTCGCTAATCTTCAGTTGCTGCCTGGGGAGCAAGCTGCTGCTGTTACTGTGAATCTAGTCGATAATAACGGCCAGAGTTATAGTGTGCCCGCCGAAGACGTAAGACTGGTTCCGACGTTCGGTTTCGCCCAGGTTATTCTCAGACTGCCTAGCAATTTATCTCCTGGGATTTGTACGATTAGAGTATTGGCGCATAACCAGACGAGCAACACCGGTACCATTCGAATTAAGAGTTAATGACTACCGCACGAGTTGAAGCATTCAGTGATGGCGTAATCGCGATCATCATCACGATCATGGTGCTGGAGTTGCGGCCACCTCACGACGCGTCGCTGGAGGGACTGCGACCGCTGCTGCCTGTGTTAGGCAGTTATGTGCTGAGCTACATCTTTCTCGGGATTTACTGGAGCAATCATCACCACCTGCTGCATGCAGCGGAACATGTGAACGGCAGGGTCCTATGGGCCAACCTGCATCTGCTGTTCTGGCTTTCGTTGGTTCCATTTGTAACGGCATGGATGGGTGAGAACCACTTCACGACCTGGCCGGTAGCGCTTTACGGGTGCGTGCTGCTACTCGCGGGCATTGCCTACACGATCCTTGTGCGCGCGCTGCTTGCTTCACACGGCAACACGTTGCTGGCCGCCGCACTCGGGTCGGACTTCAAAGGCAAGATCTCGATCGTGGGTTATGCGGTAGCGATCCCACTGGCGTTTGTCCGTCCGTGGCTCGCGTTCCTTCTTTATATCTTTGTAGCCATCATGTGGCTGATTCCCGATCGACGCATCGAGAGGAAGATGTCGAGCCAGGACTAGGGCAAGCAAAAGACAGGAACACAGATGAACGCGGATGAAAAACGGATTAAATCCGTAATAAATCCGCGTTCATCTGTGGCTCAAGAATCGTCGTCCACATAGAAAGCGAAACCGGTTCTTTCGAAATCGACCTCATTTTCGAGTTCCTCCATCTCCTCCACACAAAAAATGGGTGGCTGATCAGGGTGGTTTAAGATTAGGTGCTTTACCTCTTCTTCAAGGGTTTGGTGAGCTTTGATTTCGGCCTCAACTGAAGTCTCGGCTTCAACAACTCGCTTTGTGTAGAAACCAATCTTTTCCATCTTGCCATCAAACTTTGCGTACAGATTTTACCATGGAAGAAAATCTTATATTTAGGCATTGATCAACCCTTTTGAGCCAGATCAGGGATGGCAAATACACTGCGAATCCTTATCACGTATGAATCTATCCCTGAGTACCGGCGTAACCATCAGATTGCGTGTCAGAAAGCGTCTAAGCCGTTTTTAGCGCGACGGAGCCACGATATTTCTGAATACTCGTGAATGGTCCGGCTGAGAACGAACTAACTACGGAGGTTTACGTTAACAATCTACTTAAGAGGTGGAGTAGTCTGTGAAAATCCTCGGAACCATGTTTTTAATACTCGGCACAGTATCAATAATCTACAACAAGCAGAGTGGTCAATCGTATGCCGCATTTCAAAAAGGCTGGGGTCTTGAGGGACGTACGGCGATTGTGGTGGGACGCCTCATAGCCTTAATCGGTGGATTTCTGTTTATGGTCATCGGGCTCCTGATTGTTTATCAATGAACTCATCGTCGTCAGAGATCATTAACGATATTACTCTTGGCCCCGCACAGGAACTTGAACGGCTTTGCCATTTTTTATAAAACAAACCTCTATGCCGTGTGTAGTGTAAGAATTGTTTCCAGCATTCGGTGGGGTTGAATTAGCGGCCGCTATCGAGACTCTTTCATTGCATCCTTTTTGATTTTCAAGATCGATATTATCAGACTAGGAAATGCCGAAATAACGGCTGTTCCCAATAAAGCCGAAATGCTGTTTTGGAGTTCCTAAACAAGACAAACCGGCGTTCGATGGATCGCGGAAAACAGTAACGGTGTCACCCAGCCGGAGTTGATCAAAGTCGGCATCGATATCACTGGCACGCCCTGCCCCACTAAAATCTCCTTCGGCCGTTTGATACTCGTAGACCACCGCTCGATGGTTATTTGGCTGGAACCCAACGATTTTTCCTTTCGTGACCATGCCACGAGCGGTAAGCACGTAATACTTCTGCACATCCAACACGAACAAACCGATGAGTGCGAAAAAGCATGTTCAGATCAACCAGATCAAAATCAGATTTTTACCGACAATCAGTTCTTCCCAGCTTTTGCTCATAAGATAATCGACGCATCAATAACCTCTGCGGTGATAGAGCTTTTCGATTTCTGAAGCGTTATTCGCGTTTGCCGGCTACAGCATCTGAGTAAGTCTCCTTCTCTTTAGGTCAGCATCGCCCGTCAGAACGCGACGAGCAACAGCGCCGAGAGCGTTATCGTCGGCATTGTGCTTTTGTGCAAGCTCTCGACCTAAAGTCTCATCGATTTGGTAAATGGAAACGAGTGCGTCACCTCGAAAGTAATGCTCTTCACTAGAATCCTGGATGATGTTCTGTAGTACTGGAAGGGCTTCGCCGTAGGATCCATTTGCCAAAAACGCAATTGCGTAGCGCCGGCGCGACATACCCTTGTTCTTCACCTCCCTACGAACCAGAAATAACTTTATGTCAGTGGCAACCGCTCGCAGCAAGAGCAAAGGATGATTAATGTCCGGAAGATACCACCACTGTCTTGCCAGCTTTGATCGTAAAGCGAATCCATCCGCCGTCTGCTTCCAACCCCGGGCCACCTGCTTGATACGTTTTTCCCTCCGCGAGTGGTGGGGGCACACCAGTTTTGGGTTTGGTCTGACTAAAGCCTACCGGAGCGACACCATAGGTTATTTCAGGCAGCTTGGAGATGAGATTTTCGTCCGTTGGCCGAATCTGCCAAATGGACGAACCTTCACTCGACGCGGCGTCAACGTCCGATACTTCCGAGACGGAGAAAAAGAGTAGTCGGCCGCTTCCGGACAGTTTGAAAGAAGGCGGGTTGGAATCTCTTGTTACCGCGATAGTCAGAGCCCTCTCACAAGCTATCGACCCACCGATAAAAAGGAGGATCACCGCCGCCATAATTGTTTTGCAAACGAAGCGGCACTCAGGTTTGCGTTTCATTCACTCTGTACTCCCTAAAATCTGAAATGTATTACGAGGTAGTCCTCAATACAGTAGCTGCGGAATCATCGGAATCAACGGGTTCATAGAGTCGATCAAGTGGTCCATAGAGCTCGGTTGATACCCTTCCCAATGAGCCGTCACAAACGATGGAAAACATTCCCACCTATACGTCGGGACGCCAGGGAAGTGACCTGGAAGAGCATAACCAACGGTAACATGGTACCAATTCCCTTCTATTTCCCCTTCCCAATCCGAGCCGCCCCAGTGTTGAGGATTCGGATTAAAGAACGGTTTGAAACCGATATGCTCGAGACCTGAGACGGCGTCTTCATAGGATTTGGAGCCCGGGTTTAAGCGCCATTCGTCATCCAATTTAGATCCCGTTGCATTGGCAATTTTCTCCAGCGTTAATTTATCGACATCCGGTGTGGGAGGCTTAGGTCTAGGCTTTGTCTGCGTGCCTTGTGGGTCAATCAAGAGTACCGGATTGTTGGTAACATAAACATATAAATTAATGCCCCCGTCAAAGCCAATTGGATCGCGGGTAAGGAATCGACCGGTATTCGGATCATAATAGCGGTGGGTAAGCAATTGCAGTCCGGTTTCTTCGTCCGTGTAGTACCCGAATTGGGCCTTGTACCCAAATGGCTCGGTCAGGGTTCCGCTTATGACCGCGCCATGAGAATCAAAAAGGTGGTTTGAAAGCACGTTGCTAGTCGCGTCACTCCGTTGCGCCACGTTGCCTTCAGAATCAAATGAGTAAAAAACGCTTCCGCTTCCCGCCCAACGAGAAACAAGTCCAACAGCGCCAAACGAATTTGTCGCCGTAACCGAACCGCTGTTGTCCATTTCAACAACTGGCATCATGCCGTCGTAAAGAAAATAGATACGAGCCGTTGCGTTTTGTTTCCACGCACGCAGTCCATCTCCCCTGTAGCCGGCCGTCAACACGCTCCCGTAACTCGTCAGGCGGTTCTCAGGATCGAATGTAAGCGTCACGCCACCATACGTTGTCGGGTTGCCGTTATTATCATGAATATATCCCGTGCCAACTTGCTGGTTGTTCGCATTATAAGTCTTGGTTATTCCGTTGAAAGTTGTCGGGTTGCCGGCGGAGTCGTATGCAAAGTTATCGGTGAAGCCGCCGTTGCGAGTTGAAGTCTCCTGCGTCAATTGGTTTTTCGCGTCGTATGTATATCCAGTCGAACCGTTCAGCGACGTCGCACCAGGAATGCTGGCTGTTACGGCTGTTCGATTACCGACACCATCATAGGCGACGCTGGAGAAATCAGAGGTAGTAAAAGTGCCGATCTGGTTCAGCAGTCTCGTAACCTGGCCCATCGAATTGTATGAGTAGTTGGCGACGGCTCCATTTTGCAGCGTTTGTGTCTGAAGCCAATCGTTGTTTTGGTATGCCCAGCTCGTCGTTTCACTGAATGGGTTGGTCATGCTGGTCGGCCGACCTGCTGCGTCATAACTATAATCAAAACTTCCTGCGGGAGTAGTCATGCTTTGGCGACTGCCGTTTGGATAGTAGGAATAAGAGATCGTCTTTGCTGAAAGGCCCGTGTACGTAGTAGTCACGCTCAACAACTCATCGAGATTGCCGTAGCTATAGGTGTGAGTTCCGGTGCCGTCGGTCATTCCCGAACGGCGGCCAAAGCTGTCGTACGTGAAGTGAACGTTGAGACTTGTTGTTGCCGGATACTGAATGTCAGTCAACAAGCTCTCAGGGTCGTTATAGATATAATTCGTCGTGACATTATTTCCGTCGATGCGTTGCAACAGGTTTCCGTCATTATCGTAAGAAGTGAACTGCGTCACCTCGCTGCCTGGCATGGTGATGCTTGAGAGCAAGCCGATGTTGTTGTACGCGTAAGTGGTCGTATTGTTGTTGCCATCTTTCAGAGTCTTGAGACGGTAAAGAGCATCGTAGGTATTCGTCACAGGCTCTGTGCTGCCCGCAACTGTTAGAGACTCACCTTCCAATCCATACGTCCGCGTAACCTGGCGCACCTGCGTGTTGCTTTCATCGTAGAACGTCGTGCTCGTCAGAGGCCCGCCGACATAGAGATAAGTGTGGCTATGGTAACTGTTGCCACTGCCGGTTTGGCCGGTTGCCGGATTTGTTGTTGTTAACAACTGCCCGAACAGGTTATATGAAAAATCCGTCTCGTTGCCTAAGGCGTCCGTTACCGAAGTGGTCCGACCTTGAGAATCATAACGCAAATGCGTGGCATGTCCGAGGCTGTCAGTGATTGTCAGCGGCTGACCAATCTTAGCCGACTGCGAATATGCACCGTCACTCGTGTAGTTAAGCGTGGTGGTAATTGAACTGGCCGCATTGTTTCCGGGTGTGACAACAGTCAGTACATTGCCAAGACTGTCATACGTGAAGGTGGTGGTGGTTGTGCCTGGGCCATTGCTAGCGGCTGGCTTTGTGATCGTTTGGATCAGTCCGCTGGGCTCATAATAAGTGACTATCGTTGCCGGCTTAATTCCTTCCTGAATGCTCGTTAAGCGTCCCAGCGCAAAATTGGCATAGGACCACGTATAGGTAGTGGTTACGTTGCGCGGACTCGTGATCGTGAGCACATTACCGAAAGAGTCGTACGTGTAGCTAGTAATGTGACCATTTCGATCTGTCACGCTTGTCGGCTTGAATGGATTAGCGGAATCAGCATAGACAATCGTCGTGCTGTGATTGGCAGCATCAGTGATTCCCGTGTTTAGGCCACTCGTATTGAATTTCTGCGTCCACGAAAGAGCCACATTGTTTGCTGAATCTTTTACCTGCACCACGGTCGTAGTGGCATTGTAAGTATAGACACGCTGATTCCCGTTAGCGTCGACTAGCGAACTCACCCGCCCAACTGTGTCGTAATTGATCGTCGCGGTGCTATTGCCGCTGCCCGTCGGACTGGGCACGGTAATGGTGTTGAGTTGCCGACCGCGATCAACAGCGTAGCCGTACGTCCAGTGAGCAGATGGATTCGGAGTACCCGAGGTCACTATCTGCGAGACAGTTTGCAGCACTGGTGGGTTGGTCGCATCGCCAGGACTGAAAGTGTAAGCAACCTGTCGTCCATAGATGTCGGTCGCCGTCGAAAGCTTTCCAGACGGACCATAGGCCAGAGTCAAGAGCACGGCACTGCTACTTGCGTCCGACACTTGAGTCAGGGCGCGGCCGCTATTCCAACTGAAGTTTAAACTTTGGCCTGTGCGATTTGTAATTTGATTTAATGCATAGGTTACACCTGAGAGCAGCGTAAACTTCCACTTCGTTTTTTCTTTCCACGTAACCGTAACCGACTGCCAGGTGCCGGCAGGTGAACCCGAAACTCCTTCAACAATATAGGGAGCACCGGCGGCGGTGGTGAACGCTCCTGTGGGCACGCCGCCACTCAGCTGAGGCGTTAAAGTTTCGATTGCACCAGTTGGGTAGACTAGTTTGAGGGCTCCCCACGAGCCGGAGACCCCTTGAATACTAACGTCGTAATTGTGCACCCATCCGCGGGTGAAACCAGGTGAAGCATATCCGGCGCCCACCGCCATAGCCTGGTTGCTTATATAAGCGCGGCGCCAGGATACGCTCGGCCCTGAGGGGTTATAGACCTCGATATCTGGTTCCGGCAGATACGACTCTCTGCCAGTTGTGAGATTAACTGGATCCGCAAACGACGGACCAGATGCGCCGGCAATACCAGACATAGCTCCGGGCAAGGCTCCGCTTGTAGAAAATGGCTGACCTCCAGCAGGATCAGTCGGACAACACGCATACGGCGCTTTCTCCGAAGTTGACCCTCCAATAATAAAAAATTGCATGGTCCCAAACGCGCAGCCGCCCACGTTGTCGCAGATCTGATAAGTATAACTATCCAATCCTGTATAGCCGGCAGTTGGGGTGTAGCTGAAACTCCCCATTGAGTTTCGGCACAGCCAACCGTGCGGAGTTGATGTGCATGTGAGTGTCCACCCCGCTAAAGATATGGTGTCACCTTCGGGATCAAAATCGTTCGCAATTGGTCCCGGTGCCGGAATGGCAAGCATAGTCCCGCTGTAGGCAACGTAAAAATCCAGAACAGCAACCGGAGCTTGATTGATGCTATTGAAAGTTAACGTTTCACTGCTACAAGCACCGAGGTTGTCGCAAATATTGAAAGTGTGATTTTCCTGTCCCACCCACCCGTAATTTGGTGAGTAGCTGAGCGAACCGTCCGCGTTTTTGCACATGTAACTATGAGGAAGAATCTGACAGCCTTTCACCCCATTTGTATCTAACGGGTCTCCGTCAGGATCAGAATCGTTATTGAGAAAACCTGGGGCTGCCTGGAAGAGCCCTCCATGCGTCGTGTAAGAATTGTCTCCAGCGTTCGGCGGATTATTGACGATCGAGAGAGTGACAGTGGCTGTCGCGCAGGCGTTCTGATTGTCACAGACTCTATAAACAAACTGGTCCGAACCCACATATCCCATCGTTGGTGTAAAACTGACCGGGCCACCCCAGGTCGTCGGACCAGAAACTGTGCCGTGCTGAGGCGTAGTTACGTATCCACTCACGCCTATTGAGTTTCCGTCTGGATCGGAATCATTGGCGAGCACGGGTAGATTGGTTCGACCGTGCACCGTAAAGGAATCATTAACAGCTACCGGTGGATTGTTCACAATAGACGATGCGAGTGTCAGTGCACCGATTAACGTCGTGCCGGCAACCATAATGAAAAGACTAAGCACGAATGTGATTTTGAACGAGGGGTTCGTCTTAAACATTGGGATTCTCCGCTGGGCTATTCAAAGACGAATTGGGTTAGTTTAGGTTGGTAATGGGAGACGGCACCGGAGACAGATCGGGAATATCTATCGATTGCAAATCTGGTGTAACCTATTAAGACTGGCGGCACCTTAATTCGGCAGTAGTCAAATGTCAACGAAATTGGTGCAACTTAAATGTGTCTCGGTGAATTAGACCAGCCCCAAATGTAAAGTTCCCTGACTGGCAATCGCGTGGAAAGAGCATGGCATTTTTATTCGATCTAACTGAGAGGGACCCCAGCAGCATAGACGCCCAATTTAGCGATTATTATCAGTATCTGGAGTCTGTAAAAGAGAAACTACCCTCAGAAGCCTTCACTTTTGCTTCAGCTCCATGGCACTACGACTCAATGGATCCCCGATGTCCGCATGATGCATGGGTCGAGTCTTTAACTATAAAGGAGCTGTCATCAGGGAGCGGTCATGAATACAGAAGCGTCGAACTTTTTTTGCGGCTTCTCGGAGCGTATCACGACGGAAACATAGAAATAGTTTACAGTGAGGTGAAGAGCTATTGTTTAACTACGCCTGCCGAGCCCGAATTTCGAAGACCGAACGTGGGCCATGGAGATTGGCTTGTCGACGAGGTTCGGCTATCAGAACGAGGGCTGGTAGAACACGAAATCAGATTCTCTCAAGGGGGTCGCTGGCTAATTGAGTGTAAAGATGTAACGTATCAATGGATACCCTTTTCATAGGAACAGCATCATTGAGTTCACCGCAAGATGCGCTCAAGCCTGCCGGTCTTCACGTTCCAAACGAAAACCTACTCACTGCGCCCGGTTAAAAAAGATGGAAGCCGTTGTCTTCATCGGAATTCAAGGCACCGGAAAATCGTCCTTTACCAGGAGCGGTTCTCCCAGACTCACATACGTCTCAACTCAGACATGCTCAAGACAAAACATCGCCTCCGTTTGATCTTGCAAGCTTGTCTCGAGACGAAACAACCGTTTGTTGTTGATAACACGAACGTCACGAACGAGGTGCGTGCGAGTTTATTTCCGAGGCAAAGGGAGCGGGGTTTCGGGTTGACCGTCTTCACCACGCGTAGCCAGCTGAAAACCGACCTCGAACTTCCAATGCGCGACGAGTACGGCGCGTTTGTGCGGAATTTGATCGACGCCGCTACATCCAACTCGCTATGACGCGTTAGTGAAGGTTCATCATGTAGATCGAGATGAATGTGCGGTGATGACTTTGGCGCCCGGTCGCTATTCACCCTGCTCCGGATAAGCAGGCCTGGCAACAGGCAAACGATCAGGCTCTTCTTCAAAGATGACCGGGAAGTCCCCAGCCATCTCTTTTATTTTCTCCAGGACTGAGGGCGGCGTTCCTTGGCGAACTATCGCCAGGAGCGCCCATTGTCCATCCCGCGTCTTTGTTTCTCCCACCTGTTTCAATGCAGGATGAGAGATGGTTTCACTAAGGTCGCGCAGTAATTCTGGAACAGCCATAACGGCCGTAATTTTATCATACGACCCAGCACAGTGTGTAAGCTCAATCAGAAAGTCAACAGGTACCGGACTCAGAATGAGCGCGCTTCAAACAGGCCACGCACCAAGTTGTTGACATAACGCACCGAGATCGCAAGCCATCGTTTTGACGCCATCACCCGCAAAGAGTAGAGCGACAGGATGACCCGTCGTTTCTTCCAGAATCACAGAGCCGGAATCTCCCGGCAAGCTAAACGGATTGCCGCCGTCTCCAACAATTACAGTTATGCCACGGAAAACTGCGATGCGCGGGAACTGCGGAGTACCGTAGTTCACTTCGACGCCCTGAACGTTAGTCGCCGTTATCCTGCCGCGCGTGAATCCTGTAGTACGGCCCATCTTCATTACACGCATATCCGGCTCCGGACTTACGACACGACTCGGATCGTAGACTGGCGCATTGTTTGGATTCGGCTGGCCCACCCTGAGCATTCCGAATATGCTGCCCCGCTGAATGATCTGACCGTTAGTCACATTCGCTATAGCAGCATCGAAGCGATTGAACACAGGCTGCGTGGTGCCGGCTGGAAATTGAAGCGGGATAGTCGTATGTAGAGATGCGAAAGCGTCGTTTGGGTCAGTAAGGAACGGCGGCACTTCAGGACCAGGCTGGACAATCCGTGTGCCCTGCGGTAGCCGGTCTACATTGGCCAGCACGTGGTTGTTACTGAGAACGAAAATCTCTTCCGTATCCACGTTAGGTCGCAGCAGAAAGCAGCCGAGCGTCCCGACGAAATTTGCATTGAGAGGGCTGATAGACACTCCCCCTACGATGGGTCGAATACGCTCGCGCTGTGGTGGTATGGCCTGCGGCATCGCGATCGGCGCGGCGGCGGCACCGGCCATCGCAGCTTGAGCGTCAGCCGATTCAACTTTTCCCTTCCGCCGTCTCTTAGCGCCGCCTGCCCTCTTTCCTTTTACGGGGCCGCGGATCGTTTGAATCGGTAGGTGCTCTACGTCGACCGGGATCTGACCATCAGTACCGTAAGCCGACGGAATGCCCGGCACCTCACCCTCAACTTTGTCGAACACGAATACTTTAATGACATGCTCGCCTTGCACGTACTCGCCGTTTTTGTAACGTATGCCGACTCCAGTCGCATGAACGTTAGCTAGTGGAGTAGCAAAGGCGGAGAATGCACCGCGCGGCGAAAAGGCAAAAGCAGTAGCTACTGCCGGCTGCGCGAAGGCGCGTTCGCGAAGCAGATCGTTTTGAAATGCCGGCAGAGCGGCAAGACATTCAGCATAAGTGGCCATAACTGTCATCTCCAAATAGATCGAGATGTGGAAAATCTACTTTCATCAACCTTTGGCAATTGAAATGTTAAGCGCACTGGCGGCAGAGCTGGGCGCAAGCGATTGAACCATCATCGGCAATCCAAATCCCCAGAAGAGCGCAAAGATGTAATCGAGTGGCACACCGTAGCCCGGGTTATTGAGGATCAGAAATGCAAGACCCGATACTGCGGTCAGAATCCCATAGAGCACCCAGATGGCTTTGCTGATGCTTTGAATTTCCAACTGGAGCGCTTCAAAACTAGTACTCGCGGTCGCAGGCACTAACTCCAATTGGGCATTGATAACGTTATCCGGTGGCGGGAAAAGTTTAAGGTGAAGGTTTTCAACGATTCCCTGCACCTGGTTCAGCGCCTGATCCGCACTAGTATTGGTGTCTACGATCGCGTCGATGTCCTGAATAGCCTTCTCTACGTCGCTCTTTTTTCCATCCGGCAGCGTGCCGTTATCCTCTCTTACCGCTGGTACAACGCCCTTATTAACAAGTATTGACAGCAGTTGAACTCTCGGATTTCGGGCTTCGAGATATGCCTTGAAACCCGCGGCATCTACAGTAAAACCGAAAGGATTGGGAACTCTCGGCGGAAGAAATTGGTGGCTATCAAGAACGCTGTCAGACAGCTCGCCAAGAAGCGTCTTGATCGCTTCGTTGAGTTTGGTCGGAACCTTGCGGTAGACCTCAGGTTTCAGTTGACCAAGAGTTTCAGCCAGCGCGTTAACTTGCGTGCGCATAACAGTGACCGGCACCAGGGCCTGATCGCGTTCGAGCTTTGCACGAGCCCAAACCTTCGCCAGGAAAGCTAGAGCGACGCCGACCAAGATCAGCACAAAGCCGATTAGCTTTGCGACGAAGCTGCTGAATTGCGCGTTCTGGAGAATGATGTCTCCGTCCGGCTTCTCACGTGAAGCGAGCACGATGGCTCCGTGATAGTTACCGTGAAATGTTTTGGTAGTACATAACTGAAGCGCGGTCGGCACGTTGGCTTGTAGAGTGATTGGCTCCGTGCCGTCGCACTTCTTACCACTAATGCAGAGTCGCAGATTATCAAGGGTTATTGCTTTCTTCGTTTTCTCCTCGACGAGCGTCGAGTTGACTGTGACATTAGTTGCTGAAGAATCTTTTGCAGTAACTGAGAACGCCGTACAGGCACCATCATCCGCGGTTGGTCCTTTGGAAGACACCCACGGATCGGGCAACTTAGAGACGCTCCAGGAGAAGCTACCTGCGGGCTGATTGGTCAGGGTGTAGAGGAGGTATTGCGTTTTGTTATCGGCGGCAGTGACAAGGGCGTAATGTTGTTGGCTTGACGCGAGAGCGAGGCCATAGACGGTCGCCCGGTACCGCCAGGTGTCAGCGGGCGCGTTGCTATCCGGGATCTGTTCAAACGTCACAATGGCCGCTAGCGGCTTTGGCAGCTCGACATCCTTAATGATGGGTGGACCAGATTGTTTGGTAGAACTCCGAAGGATGATCTCGCCCGTGCCGTCTTTTAACCCAGGAGCCAGGCGTATCGTGGGTTCGGCAAATGAGAACGGACCAGCAGGTACTAAAGCACTGGCTAATGGGTTCGCCGCCGGTGGGACCGGCGGAGATGGTTCAGTCGAGTTGACGTTATCACTTCCCGCTCCAGCAACGGATGGTCCTTGTGCTAATAAGAAGGCGAAGACAAGGAGTAACAGTAGTGCCACCGCCGCGAGATTGAGAGGTTTTTGATGCATCACTTTATCTCCGTAAATCGGGATCTAACGGAATATCTTGAAGCCCAACGAAAGGGCATTAACCGGACCGAACGTAGGCGGCTGCTCGCCTCTCTGAAACTTGAAGAGGATCGCGTTCTGTAGGCCGTTGAAATTTCTGTTAAAGAGAAAGCCTGTGTTCAACTCGAAGCGCGTTTCGGTGTAGGCCCTGTTCCGGCGGCGGTCGGCATTCGCGAGGTAATAATACGTGCTGGTCACGCCGAATTTCACGATGCGCTGGAACTCCACCGCCAGGTCGAGTCCGACGAAGGGTCTGTTGATTGTGTCGGTCGGCGTGTTACTGGCCCTGGTATCTCTTCTTACAAGTCCTCCCAATTCGTAACCAATTGATGGTTTGATCCTGTAGGACGAGACGAACGGCCCTTTACTAGTTGTTGGTGTGGTCCGCGGTGCGACGTCAAATGCAAATTGCCTCTCTTCGGTAGTCTGCTCAAAGTCTAGAAACCGCGGCACGTATTCTGTATGCCAGTAAATGGTTTGGAGCTTAAAGTCCCTGTCCGAATCGTAGCGAAGTCCATTTATCCAAACGTGCTGCTGTATCAAAGCGCGATTTCGCAACCCCGCATCACGACCGAGTTCATAATCCATGCCGAACTGGACCCTGTTCGGTGACTTGGATACTTTCGGAGATTGGGTATCGACATCGGCTTCGAGCAGCGGACGAAAGGCCATCCAAACCGGCTTGTTACCTTTTTCGCCGAACACGTTGTAGGTCAGCAATGGCAGAGTCGGCTTCCAATGAACACCGAAAATACCGACCTTGCTTCTCGCATGACTCTTCGCGTTAACGGTGGAGGTGAACGTAGTCTCCACGAAGAATTCTGTTTTGGCTCTATCGGTTTGATTTGGCGCAGCCAGATCCGCCACCCTCGCAGCTGTGAGAGATTGGGCGTCGAGGGGAATCGCAAAACCTGCGCTCTCATGTCCCCGTAGTGGCTCGGCAGGAAAGAGAATCTTGACTGTATATTTCTTGGCCCGCAGCGGCAGCTTTTCTTTGGGCTCAATAAGCAAAGCATTTGGATTCTTAGGATCAATTTCGATGCTGGCCGCTGAGGTCTCGACATTAGGTGAGGGATCATCTGCACTGAAATTGTATAAGATTCTGATCTGACCTGGGTTTCCCTGGAATTTGCTGAGAAGGATATTGAGGTCGATGCCTTCGGGTTGAATTTTGATCACTCGACGGTTGTAAGGAACTGTGCCTGGCTGGCTGATTGCCCTGACGAACACAACAGGCATTTTGTTCGTCACGGAGTTCACGTCGACCGACGTCTGGATCGGCCGGCCTCCAGGCTCTCGAGTCAACCTAACTCCCTTGAGCACGATGTTATATGTGCGGGTCTTTCCCGCAGGCACCTCCGGAACACGGCCGCCGCCCTGCGCAAGATTAACGGGAATCCCAGCT
>DASUYO010000108.1:0-11393 GCA_036377375.1 Pyrinomonadaceae bacterium
GCACGCAACCATCATCGATCATATCGACCTCGTGAAGAGAGGCCGCGTCAGAAGAGCAAAGCTTTATTACCTGCGCGGACTCCGCGGCAAAGCTGCACGCATTCGTGAGCGCGATACGCGCGGCCACCAGGGCGACGACGCTCAGGCTTCCGCCGCAGGCAAAAAATAACGGCCACAAAAAGGCACAAAAGGAGCAAAACGGAAGAACCCTTTTGTGCTTTTTTGCGGTTTGAAAACTTTTGAGGCAAAGTTTGCGAGTCGCGATCGATGCTCATTCTGTCGGCACGAAGCTCGGCGGCAATGAAAGCTACGCCATCAATCTGATAGAGGCGCTGGCGCAGATCGACAGCGTCAACGACTACACCATCTACGTCACAACCAACGAAGCACGCGATCGTTTCAGTGGTCGCTGGCCCAATTTCAAGGTTCGCTCCACTCTCCCTCATACGCCGTTAATCAGAATCCCGCTGACGCTTAGTGCAGAGCTTCGCAAGAATCCGGTCGACGTTCTGCACGTTCAATTTACGGCACCTCCGTTTTGTCCGTGTCCAGTAGTCGTGAGTATTCACGATCTCTCGTTTGAGCATTTGCCGCAGACGTTCAATCGCCGCAGCCGGACGCAGTTGCGATTAACCGTGCGGCATTCTGCCCGCAGGGCTGCGCGAATTCTTTCACTTTCAGAACATACGCGCCGCGATATCATCGAAACGTACGGCATCGATCCTCAGCGGGTTAGTACGATACCGCTGGCAGCTCCCGAACACTTCGGTCCAATTAATGACTACAGGGAACTGCAACGGGTGCGACATAATTACGGAATAGACGGCAACTACATTCTCAGCGTCGGTTCTATTCAACCTCGCAAGAATCTCGCGGGGCTCATAAGGGCTTATGCAACGTTGCGAGGAAGCTTTTCAGCAGATAAGCTGCCTAAACTCGTGCTCGTCGGAAAGTGTGCGTGGCTTTACGATGAAACGCTCCGCACTCTCGAAGAAACGGGCGTGAAAGATCTGGTGGTCTTGACGGGATATGTTCCGCAAGATGACCTCCCGGCACTGTATTCGGGCGCTGTTTGCTTCGTTTATCCGTCGTATTTTGAGGGTTTTGGGCTGCCGCCGCTGGAAGCTATGAAATGTGGGGCACCCGTGATTGTTGGCGACAGAACAAGCTTGCCCGAGGTTGTTGCTGACGCTGGTCTAACGGTGGATCCATTCGATGTGGAGGCGATCGCAGGCGCGATCGCGCGTTTGATAAACGATTCGGCACTTCGGCGGGAGTTGAGCCTGAAAGGGCAGGAACGAGCTCGCACGTTCAGTTGGCAAGACACTGCTCGTAAAACGCTGGCCGTGTACCAGAAAGTCGCCCAAGCCACCCGACAAAGTTTTTCCAAAGTCTAAATGCGGATCGCCATTCTCGGAACGCGAGGTATTCCAGCCAGCTACGGCGGGTTCGAAACCTTTGCAGAACACCTTTCAACGCGCCTCGTGGCCCGCGGTCATGATGTCACCGTGTACTGCCGCGCTCACTACGTTTCACCGCGACAACTCGAATATCACGGCGTCAAGCTGAAAGTTCTGCCCACTATCAGGCACAAGTATTTCGATACCGTGGTCCATGCTTTTCTTTCGGCGATACACGCAGTTTCCGGACGGTACGATGCCGCACTTATTTGCAACTGTGCGAATGCTCCGTTTAGCCCGATTCTGCGGCTTACCGGAACACCGGTGGCAATCAATGTCGACGGGCTCGAGCATAAACGTAAGAAGTGGGGCTGGCTTGGGCGTCGGTATTACCGGCTCGCTGAGTACCTTTCGACTTTGCTCCCCAACGAAATGGTCACAGACGCTCAGGTGATTCAGGATTATTACCTGACACGTCACAATGCCGCCTCGACAATGATTGCGTATGGCAGTGAGGTTGAGCGGCGTTTGGATCGTGATGCCGTTCGGAAGTGGCGCGTGGAGCCAAATCGATATGTTCTGTATGTCTCTCGTCTGGAACCTGAGAATAATGCTCACCTCGTGATTGAGGCATTCAAGAAGGTGCGCACTGCTTACCGCTTGCTCGTGGTTGGTGATGCACCTTATGCCGAGCACTACATCAACAGCCTGAAGGCCCGCGCGCGCGGCGATAAGCGAATTATTTTCACGGGTTTTGTTTTTGGACAGGACTATCGAGCATTACAGCAGAATGCGTATTGCTACGTTCACGCAACAGAAGTAGGCGGCACGCATCCAGCGTTATTGGAAGCGATGGGTTACGGAAACTGTGTGCTGACGCTTGCCACGCCGGAAAACATCGAGGTCGTGGGTGACGCCGGAGTTCCGTACATTGACGAATTTGATCTGGCTGAGAAGTTACAGAGAGTCTTGCGCGATGGATCGCTAGTCCAAGCGTACAGGAACCGCGCGCAGCAACGCGTGCAAAAACGTTATGATTGGGACAGCGTGGTTGATCAATACGAACAACTCTTTGCACGCATGAGCGGCCAGGAGATTCCGGAAACGACACCAGGCAAGCCGGAAACTACGGAAGCATCAGAGGTGAGCGCCCTCACACGAGGCGCCTAAAAGAGGGGTGCCCCGTCAATTCCTAAGAACGGACGGGGCCAAGCGTAATGGGTAGGGGTTCGGGCAAAACGGGTGGCTGCAAAGCATGAGAATCGTCAACTGCTCGACGATTCAGGACCGGCGGCGCGTATGCGGGGATATAAATAAGTGCAAAAACTAACAACGCACCATCCCATCTTTTCAGCCTGACAATGATCCAAAAATCCTTGCTATTTCGTTGTTGTGCGAAATTATACGATTAAAGTGTGACCTGTCAAGCATAAATTTTACGATTTCGCAAAATTCTCGTGACAGATTGGTCTGGGGCGGTGAGAAATCCTACTGAATAGGTCCTATTCGACCTATTCTCCCGAGCGGGTTTGGCACAAGCGATAAGCCTGCCGTCGCACGGCCTCGGACACATTTCGATTCTGAGCCAGATTTTGCAAGTCTTTGGTCCTGATGCGCGGCAGGATGTTCATCGCTGTTGGTATCGGGGTCCGCGGGTTTCGTGCGAGGTTATGAATGATCACGTAAGACCGAGCCCAGCTGCGATTCAGCGCAATAAGTCGCAGCACTTCATCTGCCACCGTTCTCATCGCAGCGATATTCTCAACTTCATGTTCCGTCATCCTCGGATTGTTCACGACTGCTGAGCAGACCACCTTATTCGAATCGCGGATGAGAATGCCGCGAGCTTCGCGGTCTCCTTTCCTCGCCAGCTTTATCCTGTCCTTTGTATTCATGAACATGATGCGGCGAATCAGTGAAACTCTCTCTGCACTGACATCGCCGCGCTCAAGCCGCTCACTCTCGATAATTCGTTGCACGTTCGCTACGGCGTCCGCGTGTGTTTCCGAAATGAGTTCTTCGTAGCGTTCAGCCGGCAGCCACGTGTCGTCGAGATCCGCGTCCGAGACTTCTATGTGCTCGGCGATAAGCCACGCATCTTCGACACTGAGCTCACCAGTTGCAGTGGTTAATTCGGCTGCTTCGAAAAACTCCGCTGCGGCAGTTTGACCACGTGCTTTCAACTCTTCGACTATCTGCCGCGCTCCGCGTTCTTTTTCAAAAAACTCCGTACGCGTTTCAAGAGCACGTCTTTCAGCGTCTCTGCTGCGAGCTGGATTGCGGAGAATTGCATCGATGATCTCGGGGCTTTGGACCAAGCGTTGCTGGTTGATCGTGATGAGCTCGAGAAGTGAGCTGTGCGCAGTGATTGCAGCCAGCCTGGCTAATGCTTCGCCGGGCGTGCGCCTGTTGAGGATCGTTGCTTCATAAAGTTTAGGTGAGCCGTCAAGCTGGGTTGCGAGATAGGCCAGAACGCTGGGTGCTGTGTCTTCTGCGGATGCGGCTGTCAGAAGATCTTCCGGACTCTCGGACTTCAACGTCTCTGTCGCGGCTGCCGCAATTTGCGCGTCATCGCTGTTTGTGAGGGCGACGAGAACCTCCAACAGATCATTCTGCGGCAATGGCAACATTCCGCGCGCGGCCGCGAGACGCGCTGGTTGCGGAGCCTTGCCGCTAATAATCGCCTGGACGACTGGGTTGGTTGATGTGATCTCTGCGGCCAAAGTGAGAAATCCTATAGGTTTCATTGGACCTATAGGACCTATTTGATTAAGCAGCAATGCCGTGGCACTTCTTATACTTCTTCCCCGATCCGCACGGACAGGGTTCGTTGCGACCGACTTTCGGCTGGTCTCTTACGACCGTCTTCACCTTGCCGTCTTCCTCGCCCGCAGGAGCGGCACCCTGATTCGGTCCGGTGAATCTCAACGATGCCGGCCGTCGCGCCGCGCGCCTCTGCTGCAAACTCTCAGGCGCCTGCTCAGTAACGACTTGCAGGTTGAATAACGATCGAATGGTAGTTGTGTCAATGCGATCGAGCATTTCCTGGAACAGATCGAAGCTCTGTTTCTTGTACTCGACCAGCGGATCTTTTTGCCCGTAACCGACTAATCCGATGCCCTGTTTCAAATGGTCCAGCGATAGCAGGTGATCCTTCCACTGCGCGTCGATGATGTTGAGCATGATGATGCGCTCATACGTGCGCATCGCTTCCGGACCAATCTGCTGTTCCTTCTTCTCGTAACTGGATTTGAGCCGTTCCCAAATCGCATCGGCAACTTCCTTCGAGGTCATTCTGGTAACGTCGATGCCCTCGCGGTCGGCGTCGAAATCGTAGATCGTCTTGATCTGGATCTTATAGTTTTCGACGTCCCAGTCGTCCGGCGAAACGTCCGGATTCAGGTACTGCCGGGTTATGTCAGACAACAGGTCATAAGCGACGCCTGCGCTCGGCGGATCACCCATCAAGTACTCACGCTGATCCGGCTCTTCCATCAGTTGACGACGCAGACCATAAATCGTCTCGCGCTGCTTGTTCATGACGTCGTCATACTCCAGCAGGTGTTTGCGAGCCTCGAAGTTTCGACCTTCAACTGACTTCTGCGCTGCCGCAATTCGCTTCGAAACCATCTTCGACTCGATCGCGACGCCTTTCTCCATGCCGAGACGTTGCATCAGTGCCTTAACTTTATCGCCGGCAAAGATGCGCATCAGATCGTCTTCGAGAGAAAGGAAAAACCGCGACGATCCGGGATCACCCTGACGACCCGCGCGACCACGAAGCTGATTGTCGATGCGACGCGACTCGTGACGCTCAGTACCGATGATGTGCAAACCACCGAGACCGACCACTTCGTTGTGCTCGTCTTCGACGATCTTCCTGGCTCTGGCATACGCGACGCGCCACTGATCTTCCGTGGCCTCGTCAGGGTCAACTTCATCCTTCTTCAAAAACTCGCGCGCCATGAAATCGGGATTGCCGCCCAGAAGAATGTCAGTACCGCGGCCGGCCATGTTGGTCGCGATCGTCACCGAACCCTTTCGTCCGGCCTGCGCGACAATCTCAGCCTCGCGCTCGTGATACTTCGCGTTCAGCACGTTGTGCGGAACCTTTTCCTTCATCAAACGACGCGAGATCAGCTCCGAGTTCTCGACTGAAACCGTACCGACGAGAGCCGGCTGACCCTTGTCGTGACACTCCTTGATCTCGTCAATCACAGCGTCCCATTTTTCCGGTAACGTGCGATAGATCACGTCCGAAAAGTCGGTACGAATCATCGGCATGTGCGTTGGGATCACGATGACGTCGAGCTTGTAAGTCGAGGCGAACTCCGCAGCTTCAGTCTCGGCAGTACCGGTCATGCCCGAAAGTTTTTCGTAAAGGCGGAAGTAGTTCTGCAATGTGATGGTCGCGAGCGTCTGGTTTTCCTTTTCAATCTCGACGCCTTCTTTCGCTTCCACTGCCTGGTGCAGTCCATCGGACCAACGACGGCCTTTCATCAGACGGCCGGTGAAATCGTCGACGATGATCACCTCGCCGTCCTGGACCACGTACTGATGATCCAGCTTGTAAAGCGTGTGTGCTTTCAAAGCCTGCTCGACGCAATGGAGCAACTCCATGTTTGACGGATCGTAAAGATTGCCGACACCCAGCAGCCGCTCGGCTTTGTCTACGCCTTCCTCCGTGAGCACTGCGGTGTGCGCTTTTTCATCGACAACATAATCGCCGGTCTTCTTGCCGTCGATGTCTTCACCTTTTTTCAGGTGTGGAATGATCGCGTCGGCGTTCTTGTACTTGTCAGTCGCCTCGTCGGATGGTCCTGAGATGATCAGCGGTGTGCGCGCTTCGTCAATCAATATCGAGTCGACCTCGTCGACGATCGCGAAGTAGTGACCACGCTGCACGCACGTCGCGAGGTCAAACTTCATGTTGTCGCGCAGGTAGTCGAAGCCGAATTCGTTGTTAGTGCCGTAAGTAATATCGGCTGCGTACGCAGCCTGGCGTTCGAAGTCATCCATGTCGTTCTGAATACAACCGACTTCGAGGCCGAGAAAACGATGAATTTGGCCCATCCACTCCGCGTCGCGCGAAGCGAGGTAGTCGTTGACGGTAATGACGTGAACACCACCACGACCGGTGAGTGCATTCAAGTAAGAAGGAAGTGTCGCAACAAGTGTCTTTCCTTCGCCTGTGCGCATCTCGGCGATCATGCCCTGATGCAAAACGATGCCGCCAATCAACTGAACGTCGAAATGGCGCATGCCGGTCGTGCGTACGCTTGCTTCTCTCACGATGGCGAAAGCTTCCGGCAAGATGTCGTCGAGCACAGCACGTTCGCGACGCTTGCGTTCGTCTTTGTCGGTCACGTCTGCGACAGCGCTCTGCACGCGCTCTTTGAAAGTTGCGGTGCGCGCGCGCAACTGGTCGTCCGAAAGCGCCTGGACGGGTGGCTCGAGTGAGTTGATCTTATCGACCAGCGGCTGAATGGATTTTAAAAATCGCTGATTACTGCTGCCAAAAACTTTAGTAAGGAATTTATCGAAACTCATAATCTGATTTTAGTTTTTAAGAAACTTTCCCGCAAAGGTGACTTAGACGCCTGGCTCCAGTTGCTTCTTGATCATGTCTACAAGATTTTGCCGCGGCATCGAGAAGTTCACCACTACCTTCTTCCCATCGGGCGCCGCATTGGTATTCTTCATCAACACATATTCATCATGTCCGGCCCGCGATTCCGCACCGAGGTAGAGCATGGTATTCAACGCCTTCGCGAGCGACTCGGCACGTTGCGGCGACGACGCCTCTGACTCCACCGACGCGAGCACTTCCTGCTCACCCTGCTTCACCGTGATCTTCACCGTCGCGCCCGGATTGTCTTTGCTGATCGGTTGCAAGTAAGTCAAAAAGCCGCTGTCGTTCAACGCCGCTACCATTCGACCAAACAGATCCACCAGATTCTCGTCGCCTGCTTTCTTGGTGAAACGTGGATTCTTGAGTTTTCCTTTTTCATCCAACTCCGCTTCAATCACGATTTCAAACGGCTTGTCGAGATCCAGCTTGCCCTGCTTCTTCCGCTCGCTTGCTAAAGCAGCAAAGTCTTTCAACGCCTGCTTATTGATTTCATTCTCACTGGGCAAAGTAACATTGTTTTGCTCCGCGACCTTATCAAGCTGCTTCTGCGCTTCTTCAGGAGTCAGCGGCGAAGCTGATGGACTCGCCTGAGCGATCGCTGCTGAAGGTGATGCTGAGGGAGCAGGACTGGCCGTTGGTGACGCGCTCGCCTCCGGACTCGGCGACGGCGACGCTTCAGGACTAACTTTCGGCTCAGCACTGGCGCGCGAAATTATTCTCGGCGCGAAAGGATCCGGCGTGGGTGTTTGTGCCGGCAACTGACCCGCGAGCTGAGCCTCCAGTGCGAAGTAACCCTCCGGATAATGAAACTTCTCGCTCAATTGCACCAATTGCACGTCGTCGCCGATCTGCGTCGCCTCATATGATCTGTTTACAAACTTTGTGTGAGCAACCAAAGCAGCGATATTCAACGTGTCGCGTAGTGCGGGAACATAAACGACCATCCACAAGAGCACGAGATGGAGGACGACTGAAGCGCCGACGAGCTTGGTCAATAGTGGCCAGCGAGCGTCGCGGTTAACCTCGAATTTCTCGAATAACTCTGTCATCCTGTCAATCCCGCAAAAATCCTGTCTAAAACGGCTTAGACGCCATTGTAACTCTCAGGGTTCGCGTTAGCACTTGCTAGAATGAGCTTCGTGCGCCGAAACACCCGAAAAAGCTGGGGGAAACGCAAATCGCGTGACCGCCTCCGCGAGAAATCTGCCCGCAAATCGGAGCATTATCCCGCAAACGAAGGAGCAACGCGTCTTGTTCCACCCTCTCGAGAAGTCAAGAGGCTACTCGAAGGGATTGGCACGCCTCGCCCCGCGCCTTTCAAGCCGGACCCTTTTCAACTGGAAGCACTGGCGGCATTGGAGTACGAAGACGTGCTGGTCACCGCGCCCACCGGCAGCGGCAAAACGTGGATTGCGCGCGAAGAGATTCGCAGGCTTTTGGATAGTGGGCGGCGCGCCTGGTACACGTCACCGTTGAAGGCACTCACAAATTCCAAGTACCAGGAGTTCATAGATGAATTCGGCACGGACAAAGTCGGAATACTTACCGGTGACAGAAAAGAGAAATCTGACGCGCCGCTGATCGTCGGCACCACTGAGATCTATCGCAATCAGCTTTTCGACTCGCTGCGAGGCGGAAGTGAAGTCAATGCAGATTTGGTTGTGCTTGACGAAGCACACTATCTCGCAGACGAAGATCGCGGTCATGTTTGGGAAGAGGCGATCATCCTGACGCCGCCGCGCATTCGTTTGTTATTGCTGTCGGCAACAATCGGCAACTCGTACGAGTTTGCGTTGTGGCTGGAAGAGGTTCGGGGTGTGCGCTGCGGAGTTGTTACTGGACCACCGAAGCGACCAGTGCCGCTGCGTTCGGCGGTGTTGCTGCCGGACAAACGATTGCTGCCGTTACTGAATGAGGATGGAAAACTGAATCGTGAAGTTGCACTTTTAGCCGCGGATAAACACGGATGAAATTACGGATGCCGGAGATGCCGCCGGCTACACTGCTCGCGGCGCTCGATGGTTACAACTTGCTTCCCGCGATCGTGTTTTTGCCAACACGCCGCCGTTGCGATCAAGCAGCGTCAGAGGCTGCGCTCACAAGGCGCGATCCAAACGACAGTCGCCGCGAAGCACGGCGCGATTTCATGCGTGCGTTTGTCGACCAACATCCCGAAGTGCGTGGTCACCGGCACTGGGACACGATCATTCGCGGTGGTGTTGCGTCGCATCATGCCGGCCACATTCCTGCCTGGAAACTCGTAATCGAAAAACTGATGAGCGCAGGATTGCTCGACGCGATTTTCGCGACGGCAACAGTCGCAGCTGGCGTCGACTTTCCCGCGCGCACTGTCGTGTTGACCGGCGCTGATGCACGAACCGGCAGTGGCTGGCGCGCACTGTCTGCTTCGGAACTTCAGCAGATGACAGGGCGCGCCGGCCGCCGCGGTCGCGACAATGTCGGCTTCGTAGTGGCTGCGCCCGGACAACACCAGGATCCGGAACGTATCGCTCAGCTTTTGAAAGCGCCGCCTGATCCGCTCGTGAGTCAGTTTCGCGCCACTTACACGACGCTGCTCAATCTTCTCGACGCGTTTGGAAGTTTTTCTTCAGTGCGTGAAATCGCTGAGCGCAGCTTTGCATATCGCGACTTCGCTCACCAGATGACTCAGCTCGAGCGCAGCCGCCATGAAAGCGAACAAAAGATGCACAACGCATTGAAAGACGCGGGTTGCGACATTCCCATCTCCGTGGTGCTCGGTCTCGAGCGACTGCTCGGCGCACGCGCGCGTTTACAGGAAGCAAAACCGCAAACGCGCGCTGAGGTCTTCCATCGCTGGCTGGACGGGGTTGTGAAACCCGGTCGGGTTGTCGGCATCGGCCGCTCCGGCCGAAGACTCGTGATGGTGACGGAAAAGCGAGATGGAAGCGTGCGCGGCGTCCGTGAAGACGGCAGCAGCGCAAGCTTTCCGCAGGAGCGAATCGGACGCGTGTACTCGCCTGTCTATCGCTTGAGAGACGATGACATCGAACAGGCTTTCGAAGAGATTCGCGAACGTGGCCGCGAGCTCACTCTGCCCGAGCCGCGATTGCGCGACGTCGATGCTGAAGAGACTGATGCGCTGAAGGTCATCGACGATTCCATCGACAATCTCCTGCCGCAGAACACTGACAAGCTGCGCTGCACTGAAGTAGTGTGGCAGCTTCACACGACGGCTGAAGATTACGAACGAGCGTCACGACGAATCGAAGCTTTACGAGAAGAGGTTTGGCTGCCGTTTGAGCAACGTGCAAAAGTGCTGGCGATCTTTGGTTACCTCGATTACGAAGCGGAAAAGGTAACGGAGCGCGGGCGCTGGTTGGCCGATCTCCACATCGATCGGCCACTGCTGGTCGGTGAAGCTTTGGAGAACGGTCTCTTCAACTCGCTCGAACGCAAACAGCTCGCGGGAATCATGGCCGCGCTGACTGCCGATGAAGATCGTGACTACGGCGAGCTCGAGCTGGACGACGATGTTGTCACATCACTGGCGCGTTTCGAAGACATCGGCTTCAAAGTGTCTGCTGAAGAGTGGAAGCACGATCTTGAGCCTGCGCCTGAGTTGAACTTCTCCGCCGCCGGCGCTGCGGTGCGTTGGGCCAGTGGCACTGACTGGTCCCAAATCGTCAGCGAGACTCGCGCCGAAGAAGGTGATTTGTTCCGAATGTTTTCCCGCACCGGCGAAGCGCTGCTACAGATCGCGGGCTTGCGACGAAGTCATCCAGGCGCCGCAAACATGGCGGCAGCAGTGGCTGAGATGGTTTTGCGCGAGCCGATTCGGTAGTATCGGATAACACGGATTTAGTAATACAGATAAATATGGATCAGAGAGGAATAATTATGTCTACTCCCGCAACCCAGCAACCATCACCACAACTGTTCTTCCAGACAATCAATGCGCACATGCGCACTGAGGCTTTGAAAGCGGCCATCGAGCTTGAAGTCTTCACGGCGATTGGTGAAGGCAATACCACCGCAGCAGAAATCGCCAAACGCTGCCAGACTTCCGAAAAGGGAATGCGAATTCTCTGCGATTACCTGACGATTATGGAAATGCTTACGAAACAGGATGGCCATTATGGTCTGACGCTGGATTCGTCAGTGTTTCTTGACAAACGCTCTCCGGCATATCTCGGCGGCGCAACCGAGTTTCTCTGTTCGCCAATGCTTACTGAAGGTTCCAAACGCATGACTGAGGCCGTACGCAAGGGCGGTACTGCAATGGAGGACGAGGGCACCGTTGGTCCGGACCATCCGATCTGGGTGAAGTTTGCGCGCGGCATGGCGCCGATGATGCAATTGCCGGCACAGTTGATGGCGAA
>DASUYO010000109.1:0-6619 GCA_036377375.1 Pyrinomonadaceae bacterium
CCTTTGCTGATGCCGCTACGATTGCCCACCTTCTGAGCTGCTATCGGATCTCTCATCGCTCACCGCTCCTTTCTCTGTGTAATCTGTGGATGGATTGGAACGCCAAAGCTCGACCTCGTATTCCAGCTCAATCCCCTGCTCGCGTCGCACGCGTTCGCGAATCTCTTCAGCCAGTGCGAGCGCGTCTTCAGCGCGCGCGTTCTCACCTTCTGTAACAATAAAATTCGCATGCACGGGTGAAACGACCGCGCTTCCGCGCCGTTGTCCTTTCATTCCCATCTCGTCGATGATCTTGCCGGTGCCGACCGTCCCCGCCGGAGGATTTTTGAAGAAACAACCCGCCGAGCGCGCGCCATGTGGTTGACTCGCGAGACGCTTCGATTTCACATCATCCATGCGCGCCTTAATTCGTTCGGGATCGTCGTGCTTGAGACGCAACGTGGCGCCGAGTAACAATTCGCCTTCACGAAACGAAGTGTGGCGATAGTTCCACTGAATGCTGTTACCCGGAATCTCTGTGACCTTTCCGTCACGAGCTACGCGCACTTTTTCAGTAACAGTTCCGATCTCGTGATCGTAAGCACCCGCATTCATCCAAAGCGCGCCGCCGACTGTGCCGGGAATGCCGCCAAGACCCTCAATTCCGGAAAGCCCGGCACGAGCCACGTCGATGCAGAGTCGCGGCAGCGAATAACCTGCGCTGACGGAAACGAGCTCGCCGTCGATGTGGACCTCGCCTTTCATGTTGCTCAAATTCAAAACGACGTAATGATGATCCGCATCGTCAGCAAGCACGTTGCTGCCGGAGCCGAGTGGACGCCAGCCGATGCCCGCTTTGTCGAGCTCATGGACCAGGGCTGCCGCTTGATCTTCAGTGTCTGGCGTGATGACCCAGTCGATCGCGCCGCCGACACGCAGACTCGTCAAATCCGCAAAACGCTTTCCACGTTCCGCGCGTACTCCCAGCCGATTCGCGATTTCCTCTATAACGTCCATACTTCTTTAGTTCGCCACCGATGACTGTTCTCGTAACAGGAACAACAGTTGATCAGCCACGCGATTCACTGTGCCGGCGCCGAGCGTCAACACCAGGTCTCCCGACTGTACACGCTCTCGTAAAGCGTTCGCTGCGTTGTCCAACCCGCCGATGTAGTTAGCGTCCTTGTGACCGAACCGCTTGATTGCTGCTGTCAAGGCTTCAGCCGTCACGCCTTCAATCGGATCCTCGCTCGCCGCGTAAATATCCGTAATGAACAGCACGTCTGCGTTGTTGAACGAGCGCGCAAACTCCTGCATCAGATCGTTAGTTCTCGTGTAACGGTGCGGCTGAAACAGCACCACGATGCGCCGGCCGCCGGAGCCGAGTTTCGCTGCTGCAAGCGTCGCGCGGATCTCGGTCGGATGATGGCCGTAATCATCAATCACCAGTACGCCATCGACTTCACCCTTCGCCTGGAACCTGCGGCCCGCGCCCGTGAAACGATGCAATCCCTCGACGATGTTGTCGAACGAAACTTCCAACTCAAACCCAACAGCGATGGCTGCGAGAGCGTTGTAGACGTTGTGAACACCGGGCACGCGCAGGATCATCTCGCCCATCACGTCCGTTCCGCGCCAGACGGTGAACGACGATCCGAAGTTGTTGTCGTGCCTGATGCCGTGTGCGGAGACGTCAGCCTGAGCACTGAAGCCGTAAGTCATGCGGCGTCGTTCGAGAAGCGGGATGATTGCCTGCACATTCGGATCGTCCAGGCACAAAACGGACGAACCGTAGAACGGCACCTTGTTCACAAAATTCGCAAAGCACTCACGCACGTCGTCCATGTCGTGGTAGTAATCCATGTGCTCGCGATCGATGTTGGTGACGACAGCGATTGTTGGCGTCAACATTAGAAACGATCGATCGCTCTCATCCGCTTCGACGACCATCAGATCGCTCGTGCCCAGGTGCGCATTCGAACCGTAAGCTCCGACCACGCCTCCGACAACCATCGTCGGATCCAAACCAGCGTGGCCCAACACTGTCGCGACCATCGACGTGGTGGTTGTCTTTCCATGTGAGCCTGCGACAGCGACGGTGTGTGGTTTCAGTCGCATTAGCTCCGCAAGCATTTCGGCACGTGGGATAACTGGAATCGAACGACGATGAGCTTCAGTGATCTCAGGATTGTCGTCGCGTACGGCAGTTGAGCGGACGACTACGTGCGGATGTCCGACGTTTTCAGCAGCGTGGCCTTCGAAGATCTCGACACCCATGTGTTGCAGGCGATCAGTAACGTTTGAGCGTTTCAGATCGGAGCCGGAGACACGGAAGCCGAGATTCACGAGCACCTCGGCAATACCCGACATGCCGATGCCACCGATGCCTACGAAATGGACGTGTTGGATCCTACGAAACATAAGCCACAAGAAGTTTTAGCCGCAAAAAGGCACAAAAAGCACAAAAAATATTTTCGACTGGTGCGCCAAAAGTGGTCATTTGTTCTTTCTTCTTCACTCTGTTTGTCTTGCTGTGTGTTCTCTCGTTAAGTTTTTATTTTTGCGCTTTTTGTGCCTTTTTGTGGCTCAGTTCTTCGATCATGTCTACGGCGGCAGCGGCTGCATCGCCGTGCGCCAATTTCCGGCTCGCCTCCTCCATTCGATCGATATCCTGCGGCGACTGCACCAATTTCTCAATCTCTGAGGCAAGTCGCTCGCCAGTAAAGTCCTCCTGCAAGATCATTCGCGCGGCGCCCGCAGCCTGCAACGCTTCCGCGTTTCTGCGCTGGTGATCGTCAGCAGCAAAAGGAAATGGGACCATGATCGACGCCTTACCCGCGGCGATCAGCTCCGCGGTCGTCGTGGCTCCGGCGCGACAGAGCACGAGATCAGCTGCAGCGAAGTCCGCCATCATGTTGTCAATGTAACTCCGCACGTCAGCACGTTCCGCCCAACCCGCAGCTACGTATGCCGCCTTCACTTTTTCAAAATCTGCGGCGCCCGTCTGGTGCTTGATCCGAAGCTCTATCGGAATTTCTTTCAACTTCGGCAACGCAGCTACCATCCCCTCATTAATCGCGCGCGCACCCTGCGAGCCTCCAAACACGAGCAGCGAAAACTTTCCCGGCTCGTGTTGCTTCCGTGGTATTTCAAAAAACTCTCGCCGCACCGGATTGCCTGTGACCTTCGCCTTGCCACGAAAGTAAGGCAGCGCCTGTTCAAACGACACAGCCGCACGATCGACAAAGCGAGCCAGCACGCGGTTGGTCCAACCTGGCAGCGCGTTTGACTCCATCACCAGTGTTGGGCGATTCGTCAGCGCAGCCGTTAGTACAACCGGCCCCGAAACATAGCCACCCGCACCTACAACAACGTCCGGCTGAAACGCTCGCATCAGTCTGCGCGCGGAAATAAAACTCTTCGGTAACACCGCGAGTCCTTTCACGCGCGCGCCGAGACTCACATTCTTCAGCCCGGCACTTTCAATGAGCGATAATTCAAATCCTGCTTGCGGCACGAGGCGCGTTTCGAGTCCGCGTGCCGTGCCGACGAACTGCACTTTCGAGCTTGCATCGCGCCGCATGATCTCCTGGGCCACGGCTATCCCCGGATAAATGTGTCCGCCAGTTCCACCGGCAGCGATCATCACTCGCATTTCAATGATCAAAAGCGCGCCGCCCAAGACTGCTTGGCGCCGTCACGTCCAACTGCTTTCGCTCGCGCAGCTTCGTCGTCGCGGTCTCGAACAATCCGACATCAAGCGATCCGCTGGCGTGCTGCGAGACGTTGAGCAGGATGCCGACCGCGGCGAGTGTCGGCACAAGCGACGAACCACCGTACGAGATGAACGGTAGTGGGATTCCTTTCGTCGGCACCAGCGAGAGCACCACACTAATATTAAAGAGCGCCTGCGCGACGATGCTCGTGACGATCCCGAGACTCAACAACATTCCAAAGCGGTCAGGCGCGAGCAAAGCCGTACGGATACCGCGCCAGAGAAAAAGTGCAAACACTGCAATGACTGCCAGCGCGCCAACCAATCCAAGCTCCTCGCCGACTACCGCAAAAATAAAATCTGAATGCGCGAAGGGAAGAAACAGCATCTTCTGTTTGCCCTGAGCGAAGCCGAGTCCGTTCGTTCCACCCGATCCAACCGCGATCAGCGATTGGACCACTTGAAAGCCCGCACCCTGCTGATCGGCCCAGGGGTCGAGAAACGTGATCAAGCGCTGGAGTCGCCAGGGCACGAAGATCAAAAGTCCCGCGGCGACGATCAGTGCGGGCGCAGCAGCCATCGCGAGGTGAAGCACCCGTGCTCCCGCGGTGTAAATCACGACGGTGAAGATCAATGCGAGCATCATTGCGGTGCCGAAGTCGGGTTCGATCACGACCAGTGCCGCGAGCCCGCCTGTCACAACACCGCAGGGAACAAACGTGCGCCAGAAGTCACCTTCTTCGCCGGCGCGTTTTTCGAGAAAGTAGGCAAGAAAAATTATCAGCGACAGTTTTGAGATCTCGGATGGTTGTAGCGAGAAGCCGGGAAACTTCAGCCAGCGATGCGCGCCGTTCACGCTGCTGAAAGCAAACACGCCGAGCAGACCGAGCGTGCAGAGAATTAACAGGCTGTAGACGATGCGACGACTTTTCAGTTGCTGGTAATTGAACTGCATCGCGAGCAGCATCACGACAAAGCCGATCGCCACCCAGACACCCTGCTTGAGAACGTAGTGAAACTGGTTGCCATTTTCTTTTTGCGCCAGAACTGCTGACGCGCTGTAAACCATGACGACGCCGAACAGCGCGAGGCCTGTCGTCGCCGCGAAGAGCCATTTGTCTGGGGCAAGTTTCCGAGCCATTTCTTAAATCCAGCCGCAAAAAGGCACAAAAGGCACAAAAAATATTTCGATTGGTGCGCGCAAGCTGGTCATTTGTTCTTCCTTCAGTTTTGTGCTTTTTGTGCCTTTTTGTGGCTAACTTCTTCTTTGAACACCTTCCCTCGGTGTTCGAAACTTTCAAACATATCGAAGCTCGCGCATGCGGGTGCGAGCAACACAACATCGCCTCTCTCCGCAGCCGCGAACGAACGCGCGACTGCATCTTTCATGTCGCGGGCGCGCTCGAACGGCGCGCTTTCTCCCAGCTCGTTTTCAATCATCTCCGCATCTTCCCCAATGAGCACAAGCTTTCTCACCTTCGCGCGAATCAGTGGCTCGAGCGGAGCGTACGGCGCTTTCTTGCCCCTGCCACCAAGAATCAAAACAATCTTTCCTGGTTCTTGTGCGAACGCCTCGAGCGCTTTCAAAGTCGCGTCAACGCTCGTTGCTTTCGAATCGTTGTAAAACTTCACCCCTTCGATCTCCGCCACGAACTCGAGCCGGTGCTCGACTGGATCGAATCGCTTCACCGTCTCAAGCATCGACTCAACAGACGCACCAGCCGCGATGCCTGCTGCAAACGCTGCCGCAACGTTCTCTACGTTGTGCATGCCTCGCAGCTTCATCTCGTCAACGTTCAGCAGCACTTGTTCGCGATAAATCAACTCCCGCCCGCGCAGGAAAACTCCGTTATCCACTTCCTTGCGAACACTGAAGCTCATCACCTTCGCGCGCAACCCCGTCGCCCATGACGCCACTGTCGGATCGTCTGCATTGAGCACCGCCACGTCTTCAGCAGTCTGATTCATGAAGATCCGGTGCTTCGCGGCAGCGTAGTCATTGAACGTTTCATAACGATCCATGTGATTCGGCGTGACGTTGAGCACAACCGCAATCGACGGTTTGAACGTCTTGATCGTTTCTAACTGAAAACTGGAAAGCTCCGCGACGGTCCAACCATCATCACGAGAGCTCTCGATCATTGAGATCAGCGGTTTACCGATGTTGCCTCCCACTTGCACTATCAACCCCGCATCGCGCAGCAGCTCGCCGATGAGCGATGTGGTCGTTGTCTTTCCATTGCTGCCGGTAATCGCAACGATCCGACCTTTCAAATAACGATAGGCGAGCTCAACTTCGCCAATCACTTCCGCGCCTGCTCGTTCGGCGTAACGAATCGGGATGATGTTCGCCGGAACTCCCGGACTCACAACCACGAGATCGAGTTGGTCCAACAGCCAGCTCGGCGGCTCACCCGGTAACAAACCCACACCCAACTCTTTCAGCGCTAAAGCCTCCGGCGTCCATTGCTCAAGCGGCTTCTTATCGGTTAGCGCGACAACCGCACCCTGGCCCAACAAAAATCTCGCGGCCCCAATACCGCTCCGCGCCGCCCCAAATATCAAAACTTTCTTCCCAGCTAGGTCCATTCTTCATTTGCGCTTTTTGTGCCTTTTTGCGGCTTATCTAAGTTTCAGAGTTGACAGACTCAACAACGCAAACAAGATCGCCAAAATCAAAAACCGAAAGACGATCTTCGACTCCTTCCAATCCTGCATTTCGAAATGGTGATGCAGCGGCGTCATCTTGAATAACCGCCGTCCAGTGCCGGTCGTGCGTCTCGTCATCTTGAACACGCTCACCTGCAACATCACCGACATCGCCTCAATCACAAAAACTCCGCCCACCATCAGCAACATGAACTCCTGTTTCGTCAGCACCGCAACCGTTCCCATTGCGCCTCCAATGGCAAGGCTGCCGACGTC
>DASUYO010000110.1:0-29342 GCA_036377375.1 Pyrinomonadaceae bacterium
ACTGTTTCGTACAAAAAACCTGGACGATATCCTGGCTGCGGCTCACGAAGAAGGCCACACGTTAAAGCGTGCGTTGGGAGCCTTTAACGTCACTTTAATTGGTATTGGTGCAATTATCGGCGCCGGAATTTTTGCAACGGTCGGAACCGCTGCGGCTGGTGACGCTTCACGTCCCGGTGCCGGGCCGTCGCTAATGATCTCGTTCGTGATCACCGCCGTCGTTTGCGGTTTCGCAGCTTTGTGTTACGCGGAATTCGCGTCGATGGTTCCTATTTCCGGCTCAGCTTACACTTACTCGTACGCAACACTTGGAGAGCTGGTGGCGTGGATCATCGGTTGGGACTTGATAATCGAATATGCATTGGGCAACGTGGCCGTCGCAATCAGTTGGGCAAATTACTTCCGCACACTAGTCGATAACTTATTCGAACACCTGGGAATTAATGCTCATGTTCCTCTTTGGCTCTCAACTGATTATCGAACTGCCGCCAAACTAGCCAGTACCAACCCCGAACAATATGTGAAAAGCTTCGGAGATGCTCCGCAAATTTTTGGACATGCGATCATTTTTAACCTGCTGGCATTTGCAATCGTTGCCGGCATCACGGTCGTGCTGGTCTGGGGCATTCGTGAGTCAGCAAATTTTAACGCGGGGATGGTAATCATTAAGATCGTCGTATTGCTCTTCTTTATCGGAACCGCAATCTACTTCGTATCTCCCTCGAAGATGGCCTCAAACTGGGTGCCTTTCCAACCGAACGGCTGGCGTGGGACTTTCACTGGGGCGGCACTGGTCTTCTTTGCTTACATCGGATTCGACGCTGTCTCTACTGTTGCTGAGGAAACAAGAAATCCCACTCGCGACCTGCCAATCGGCATTATTGCCTCGCTCATTATCTGCACCGTGCTGTACGTGATAGTGGGCGCTGTCTTCGCGGGATTGATTCCCTATCCGGAACTCATTCAGCGCCTCGCAAATGAACAAGCGGAGCCCCTGACTATGGCTCTGCAAAACGCCGCTCCGCCAGGTGTGACATGGCCGGCGACCGTCGTGGCGTTCGGTTCAGTGATAGCGCACACTGCTGTTCTGCTGGTGTTTCAGATGGGGCAACCCAGAATATTTTTCTCAATGGCCCGCGACGGACTACTTCCACCGGTTTTTGCGAAGGTGCATCCCAGGTTTAAGACCCCTCATGTAACCACGATTCTAACTGGTGTCGTGGTGGGAGCCTTCGCGGCCATTATGAGTATCGACGAGATGGTTGATCTTACAAACGTGGGGACACTGTTCGCGTTCCTGCTGGTTAGTATCGGCATCATCGTTTTGCGCTATAAAGACCCGCAACGGAAGCGGCCGTTTAGAGTGCCGCTGGGTGCATGGCTGATTCCATCTCTGGGAGTTGTCTCTTACATCTTTCTGATGTATTACCTGCCGCCCGCCTCCTGGTGGCGATTCGTTGCCTGGCTACTCTTAGGCTTCTCCGTTTATCTGTCGTATGGGTACGGTAGAAGCGAGATCGGTCGGTCGCTCGGGCGAACTAAATCGGCGCCGTGGCTAAAAGCTCTCGCTACGGGATCCTTCCTCGTGGCCGTTGGCCTACTGGCAATGCCACACGACGCGACATTGAAAGAGCTATTCAGCCAGTTGGGGAACAGCACGCGCACCACGGTCGCATTGGGAATGGTTGGTTTAGGCGTCTTGCTTTCGTTAGTAAGTGCGCTGATAGGAATGTCGCAAAGGCAACGCGCGTAAGGCTCGCGTGCTCTCGTCGTATCGATTAACATGTTGGTAAAAGACACAGCCACAAAAAGGCACAAAGAGCTCAGGAAATTTTGTGCTTCTTGTGCATTTTTGTGGCGAGAAACACTTTTGAGGCAATGAACGCGTTACCAATCATTATCGGTTCACTGTGCGTGATCGCGATCTCGTATCGCTACTACTCTGCGTTTATTGCCGCAAAAGTTCTGGCGCTGGATGATTCGCGGCCAGTGCCGTCGCAGACGATGTACGACGGGCACAACTACTATCCAACCAACAAGTGGGTTTTGTTTGGACATCACTTCGCTGCCATCTCGGGCGCGGGGCCGCTGATTGGCCCCGTGCTGGCGGCGCAGTTCGGATTTTTGCCCGGATTGCTGTGGCTCGTGATTGGCGTTTGTCTCGGCGGCGCGGTGCACGATTTTATGATCATGGCCGGAAGTGTGCGCCGCAAAGGCAAGTCCTTAGCAGAGATGGCGCGCACTGAAATCAGTCCGTTGTCTGGACTGGTCGCCGGTCTCGCGATTCTTTTCATTGTGGTGATTGCGCTTGCGGGCCTTGGTTTGGTCGTGGTGAATGCCCTGGCCGAATCGCCGTGGGGAACGTTCACAGTCGGGTTCACGATTCCACTGGCACTTCTGATGGGCCTTTACATGTATCGCTTCCGCAAAGGAAAGATTGCCGAAGCGAGCATCATCGGGATCGTTGGACTGCTCTTCGCCGTTTACCTCGGCGGCCGTATTGCCGACTCGTCTTTTGCGCAAGCGTTTACGCTCTCGAGAAACAGCCTGATCGTAATCATGGCCGCCTACGGTTTCATCGCTTCAGTGTTGCCAGTGTGGATGCTGCTTTGTCCGCGTGATTATTTGTCGTCATACCTGAAGATCGGAACGATCGCATTTCTGATTCTCGGTGTGATGTTGGTTCATCCAAACCTGAACATGCCGGCGCTTACGCCATTTACCGCAGGCGGTGGACCAGTGATTCCCGGAAAGCTTTACCCGTTCGTCTTCATCACGATCGCATGCGGCGCGATTTCGGGTTTCCATGCGCTGATCTCTTCAGGCACGACGCCGAAGATGATCGCGAAAGAAACGGACACGCGCATGATCGGCTACGGAAGCATGTTGATGGAGGGCGTGGTTGGAGTAGTGGCGCTGATTGCCGCGACTTCGCTCTTCCCCGGCGACTACTTCGCCATCAACACTCCACAGCGAAGCGAGCAACAGAAATCGGCGTACGTGCACATGGTCGATGAGCACACTGCGCAGGGCTTCAATCTTCAACCGCAGGAGATCGATCGACTCGAACAGGAATCAGGTGAGAAAAATCTGCGTGGTCGCACCGGAGGCGCCGTCACCCTCGCGCTCGGCATCGCCAAGATTTTCGACGGTATTCCCTTTCTCGGCGGGTTGATGAAGTACTGGTATCACTTCGCGATCATGTTTGAAGCACTCTTCATCCTCACTACCATCGATACGGGCACGCGCGTCGCACGTTTTCTGGTCGGAGAGTTTGGCGGGCGTTTTTACAGGAAACTCGAAGAGCCAACGTGGCTGCCGGGCTCTGTTGTCACTTCATTACTGGTGGTCGCGGCCTGGGCTGCTTTCATTTGGTCAGGCTCGATCTCGACCATCTGGCCGATGTTTGGCATTGCCAATCAACTGCTTGCAGCAGTGGCTTTGTGCGTGGCGACCACGATGATCATCAACTCCGGAAAAGCAAAGTATGCGTGGGTGACGCTCCTGCCGTTGTCGTTTGTAAGCACGACTACGCTGGTAGCCGGGTTCGAGTCCATCACCGACATTTTCTGGCCGCTGGCGCAAAAACCCGACACGGCGCTTCAGGGCGTCATCAACAGCAGCCTCACGGCAATCATCATGTTTGCCGCGGTAGTCATCATGCTCGACTCGATCCGGCGCTGGCTGGGAGGTCGAAAGCATCCACAGATTACACAGATTCAAGAGCCTCTCTTTGAAAAATCTGTGTAATCCGTGGATAATACCCGCTTTTGTAAGCGTATCTCGCCATTATCTAGATAATCGAAAGGAATTTCGCGAAGTGGAACTATCGCTGACGCTCCGACGTGCAGCAATTATTATTGCGGCCACCGTTACGACATTAGCTCTTGGCATGCCCGCCTATGCGCAAACGCATCAGGGCGGCGAAGCCAATCTGGAGCTGCCGGACCTCACTCAGGTGACCTTCTTCAATGGAATCACCGGTCATAACCTGCTCTTGTTTGGCATTGTTATCTGCATCCTCGGCCTGGGCTTCGGCATGGCGATGTACGTGAATTTGCAGAGAATGCCGGTGCACCGCGCGATGCGCGAGATCTCCGAGCTGATCTATGCCACTTGCAAAACTTATCTGACGACGCAGGGCAGGTTTATTCTCATTCTCGAAGCATTCATCGCCGTAATTATCATTCTTTATTTCGGCGTGCTGTCGAAAATGGAGCCATTCCGCGTCGCTATCATTCTGTTGTTTAGTTTGATTGGTATTGGCGGTAGTTACGGTGTCGCCTGGTTCGGCATTCGCGTTAATACGTTTGCGAACTCGCGCACTGCGTTCGCGAGTCTCGAAGGCAGGCCATTTCCACTGTACGCGATTCCGCTGAAGGCCGGCATGAGCATCGGCATGATGCTGATCAGCGTCGAGTTGCTGATCATGCTTTGCATTCTGCTGTTCATACCGGGCAGTTATGCGGGACCGTGTTTCATCGGTTTCGCAATTGGCGAGTCGCTCGGCGCAGCCGCACTTCGTATCGCGGGCGGAATCTTCACAAAGATTGCCGACATCGGTTCCGACCTGATGAAGATCGTCTTCAAGATCAAAGAAGATGACGCACGCAATCCCGGCGTGATCGCTGACTGCACGGGCGATAACGCAGGCGACTCAGTCGGACCCAGCGCGGATGGTTTTGAAACCTACGGTGTCACGGGCGTCGCGCTGATCACGTTCATCCTTTTGGGCGTTACGAATCCGCGCGTGCAGGTGCAGCTATTGGTTTGGATCTTCGTCATGCGCGTCATGATGATCATCGCCAGTGCTCTTTCGTATTTTATTAACGATGCGATCGCGAAGGCGCGTTACAAGAGAGCCGCCTCGATGAATTTCGAGGCGCCACTCACGTCGCTCGTGTGGATTACTTCGATAGTCTCCGTCGTGATCACTTTCATTATTTCGTTTTTGACGATTCCCACGCTCAGCGGCAACAACACACTCTGGTGGAAACTCGCGATCATCATCTCGTGCGGCACGATCGCCGGCGCGCTTATACCGGAGCTGGTGAAGATATTTACTTCAACCGAATCGCGTCACGTCAGCGAAGTGGTGACGTCGTCAAGAGAGGGCGGGCCGTCGTTGAACATTCTTTCCGGTCTCGTGGCGGGAAATTTCTCGGGCTACTGGCTGGGAATCAGCATCGTCGGCCTAATGGCGATTGCTTACATCATCACCACTCTCGGAGCTTCCGCAGGATTGGGTTTGGGCGCATTGATGGTCGATCCGGTTGCGGCGCCCGTATTCGGGTTCGGACTGGTGGCGTTCGGATTCCTTGGCATGGGACCAGTCACGATCGCTGTCGATTCCTATGGTCCAGTGACAGACAACGCACAGTCAGTCTACGAGCTTTCGCTGATCGAGCACGTCCCGGACATCGAGCAGGAGGTTAAGAACGATTACAACATCGACGTGAACTTCTCGCGCGCCAAGCACCTTCTCGAAGAGAATGACGGCGCTGGAAACACTTTCAAAGCAACTGCGAAGCCGGTCTTGATCGGAACGGCGGTAGTCGGAGCGACGACGATGATCTTTTCGATCATCATGGCGCTCACTGACGGCTTGCGAACGAACACCGAAGGCTTGTCGCTGCTTCATGCACCGTTCGTGCTCGGACTAATCACTGGCGGCGCGGTGATCTATTGGTTCACCGGCGCATCGACACAAGCTGTGACGACCGGTGCTTATCGCGCGGTTGAGTTCATCAAAGCGAACATTCGACTGGAGGGTGTTGAGAAAGCCTCAGTCGAAGACAGCAAGAAAGTCGTTCAGATTTGCACGCAATACGCACAGAAGGGCATGTTCAATATCTTCCTGACCGTGTTTTTCTCGACGCTGGCGTTCGCGTTTGTGGAACCGTTCTTCTTTATCGGATATCTGATTTCGATCGCGGTGTTCGGTTTGTACCAGGCGATCTTCATGGCCAACGCCGGCGGCGCCTGGGACAATGCGAAGAAAGTTGTCGAAGTGGATCTCAAGATGAAGGGCACGGATTTACACGACGCGACAGTCGTTGGTGACACGGTTGGCGATCCGTTCAAAGACACTTCGTCAGTGGCGATGAATCCGGTGATCAAGTTTACGACACTGTTTGGATTGCTGGCGGTCGAGCTGGCGGTGAGTTTGACGGCGAGCAATAATGGCAATGCGACGTTGACGCAGATACTCGCACTGGTATTTTTCCTGGTATCGGTGTTCTTCGTGTGGCGCTCGTTCCACGGGATGCGAATCGGGGCGACGGCGATGGAGCCGCGGCGAACTGAAGAGGCTGTGAAGACTGTCGCTGGAGACTAGCCGCAAAGAGGCACAGAAAAATCTTTCGCCGCAAAGAGGCACAAAAAGCACAAAAGAGAAAAGCACGAAAACAATATGAGCACTTACGTTAAAGCCGACACATTGATGGAAGCGGCGCTTGCGCCGCTCGATTCGACGCGCTCTGTGGGGCTGGTGATCGTTTTTAGTTTGTTCATCGCCGCGTGTGCGCAGTTTGCGATTCAAATCGGCCCTATACCCATCACCGGACAAACTTTCGCGGTGTTGTTAACGGGTGCTTTGCTTGGATCGCGTTTGGGTGCCGCTGCGGTGATTGCTTATTTGATCGAGGGTGCGATTGGGTTGCCGTTTTTTGCGGGCGGCGGAAGTGGGATTGTGCGTTTTCTTGGTCCAACGGGCGGCTATCTGGTTGCCTTTCCGGCTGCTGCGTTCATCACCGGTGCATTTGCCGAGCACGGTTGGGACAAACGCTATGGAACGGCGGTGGCAGCGATGACGATTGGCTCCGTGATGATTCTTGCCGCCGGCTTGGCCTGGTATTCGATTCTCACGAACACGCCGCCTCAGGCGGCCTTCCAACTTGCCGTGTTGCCTTTCCTTCCTGGAGATGCGATCAAGATCGTACTTGCGGCAGCAGTGCTCCCAACCGGCTGGGCATTATTGAATCGTAAATGATTACTGTTTTAAACGTACGTTCACACAACCGAGAAGAGCTGGTTGAGTTCACAGATCAAGTTCGGGAGAAGCTCAAAGAATCAGGCCAGCGCGAAGGCGTGGTTGTGCTTTATGTGCAACACACCACTGCCGGTCTGACGATCAACGAGAACGCCGATCCGGATGTCCCGCGCGACATGCTTCACGCGCTTCGCACTTTGATCCCGCAGCACGGTATGGGTTTTCGTCACAGCGAGGAAAACTCAGACGCACACATCAAGGCCAGCCTGACTGGCTCATCCGTGACGATCCCATTTCAGGACGGAAAGTTGCTTCTCGGACGTTGGCAGGGAATCTTCCTGTGCGAGTTCGATGGCGGACGCGAGCGCAAGGTGATAATGGTCATACGATAGAATTAGTCACGGATAACACGGATAACACAGATCAGATTTTCCTATCCGTGTTATCCGTATCATCCGTGGCTAAATTTTTCATTATTTCCGCAAACTTCTCCACGTCAGCCTTCGTCTTTTCCAACGCACGCCTGCTGTCGAGATAAGCCGTCCATGTCGGTGTTTGCGTGAGCGCCTTCGTCGTGTCTTCGTCGAGCACCTGGGCCATCATCGCGACGAGATCACTCACGACGCGCGTGTGCTCGATCAAGCGCTCGATAATCGAATGCGCAAGTTGCGCCTGTTGAAAATCGAGATCTTCAGCCATTAATCCCTACAATCGCATCGATCCCGTCCCCAACAACGACCTGTGTTCCTTCGGCGAGATGTTCATAGCGGACGTAACCAAGCCCGATGCTTCCCAACCTCGGCGAGATCACCGCTGAAGTCACGCGGCCGATCTCCTCGTTCTCTTTCGATCGTATTGCTGCTCCGATTTCAATCCGCTGGTCAGTCTCGAAGCGCAGTCCGGTAAGTTTCTTGGCGACATGGCCGCGGTGTTTTATGCGCACGATGATTTCCTGTCCAACATAGCAGCCTTTAGTGTAGCTAATGGCGTCGTCGAGATTTGTCTCGAGAACGACGTTGGTTTCATCCATATCCTGTCCAAAGCGTGCGACGCCGGCTTCGACGCGCAGGATTTCGAATGTGTCCTCACCGATTGATTGCGCTCCTGCCGCTTCGAGAGCTTGCTGAAGCTCAGCCTTCCGCGATGAGTCGATGACGATGTCGAAACCATCTTCACCGGTGTGACTCGCGCGGATGATCGTGACCGGAACGTTTTGCCAAGCAGTCTCGACAACACCATTCTGCGGCAGATCTGTGGCGTCGAAGAGCTTCTGAAGTATCTCGGCAGCACCTTGTCCCTGGACCGTCAACAAAGCAGTTTCAGCCGTTACATCAGAAACTTTGAAGTCACCGGCGAGCGTAAATCTCGAGATCGTCTTCAACACAGCCTCATGTGACGCGGCCTCTGTATCGATGAGAAACGCAGGCTCGTTGCCACGGATAACACGGACAGCGCCGATCAATCGTCCCTGCACAGTCGGAAACACAGCCGCCATCCAGCGATTTGCCGCGAGCGTCTTCATATCATTGGTGATGAGGCCGTTGAGAAACATCACCGCCTCTGACCCACTCACACGTATCCGCCCATGCAACAACGAGAGGTCTATTACTCCCGCCCCACCCTCACGAATCACCTCATATTCAGTCATAATCCGTTTCTAATCCGCGTTCATTCGCGTAACCGCTTTTCTGACAACCTGGTAATCCTGCAACTGTTCTACCTCTCGACGATGCGACGCCAGCACCTGCGGACTCGGGTGATAGATCGGCACCAGCACCCGCTCGTTCCATGAATGTATTTGTGCCGCAGATTCTTTCAAACTGAACTCGTGATATTGAATGCGCTTTAATGCCTCCAGTGCAACTGATCCCAACGTCACAATCACACGCGGATCGATCAGGTCGATGGTCCGGCGCAGGAAGCTCGAACAATTCGCGAGCTCTTTCTGGGTTGGCTTGCGGTTCGCGCCTGACTCGGAGCGCGGGTTACAGAGTGCCGCGCTGGTGATGAAGATCTCTTTCCGCGTCAGGTTGATCGAGCTCAGGAAGCGATCGAGGTTAGCGCCTGATTGGTCCCCTGAGAATGGCACGCGCGTCCGGTCTGCGCCTTTTCTTCCTGGCGCTTCGCCGATGAACATGATACGAGCATCAGGCGAGCCGTTGAGCTCGCTCAATACCGCACTGCGTCCACACATCGCCGGGCAACGCGTGCAACCCGCGGCTTCCTTCACCAGTTCTTTGAAACGTTTGCTTTTCACTTAGTGACCATTAGTTCGCGCGTCACAATGTTGTAGTCGCCGTTGCGATACGGCCAACCGTCTGGTCCAATCAGCTCGAGACGGATCGTGTGCTTGCCCGGAGTCCAGCCGCTTAGAGCAATCTGTTCAGGAGCGTCGATCCACTTCATGTCTTCATCATCGACGATGTATCGAACGCGATAATCACCGCTATCGCCTTTGAGCTTCGCATTGGCGAGTGCAAAGTCGATCACCACTTCCTCACCTTCGCGAAAAGTCTTGCCGTTCGGAAGATTGAATATCAGTAACGGCTTTTTGAGATCAACTTTCAGGTTCGGATCGTCGGGCTTTGCAGGAACTTGCTTTGCCGGTCTAGACTCAGCGCGCAAAACCTGTCGCGGCGGCGGCGAAACAAAAGTTGTCGCGGTTGTGTGTGCGTTCTCGTTATTGCCGGAACACGCGAATGACGTCAGCGCAACGATTACGATGATTCGAAGCTTAGCCACAGATTACACAGATTACACGGATTCTGTGTAATCTGTGTAATCTGTGGATATGAAAAAACTCCTCCTTCTTCTTGCTATTCCATTCATCCTCGCCTGTAACAGCTTTACTCCTGAAATCGAGCCGCTTCCGAAACAACTCGCAACATATGAGCCGATGACGATCCCGCCGGATAATCCGATGACTCCTGAAAAAGTCGCGCTGGGCAAGCAGTTGTTTTTCGACGAGCGACTAAGCTTCGACGGCTCGAGATCGTGCTACTCATGTCACGTGTACGAGCATGGTTTGAGCGATGGTCTGTCGAAAGCGATTGGCGCGGGAAATAAACCGCTGCCACGCAACAGCCCCACGCTCTGGAATATCGGCTATCACAAAGAATTTTATTGGGACGGGCGCAGCGGCTCACTCGAGAAGCAGGCGATGGCGGCTTGGACCGGCGGCAACATGGGCGCGAAACCCGACGAAATCGTGGCAAAGTTAAATGCGTTGCAGGACTACAAGGCGCAGTTTCAAAGAGTGTTTCAGAGCGATGCGACGCCTGAGAACGTGGTGAAGGCAATCGCCGCTTTTGAACGAACGATCATCAGCGGCAACACTGCATGGGATCGCTGGAAGGCCAACGACAACACTGCGATCAGCATGAGTGCGTATCGTGGTTGGAATATTTTTCAGGCCATCAAGTGCAACAACTGTCATGACGGAGTTCTCTTTACGGATCAGCAGTATCACAACATCGGGATCGGCATGGACCAGAAGGAGCCGGACCCAGGACGCGGCAAGGTGACGAACAGACCTGAAGATACCGGCGCATTCAAGACGCCGACGTTGAGAGACGTCGCGAAATCAGGGCCATACTTTCATGACGGGAGTGCGAAGACGCTCGAGGAAGCGGTGGATATTATGCTGGGTGGCGGAAAGCCGAATCAGTATCTCGATACGAAGAATCTTCAGCCGCACAAGATCCTGCCGGAGCAGCGAGAAGATCTGTTGAATTTTTTGCGATCGCTGACGGTGGACGATTGCAAACTCAGCAAGCCGCCCTTACCACAGAGGTGAGGCTTGGATCAACTGTAGGGGCGGCTCTCGGTGGCCGCCCGTCTTGGGAATGCGCTTGCTTGTTGAGACGGGCGGCCACAGAGGGCCGCCCCTACAGTTGAATTCTAGGCGCGTGCGGTTTGTGTGCCAGTGTTTTTCTTCAGGCGCTGATCAACCATGCCCCAGTTGATATTCGAGAAGAAAGCCTCGATGTATTTCGGCCGCTCTGCCGGTTTGTAGTCGAGCAGGAACGCATGCTCCCAAACGTCCATCACCAAAATCGGATCGAAGCCCGCGACGTTGCCGGTCTCGTGCAAAGTGATCCAATGATTTGAGATTCGACCATTAGCAGGATTCTGGTAGCAGATGGCCCAACCCACACCTCGCATCTTGCCAATGCCGACAAAGTCGGCCTTCCAGATGTCGTAATTTCCAAACGTCGCTTCCGCGGCTTTCACAAACTGCGATGTTTGGGTCGGGTCGCCTGTGCCGCCGCCGCTTTGCAGATTGTCGAAGTAATATTCATGCAGGACCATGCCGTTGTACTCGAATCCAAGCCGTCGCGTAAGCTCGGAGTAAGCAGGCATCTCTTCCTGGTCCACTTTTCCGTCCTGGATAAATTCGGTGATTCTCTGGGTCAGGTTGTTGGTTTCTTTGACGTAGCCCTCGTAGAGTTTGAAGTGCATTTCCAGTGTTTGATCTGAGATCCCTTTGAGACCACTGAGATTAAACTGGCGCGCCTGATAAGAGCCCGTTGAACTCATGATTACCTCCTATTCACCAGAAATATGACGAGGGAGTGTGGCAAATACGTTGTGAGGCTGGTGATTTAGTGTTGAGAAAGCCGCAGATTACGCAGAAAAACGCAGATCCGATCTGCGTTTTTCTGCGTAATCTGCGGCTTAATTCTATTTTCCGAGAATCACCCAGTCGCCGTGCGAAGTGCCCATGAAGAGCAGCATCGGCAGCGACAGCCAGGTGTTTGTCCTTGAAGCAATGAAAGCCTGGCGCGCCAGCTCAGGTGGTGCGGCTGGGCCAGTTCCAGCAGTCGCAGCCAGAATGCGCTTGTTGTTGGGCCAGATAATTCCCCATACATTCAACAGCATCACAATGCCGTAAGCGCCGCCAATGCCGATTGAATAAGATTTGTTACTCGCGAAGCTTTCGGTCCCGACTCGCAGCATGCCGGTGAAGAATCGTATTAATCCCCACGTAAAAAACGCTACCAGCAACGCCATCACTACTGCGAATAGCCGCCCATCTTTAGTCAGTGCGGGCACTTTCTTGATGATCAAAAACTCAATGACGAACAAAACGATTGGATACGTCAGCCATGAAAAGAATATGACCCACACGTTCTGATTACCGCCAAACGCCTTCGCGTTATTCACATCGGGCGCGAGAATGTACATCGCGTAGTAAGTGAGGCCAATCAGCACTGTCAGAAGCGCGCCCCAACGAAAATACCAAAGCGCACGCCCGAGTAGATCCGGATTGACCTTCTTCTTGGTATCCGCATCAATTGTTTTCTGGAACGGTACATTAACCAAATTAAAAAAGTAGAGGAGGCCTATCCAGGTGATGCCAGCTACGAAGTGGCCCCAGCGTAGAATTATTCGAGTGAGTGCAACTTGATCTGGAGCATTGAACACACCGTCGAACATAGCCAGACTGATGGGGAGATGAGCAGTTGACTCAATTAACATATGTCCTCCGTGTTGAAAGCCTGGAATTACGCGCGAAGATTACACCTAGACCAAGCTGCCGCGCAATCACTCATCGAACGGGCGTGGGCCGGGATCGATCCCGCGCACACTGGCCTGGTTGATTACGCGCACGTGCAGATCGCTATGAACACGAATCTGGCATGACAAACGGACGTTCGGCCCCAGCTCCGTCTCCATTGCCAAACGGTTTCGCTCCAGCTCCTGCATTTCGCCCGGCTCACCTTCGAGAACCTCGACGCGGCACGTAGTACAGCGGGCATTGCCGCCGCAGCGGTGAAGAATGTCGATGCCCGCATCTTCGATGGCCAAAACGAGTTTCTTTCCATCAGGTGCTTCAGTTTCGACGAGACCGTTGGCAGTTTCCGCTTGAATCTTTGGCATGAATGGTTACTCCTGGTTACCAGTTAAACTTAACTCCATAAATTTTGCACCGTCGACCGGATTCCGATAATACGGCTCGATTTCAGTGAAACCAATCGAGCGATAAAGCGCGATGGCTTTATCCATTCGTCCCGGCAATGTGTCGAGTCGCATGTGTGTGTAACCAAGCTTACGCGCTTCGTCAATGATCGACTCGACCAAAACTCGCCCGAGGCCGGTGCCGCGATAATCTGGACGAACAAAGAGGCGTTTCATCTCGCAGAGGCTTGGGCCAATCTTTCGCAACGCGACGCAGCCGGCGATTTGATCGTGGTGTTTCGCGAGGAGCAGGCGACCGTCAGGGGCAGCGTAGTCGCCGGGCAGGTTTTTTAGTTCCTTATCGAAGTTTTGAAAGCAGAGGCTGATGCCGAGACCGGCGGCGTACTCTTCGAACAGAGTTCTTGCATGCTCGATGTCTTCGGGAGTGTTCGCCAGGACGACACGCATCGGGAATAAGATGAATCCTGAAATACAAACAGGAGACAGGAATCGCTCCCGTCTCCTGTCGAAACTTAACGGTTGACTGGTCTTACGCAGTAAATGAAGAACCGCATCCGCAACTGCCGGTGGCATTCGGGTTCTTGAAGGTGAAGCCTGAACCCATGACGCCACTCACGTAGTCGATCTCGACGCCGTTCAGGTATTGTGCGCTGAACATGTCGACAAACATTCGCACGCCCTTTTCATCGAGCACGAAATCGCCTTCGCGCGACTGTTCCTCGATGTTCAAGCTGTACTGAAAACCAGAGCACCCTCCGGGTACAACTCGCACGCGGAGTCCTGAGGTCTCGGGGAGGCCTTCTTCGCCGGCCATGAACTTCTTAATCTCGGTTGCGGCCGATTCGGTGACGTTGAGTGTCACGGTAGGCGCTGTAGTTGCTGACATTCGTATCTATCCTCTCTCTAAAACGTTGTTCTCGCGAACTGCCTTTATCTTATTGCCCTTTGCCCAAAACGACAAGTTCAGGTTTCATGGCTTCGATCGACACCTGTCGCGCGATTTCTTCCGAAACTTTCCGAAACGCCTGGGCCTGCGGTGAATCCGGATGACTGACGACCACCGGAACGCCCTTATCGCCGCCTTCGCGGACTTCGATTCCCAGCGGAATCGCGCCCAAAAACGGCACGCTATACCTGCTTGCCAAAATTTTGCCGCCGCCTTCACCGAAGATGTTGTAGCGAGTGCCGGTGTCAGGCGCGATGAAGTAGCTCATGTTCTCCACTATACCGAGCACTGGAATCGCGACAGTCTCAAACATTCTCAACGCTCGGCGCACGTCTGCGATTGCAACGTCCTGCGGCGTAGTGACAAGCACGGCGCCCTGCACCGGAACGAGTTGAGCGAGTGACAACTGCACGTCGCCAGTCCCCGGCGGCATGTCGACAATCAGATAATCAAGCTCGCCCCACTTCACGTCCGACAGGAACTGTTTTACGAGGCCATGCAAAATCGGGCCACGCACGATCATCGGTTTATCGCCGGGCTGGAGCAGTGCCATCGACATGAATTTGACGCCGAACGCTTCAATCGGCACGAGCTTGTTAACGTCGACTTCGGGCCGTGCTTCGCTGGCACCGAGCATGATGGGAACGTTGGGACCATAGACGTCCGCGTCCATCAGGCCGACGCGCGCGCCATCCAGCGCGAGCGAAACTGCGAGATTAACCGCGACCGTTGATTTGCCGACGCCGCCTTTGCCTGACGAGACGGCGACGATATTTCGCACACCCTGGATAACCAGCTTCTCCCCGAGACCGCGGCCCTTCGGCACTTCGGCGTCCATTGTTACCGCTACGGAAGTCACGCCGGGTAATGAGCTAACGATTTCTTTCGCAGCGTTTTCCATCTCTGCTTTAACGGGGCACGCGGGTGTAGTCAGTACGATACGGAAGGAGACATTGCCACCGGCGATTTTGAGGTCGCGAACGAAGCCAAGCGTTACGATATCTTTGTGTAAATCCGGATCCTTGATCTGGCGCAAACTGTCGAGGATCAGCTGTTCATTTAGTTGAGTCATATTAGTCGAGATAAAATCAGAGTTTTGAAGTAAGAGAGCGTAGCTGATTGGAATTATCTGTGCAACTCCGTGATCATTTCTTCAATCCGCGTAATATCGGGGATGCGGCTGAGCCGAGCTTCACTGGCCGTTCCGCATCGTTCGGGTGTGGCGCGAATGTGCGGATCTCGATCCAGGTCGATGAATCGCAGGCCATTTCGCAGGCGAGATTCAGGGCAGTGGGTTGCGATGTTCTTGTCGCTTCGGCTTCGTTACTGACCGAACAAGTGACACGATTAACGACGGCTGAAGCGGCTCTAATCGGACAGAACCCGGCAGCACTAAGCGCAGGACTCGGTGGCGAATCCGAAAACTGCGTTAAGCTGGCTTGCGATGCGCTGTTGGATGCGATACGAGAATACAGTAATGCGGCTCGCGAGGATTGGGCGGGTGACGAAGCGTTGATTTGTACGTGCTTCTTCGTCTCGGAGCGAACCATCGAACGCGAGATTCAGACGCGTGGATTAACGACAGTCGCCGAAGTCACGCAAGCCTGCAACGCCGGAGGCGGCTGCGGTTCGTGTCACCAACTGATTCAGGAGATTCTGGAGACAAATGATTTACCTCGATAATAACGCAACGACGCGCGTCGCCCCTGAAGTGCTCGACGCAATGCAGCCTTATCTGGGCACACTCTTCGGTAATCCGTCATCGGCGCATTCGTTAGGCCGCGAGATGAAGCAGGTGGTGGAGCAGTCGCGGGAGCAGGTTGCGCGTTTGATTGGCGCTGCCGAGCCGAATGAAATCGTGTTCACGTCGTGTGGTTCGGAATCAGATAACTGGGCCATTCGCGGTGTTCTCGCAACGCAGCCGAACAAGCGACATGTCATCACGACGCAGGTCGAGCATGAAGCAGTTCGAAACGTTTGTCGCCTGCTCGAAGCTGAGGGTTATGAGGTTACGTGGTTAGGTGTCGACGGAAACGGTGAGCTCGATCTCGATGAGTTGCGTGACGCTTTACGTCATGACACGGCGCTCGTTTCGATCATGCTTGCCAACAATGAAACCGGCGTGTTGTTCCCAATGGAAGAGATCGGTCGCATCGTGCGCGAAAAATCGGAAGCTGTTTTCCACGTTGACGGTGTGCAGGCTGTGGGCAAGATTCCGGTCGACTTGAAGAGCACGTTTGTCGATTTGTTTGCGCTGTCAGGACACAAGTTGCACGCGCCGCAAGGCATCGGGGCGCTTTACATTCGCAAGGGAATTTCGTTGTCGCCGTTGATTGTTGGAGGCGCGCAGGAGCAGGGCCGTCGCGCGGGAACTTCCGCTGTTCCAAACATCGTCGCGCTGGGTGCGGCTTGCCATCTCGCACTGTTAGACAATGGCCACGCGCGCATCGAGCGGCTTCGCAACCGGCTCGAGGATGTGATTCTGGAGAAGATTCCTAACGCGCGTCTTAACGGCACCACAGATCGTTCAAAGCGTTTGCCGAACACGTCAAATATCTCTTTCGAATACGTTGACGGGCAAAACATTCTGATGCATCTGGACGAGGCCGGTATTTGCGTCTCGACTGGCTCGGCTTGTCACTCGGCAAGTCACGAAGCGTCGCCGATTCTGCACGCCATGAACGTGCCGTTTACGGCCGCACAGGGATCCATCCGCTTCTCGGTTGGCCGCTACAACACGGAAGACGAGATCGAGACCACCTTGAGCGTCCTGCCTGGGATCATCGCAAAACTCGCGGCAATGTCGCCTTACGACAAAGAACTCGCTGCTTTAAGATGAGACTTGGAAACAACTGTAGGGGCGGCCCTCCGTGGCCGCCCGTCATCCAAACACGCACTATTCGTAGGACGGGCGGCCACGGAGGCCCGCCCCTACAGTTGTATGTTCAATATTCAACTCCCACTTTTGTGGTGTTAGTTTTGCTGTTAGAATTACTTGGTGTCGCGAGAAGAAGTTTTTTGCGAAAAAATCCTCTCCGCCGCCCATTCCGTTGCGTACAATCCCGCAACAACCGAGTTAATTATCTGGGAAAGGTTTAACGAGAATCAATGAGCACTGTTATCGATCCTCCTGTTCCGCAGGTGGAGAAGAATCTTGAAGAAGTCGAGACTGTAACCATCCGCTTTGCCGGCGACTCGGGCGACGGCATGCAGTTAACGGGAACCCAGTTCACCAACACCTCCGCCGTAGTCGGCAACGACATCTCAACGCTGCCTGACTTCCCGGCAGAGATTCGCGCTCCAGCCGGAAGCTTGCCGGGCGTGAGCGGATTCCAGTTGAACTTTTCCAGCCAGGACATCAAGACCCCCGGCGACCAGCCGAATGTACTGGTGGCCATGAACCCGGCCGCTCTGAAAGTAAATCTGCCGGACCTGGAAGAAGGCGGCACGCTCATCGTCAATACTGACGGCTTCACGCCGGAGAATCTCAAGTACGCGAACTACGCCACGAATCCTCTGGAGGACAACTCGCTTGCCGGTTATCGAGTGCACAAGCTGCCCATTTCGACGCTCAACATGAACGCTCTGAAAGGCAACGTCGAGCTTTCGCGCAAGGAGATCGATCGCTCGAAGAACTTCTTTGCTCTCGGCGTACTCTACTGGCTTTATGACCGTCCGATGGAAAACACACTCAACTGGATTCGGACGAAGTTTGGCAAGAACCCGGAGCTGGCGAAGGCTAACGAGATCGCGTTGAAGACCGGTTACAACTTCGCCGATACGACTGAAGTTTTCACCACTCATTACAAGGTCAAGAAGGCGCAGATTGCTCCCGGCAAGTATCGAAAAATTACCGGCAACGAAGCGACGGCAATCGGATTTATTGCCGCTTCGCAGATTTCCGGTCGTCCGTTGTTTTACGGTTCGTATCCGATTACGCCGGCGTCAGACATTCTCCACGAACTGTCGCGCCATAAAACTTTCGGCGTGAAGACATTCCAGGCCGAAGATGAGATTGCGGCAGTTTGTGCTGCGATCGGTGCGAGTTTTACCGGTCACATTGGGTTGACTGGAACGTCTGGACCAGGCGTCGCTTTGAAACAGGAAGCGATTGGTCTGGCAGTGATGACTGAGTTGCCGCTGGTGATCGTGAACGTGCAGCGCGGTGGACCATCGACTGGATTGCCGACGAAAACTGAACAAGCGGATCTGTTTCAGGCTGTTTGGGGACGAAACGGTGAGTGTCCCGCAATCGTGATCGCTCCGGCCACGCCCGCCGATTGTTTCCACATGGCCATTGAAGCAGTGCGGCTTGCGTTCAAGTACATGTCGCCGGTGTTTTACTTGTCCGATGGTTATCTCGCCAACGGTGCGGAGCCATGGGCGATTCCGGATATCAGTGCGCTGCCTAAGATTGAGATCAACTTCGCAAACGATCCGGCGAACTTCATGCCTTACGCACGCGACCCCGAAACGCTCGCGCGTCCGTTTGCGCTGCCTGGCACGCCGGGACTCGAGCATCGCATCGGCGGTATTGAGAAACAGCACATCACCGGAAACGTTAATTACGATCCGGAGAATCACCATCTGATGGTCAAGCTGCGCCAGGAGAAAGTTGATCGAGCAGCCGCAGATGTTCCGCCGGTTGAAGTGATGGGCGAGCCGACTGGAAAGGTCCTCGTGCTCGGATGGGGATCGACTTACGGATCAATTTCGTCTGCCGTCGAGAGGATGCAGCGTGAAGGCAAGAGTGTGTCGGCGGCGCACCTGCGTCACCTGAATCCGTTCCCGCGCAATCTCGGCGAAGTTCTGGCGGGATTTGAAACGGTGATCATTCCGGAGATGAACCTGGGCCAGCTCTGCACGATGATTCGCGCGAAGTATCTGGTGGATGCGGTGCCGTTCTCGAAGGTGAAGGGCCGCCCATTCCAGATCCGCGAGATCGTCAGAAAGGTTGAAGAGTATTTGTAGCCACGAAAAAGCACAAAAGGCGCAAAATTATTCTTGTGCTTCTTGTGCCTTGGAGCGTTCCGGTTGAATGGTTGCGCAGACAAAAAATTTGGAGCGAGAGAGATCGATTCCAGAGATCTACGCTGAAGGGCTGCTCTACTTTATGGGTGAAGGGACGCTCAATAAAACTCTCGCACGTCTTTCACACGATCTTGATCAGCGTGGAATCGATTATATGGTCATCGGAGCGGTTGCTTTGTTGGCGCATGGCTATCCGCGTTTCACTGAAGACATCGATCTCGTAATGACGGCAGACGGCCTTCAACGCTTTCACGAAGAACTCGTCGGACTCGGTTATGCGCCCGCATTTCCGGGTGCAAAGAAACGACTGCGATCTACGGCTGATGGTGTCAGCATCGAAGTAATGACGACTGGCGAATATCCGGGAGACGGAAAACCGAAACCGGTGAGCATGCCGGCGCCCGCTGAAGCATCGACGGAGATCGACGGAATCAGATTCGTTACCCTTGAGAAGTTAATCGAGCTGAAGCTGGCATCAGGCATTTCAGCTTCAGATCGATTAAAGGATCTTGCAGATGTTCAGGAGCTTATAAAGATTCGACGACTCGGTGCCGACTTCGCGGTCAAACTCGATCCGTATGTAAGGGCAAAGTATCTCGAGCTTGAAGAAGCAGTGAGAAAGAGTGAATCAGGTCAGGAGAAATAATGAGTACACAGAGTAATGGTCATAGTGGGAATGGAAATGTAAACAAGTCCTTCGCGGAAACGGCGGTTTCAGCTGAAAGTGATACCGGGTCGGCCGTCTCGGGCAGAATCGCACCGCCGCCGGGACAGTTGAAGAAGGCCGACTTTGTTTCCGATCAGGAAGTGCGTTGGTGTCCGGGCTGCGGCGATTACGCCATTCTCAACAACGTGCAAAAAGTGATGCCTGAGCTCGGCATCCCCCGCGAGAAGATTGTTTTCGTGTCAGGCATCGGATGCTCTTCGCGCTTCCCGTACTACATGAACACTTACGGTTTCCATAGCATTCACGGCCGCGCGCCCGCCATTGCGACCGGTATCAAGACTGCGAATCCGGAGCTGAGCGTTTGGGTGATTACCGGCGACGGCGACGCGCTCTCGATTGGTGGTAACCACTTCATCCACGCGATCCGGCGCAATCTCGATTTGAACTACATTCTCTTCAACAACCGCATCTACGGTTTGACGAAGGGCCAGTACAGCCCGACGTCTGAATTTGGCAAGAAGACGAAGTCGACGCCGTCAGGCACTATCGATTATCCAGTCAATCCGTTGTCGCTGGCGATCGCGAGCGAGGCGACCTTTGTGGCGCGCTCGATCGACATCGACGTCAAACATCTCGGCGCGATGGTCGAAGCAGCAGCGAAGCACAAAGGCATTTCGTTCATAGAGGTCTATCAGAACTGCAACATCTTCAACGACGGCGCCTTCGATCATTTTGCGGAACGCACCGTGCGCTCTGATCGCGTGCTCTATCTCGAGCACGGCAAGCCGATGGTTTTCGGAAAGAACCGAGACAAGGGCATTCGCATGAACGGCGCGCTGCCGGAAGTCGTGACGATTGGCGAGAACGGCATTACCGAAAACGATCTGCTGGTACACGACATCAACCTCAACGATGCGTCAGTGGCGTTCATGCTGGCACGTATGGAGCAGCCGGAATTTCCGCAGCCTGTGGGAATTTTCAGAGCGATCGAGCGTGCGACTTACGAGGACATGATGGTCGAGCAGATAGATGCCGCGATCGCGAAGGCCGGCCCGGGAAATCTCGAAAAGCTGATTAATAGCGGCGACACCTGGATCGTCGACTAACAGAATATTTAGCCGCAGATTTTCGCAAATGAACGCAGATCAATCTGCGCTTATCTGCGAAAATCTGCGGCTAAAATCTGGAGAACCCATCATGAAACAACTCACCCGGCTCCTTGCGCTTGTACTCAGTCTTGTTCTTTCCACGGCTTTGCTGCTTCCACGACCACTCGTGGCACAGCAAACGGCTGCGGCAACTGCGACGGATTACAGTGCGCCACTCGCAGCCATCGAGAAGGCCCTAGACGATAAGCGCAAAGAGTTTGGGATTCCGGGAATGTCGCTGGTCATCGTAAAAGATGACAAAGTCATTTACCTGAAGGGTCTCGGCGTCAAAGATTTCGAACGAAACATTCCCGTCACTCCAGACACACGCTTCGCCATCGGTTCTGCGACCAAGGCGTTCACTGCGATGCTCGCAGTCATGAGTGCGGATGAAGGCAAGTTATCACTCGAGGATTCGCCGAAGAAATTCCTGCCTTACTTCACGCTGCGCGACGAAGAAGCCGCCGCAAAAATCACGATTCGCGATCTGCTGGCCCATCGCTCCGGCTTGAACCGCACCGACCTCGCGATGGTAACGGGCATGCTTAACCGCGAAGAGTTGATCAAAGTTGCCGGCATGGCGAAACCGACTGCCAAGCTCGGCCAAAAGTTTCAGTATCAAAACGTGATGTACACGGCAGCCGGCGAAGCTGTGGCGAAGGCGCAAAACTCCACCTGGGACGATCTGATCGCGAAAAAGATTTTCAAGCCTTTGGAGATGAATAACAGCGACACTTCAGCGGAGGCGATGCAGAAATCGCGCGACTACTCATTCGGTTACGATTACAACGCTTCAACAAAGCAGACTCGCCGGCTGCCGCAACGCGCCATCCCCGCAGTTGCACCAGCCGGAGCGATAAACTCGAGCGGTCGCGACATGGCCCAATGGGTGCGACTGATGTTGGGAAACGGGGTGTTCAATGGAAAACGGCTAGTCTCTGAAAAAGGTTTTGACGAGTTGATTCGCAAGCAGATCAATATCGCGGGACCGCTTGACTACGGTCTGGGCTGGTTTCTGCGCGATTGGCATGGTCACAAAGTTGTCGAGCATGGCGGCAACATCGATGGCTTTAACGCGCAAGTCGCATTCATGCCCGATCAAAAGCTCGGGTTCGTGCTGCTTACAAACGTCACCGCATCGTCTATTGGTGCGTTCGCGATGAGCACGATTTGGAAGGACCTGGTTGGCGCTCCAAATACGGAAGCCAAGGCTACCGAGCCCGCAGCCGATCCAAAGAAAGAGATTGGCAAGTACCTGCTTGCCGCTGCGGGTGTGACTTTCGACGTGAGTTGGAAAGACGACAAATTGGTGCTAACGGTTGCGGGCCAGCCACCGTACCCGCTCGAGAACCTCGGCGGCCGTCGTTACAAACTGGGCGACCCCGCGCCGGCAGGATTCTTCGCGACGTTCAGACCAGTAAAAGACAAAGAATCGGAAACGGAACTGTTCGTGGAACAGCCGCAGGGCAACGTCGTGTTGCAGAAAGTTACTGCTGACGGCAACGCATCTACTGCCGCGACAACCGACAGTTCGTTGATAAGTGTCGATGAGCTTCTCACGAAGATGATCGCTGCTTACGGTGACGAAGAGAACCTCCGCAAACACAAGTCTTCACTCACAACAGTGGAAGTTGATTTGGAGAATCAGGGTGTGCTGGGCAAGGGCACAATCAGTGCACGCGCACCAAATCTGTCGGCCAGTGACATTACGCTCACTGCTCTCGGGAGGAAGATTGGTACGGTTGTGAGTTACTTCGACGGGACCGGCGGCGGTGAAACGATGAGCTTCGCTCCCGAAGAGATTTACTCAGGTAAGCGGCTGGAAGACATAAAGGCCGGCTCGGATTTTTACGATGTGCTCAACTGGAAGAACAACTACAAGACGATGGTTGTGAAGAAGATGGGCAAAGTCGGCGACGAAGACGTCTACATTCTCGAAAAGCGGAACGAGAAAGGCACGCCCGTAACCGATTACATTTCGACGAAATCGTTTCTCGTGTTGCGCCGCGACTCGGTTGTCGTGAGCGAGACTTCCGGGATCGAGCTGCCGCTAACACAGTCCTTCAGTGATTATCGAAATGTCGGGGGCGTGATGGTTCCTTTCAAGATCGTTTCAAACAATATCGCCAACGGCAACATCATCCTGAATGTGGTCGATATAAAGTTTGACGTCGATATTCCCGATTCGGTGTTCAAGAAACCGGCCACGGATAAACACTGATTAGAAACGGAAGCCGACACTCGCCATGAACTGAAAGTTGTGCGTGGTTCTGCCGGGTACCGGAAATTGTACATTCGTATATGTGTTGTCGATCGGGTTGAACAGAACAGTATTCGAAATGCGACGTTTGAAATGAATGATTGTGTCGCCTGCGTCAAAACGAGTGACGATGCGCTTCGAAGGATAGAACTCAACCACACCTCCGACGTCCGTTGCGAAAGTGCTTACGCGGTTTCGTTCGAATACGATTGGGAACGCCGGCCCCGACCCTACAAACACATTGAAATCTCCCTCACTGAAGCTGACCACGCCCGGCCGAGCTTTGGCGAAGATGCCCCACTTCTCAAATCGTTTGCCCGCTTTCACACCTCCCACTCCCTCTGTGATACGCCCCGCGCTCCGGCAGAAAAAACATCGCTTCGGAAAATAGTAGCCTGCCGCTTCCAGACTGAAAACCTTGTTTAGATTGTAAGTAAACCGGCCGCCGAATCCCGGTTCCGTTCTGGACCCTGAGGATTCCTCTCGCTCGAGTGTTGTGAACTCTGCGGCGACTTCAAACTTCGGCAGCTCCTGCGACTGTGACTGAGCAAATGCCTGCGACTGCATGAGAAAAACCGCGACTACGATAATCAAGAAAAGATTTCTGTTCATTTGCATCTCCTCGATAACGTTTTGAGCACACACCTATCCCAGCATCAGCCAACACATGGCTGAGACTTGCCGATTGCGACTAGCAGAATGGGAGACTGGGAGCGAACTGTAGGGGCGGTCCTCCGTGGCCGCCCGTCGTGCGAAACACGCACTTCTCTTGAGACGGGCGGCCACGGAGGGCCGCCCCTACAGTTGCACGTTTAATCGCCGAGTACCACAACGTTCACGGGCTTTTCGGCAAAAGATTTTCCATCGAATCTGCGCCGCCCACCATCACGCGCTGCGGTACAACCACCGGGCTCTTGTCATTTCGTGATGGCATCGGCGTGCCAACCGTGAGCGTTGCGCCGCGATTTATCAGTGCCTCCTGAATTTTGTCGAATACGTTCGGGCCTTTCGGAGTTGGTGGGAGCGCATCATCAGAACTAAACAGCGGCGTGTATTTAATATCGTGCAAAACCCAAAGATTCCAGGTGCCGCCGTTCGGCAAAATCGAAGCTCCGGAAAGCCACTCGTAACGCTCGCCATTCAGCGTGAATTCGATCTTGTTTCCATCGAGCACGGCGACCTTTTGAAATTCATATCCCTCGCGCGGAACGAGCGAGAAAATAAAACGTCCACGCTCCGGCATATAAAACCACAACAGCGCGCCCGCGCAGCCGATGCTCGATTTGCTCTTACTCACCAACGTGCCGTTTATCGACAAGCTGTAGTTCTTCACTGCCAGCTCCACATCATCGAGCGTGAAATCTTTCGGAAGCGACTCCAGATTGCTGTCGCGCAGTCTGGCACGATCGAAAGTGACGCTGACGACGTCGACTATCTTCACTCCGGATTCCTGATTCACGAGCAGCTCGAGCGAGACCGCGTCGCCATCGTCGAGTGTTTGGGGCGTAGTTGATTTGGGGAAAGTGGCAAATGGACCATTCGGTCGCAGTGGGGTGAAGTCTTTAACGAACGTGCGACGAAATGCTTCGTCGGCCGGCAAAACGACAAGACTGAATTTTTTCGTGATCGGATCGGCGCCTACCAGGAGGTCGTAACCGAAGACAACATTCTGCTGAGCATCAGTCAGCACGCGATGAATAATTCGATTCTCGCCCGCGAATGCTTGTGAGTAGAGCAGGGCCGCAAGCGACTTGCTGTCGGATACCGTCTGATTTCCGGAAGTCTCGCTTCTGAACGCAATGAAGCCGCCGTTTGAAAGCTGCAAGACGAGTTGGCGCTTTGCCGGGTTTTGCGCGGCAACTGCGAAGCCCAGGCAGTGAATAAAAAGCAGAAGGATCCAAACTTTATTTCTCATCCGGAAATCCTCCTTTGATGACAGTGAGCTTGACGTCTTCCGTCGGTTTAAATCCGGTCAGGCTCGGAATGTCGTCAGTGGGCGGTTTTTGCGAGCGGGCGACGGCACTGTCGACTTGCGAATCCCGGCGGGGTCGCTTCGAGGGAAGATATCGATCGCGATACACGACCCGTGCGACGATCTTTTCCTGGACCACCGGCACCTCGATGGGGACTTGCACGAAGGCTGGCGCAGGAGCTGGAGGCTGTCGAATACTCCGAACCGCAAACAGACCGAAAACAAGACCGATGATGACCGCCACGGCAAGCGGTACTGGAATCGGCAATAAAAGAATTCTCACGCAGCGACGCAGCGGCGCAACCGAGGCTCCGGTGCTTTCATTGCGCCTTTGCGCCGTTGCGTGAGAAAGTTTTTCACGAAGTCGGGCGTGATAACCACTCCAGTAACCTTCATCGGGTGTGGCAGTTTCGCTGAGTCTCTTCGTCAACCGCAGTATTTCTCGGCAATTGTACATTCCGTAAAACTCCAATCCTGACTGTGTGAATCTGACGAAAGCCGCGCGCGCAATTTCGTGATTGCTCGCCACACGCCTTTCTTGACTGTTCCCGTAGAGCAGTTCATCGCGTTTGCGATTTCCTCGTACGACATCCCTTCGTAATGGCGAAGCAGAAACGCGAGCCGCTGTGAAGGAGTCAATTCAGCCAGCGCATTGACTACACTTTCGAACAGCAGCTTGTTGTAAATATTTTCCGGCGAAGTAGAAGTCGATTCAACGAGCGTTTCTGAATCGATTGGCATGAGTTCTACGACTGTCTCTTTTCCCTGCCGTCGAAACAGACCTGAGCGTCGATGATTCAAAAAAGTATTAATCGTGATGCGGCGTAACCAGGTGTAAAAGGACGACTCAAAACGAAAGGTTTGCAGAGCCTGGTAGGCCTTCAACCAAACTTCCTGTGAAAGATCTTCCGCATCCTGTTGATTGCGGCAGTAGTGAGAAGCAAGCAGGTGGATACGGCGCGCGTAGCGTTCGGCCAAAATGCAGAAGGCATCCAGATCTTCTGCCTGAGCGCGTTTGATGAGATCGCTGTCGGCTTCGCTCACATTGATACAGACACTAAATTGGCGAATTGGTTGGCCGCGAAAAAGCACAAAAGGACAAATCATTTTTTGCGCTTTTTGTGCCTTTTTGGGGCTATGCTTGGTTCTTTCGGTGCTTTCGTGTTCCGACGTTCACGACGGTTGACGGAGCATTCGTGCTCGGCGTGGCCGCATTGCCGGCAACATGTTGCTCCGAAGCATCGCCGAACATTTTATTCGCGCATTTGCGGCGCCCTCGCAAGGCCGGCGTCTTTTTCATCTCCTCGCGGTTTTGGTCCGGATTACCCGCGAAGCCGGTTTGCTGTCCACGTGGTTTCGGCGGAATTCCGGCCTTGTGCTGGTCCTTCTTTGCTGGCATATCAACCCTCCCGTTTGCGCGTTCGCTTCCTGCCCAGTGCCCACTTCAACGCGACTGGCGTTAGCAATGTTGTGATGATGACCATGATAACAACTGCACCGAAGATCGCCGAACTAATGACGGGCGTACTCACGCCTGACGCTGAGGGCAACATTAGCGTTGCACCGATGCCCGCGAATATCAGTCCAACTTCGCCACGCGGAATCATCCCTACGCCCACGGCGAGACGATTAATGCCGCGCTCAACCACGCCAAACGCACAGATCTGTTTACCGATAATCGCCGCCAGTGTGAGTGCAATAGCAAGTCCGAGAATATCGACGCGCGTGAAGAGCCGCAGATCGACTTTCAATCCCATCAACACGAAAAAGATTGGCACCAGTACTGTGCTTACCGGTTGCAGCAGATCGTGAAGATCGCGTTCTTTGCGGCCGCCGGTTGGCTTGTAGTGCACTTCATCAAGCACCAGCCCCGCAGCAAACGCACCGACAATCGGCGCGAGTCCGACTTTCGCGGCCGCCCACGCAAGTGCGAAACAAACAGCGATTGCGACTGTCAGCAACACGCCGCTCGTAGCCAGACGGCCTGCGCCGCGCAACAGTTGAGGAATGACTAGCTGGCCCACCACGATCGACCCGACAAGAAATGCGATCGACTTGAGCGCGATCACAGCAACGTCAGCGATCGAAAGGGCAACGCCGCTTCCTGCAGCCCTGATCGCTCCTGCCACAACTGCGAGAATCAGCAGCCCGAGTACATCATCAATGACTGCTGCTCCGAGAATGATGCGGGCTTCGCGTGTGCTTAATTTGCCAAGGTCTTTAAAGACGCGCGCCGTGATGCCGACACTCGTCGCACAGAGAGTCGCGCCGATGAAGATATGCGCCAGTCGCGGCTCGTCAGGAATGAAATACGCAGAGACTGCCCAGCCCAGGAAAAATGGAGCAATCACACCGACTATCGCCACGATCAACGACGACCAGCCGACTTCCATCATCTCCTTCAGATCTGACTCAAGTCCGACTTCAAACAAGAGGATGATGACACCCAGCTCAGCCAGCGCAGCAACAGTCGCATTCGTCTTCAGTGCTTCCGCGCCGCCAAAACCGAATATCACGAGATTGCCCAGGAGAATTCCCGCAAAAAGCTCACCCAAAACTCCCGGCTGGTGCACGCGCTCGAACAACTCACCGCATAGTTTGGCGATCACTAGCATGATGGCCACGCCGATGAGCACTGCCGGATCTAAACCGTGCGTCTCGGTGCCTGTCGGGCCTTGTCCTTCCGCGAAAACCGTGCGGGCGAAAATAAAAAACACGGCCAGTGTGAAAATAGCTGAAGCTGGTTGTTTAGTCGGGTTTTTGGGCAAAGTGGGCCAATTATTACACATCTCCACTGGTGGGAAGGTCGCGATCAGCCGTTTCAGAGTTGCGTCCCGAAGGTGAGGTATCTATAATGCGCCCCACTTACGAGGCGCCTGGCTGGCAGGTTGGCGCCAAACAAACTCCAAAATATGGCAACCCCTATCCGATGGAATCAACGTAGACGTGTCGCGCCGTACGGCAATTCCACCCGACCCGACACCCCGTTGCGTTCCCTCGCGGTTAGCCTGACGCATGTTGCTCGGGCCGCGCTCACCGAGCCGTACATGCTCAGCATCGAGCACGAGCGTATTCAACTCGACCGGCTGCCGAAAGCTTTTGACGGTTTTCGCATCGTCCAGCTCTCCGATGTTCATCACGGGCCATTTTCGAGCCGCGAGCAGATTGAGCGCGCGGTCGACACTGCGAACAGGCTTCAGCCCGACATCATTGCGCTCACCGGCGATTACATCTCCAAAGAGCGACGCTACGCGGCGCCCTGTGCTGAGATGTTAGGCCGTCTGAAGGCACGTCAGGGCGTTTTCGCCATTTTGGGCAATCATGACCATTGGGTTGACGCGCCGTTGATAACGGACCTGTTTCGTGCCGAGGGAATCACAGTTCTGATAAACGAGGGCATGCGTTTCGAAAAAGACGGCACTGCATTCTGGCTCGCCGGCGTCGACGATACGATGGTGGGTCTCGAAGACATCTCGCTGGCGCTCGCAGGCGCTCGGGAAGACGAGATGAAACTCCTTCTGGCACACAATCCGATTGTTCTCAGGCGCGCCGCACGAGCATCGATCGATCTAGTGTTGAGCGGACATACCCACGGCGGTCAAGTCGCGATTAGAGGCGAGCGCAGCGGTTTACGTGGCGCACGTAAACGGATGTTGAAAGGCCTCGGGCGCTTGGGAAACACGCAAATTTACGTGAATCGCGGATTGGGAACAGTGGTGCTCCCCATCAGATACGGTTGCCCTCCTGAGATTTCTTTGCTGGAACTGCGAACGAGCTAGCGCTGCCACAAAAAGGCACAAAGCGCAAAATGATCTTAGGAAGCTCCTTGAATGTCCTCCCGCATAGTTACCGTTCCCAATCTCCTGACTGTCTTCCGGATGGTTTTGATTCCGGTCTTCGTCTCGCTGCTTTTCTATCAACGTTTCATACTCGCGCTCGCCATCTTTGTTCTCGCAGGCGTGACTGACGGTCTAGACGGCCTGCTGGCTCGCCGTTTTGACCAGAAGTCTCAACTCGGAACGATCCTCGATCCGATTGCTGACAAGTTGATGCTCGTCACGTCGTTCGTTGTGTTGTCGATGCGGTCAGTTTTCCCTCAGCCGTTGCCGTCGCACCTTCCCGTCCCTTTTTGGGTTACGGTAGCCGTAATCAGCCGCGACGTTTTCATTCTGGTCGGCGCGGCAGCCATCAACATTGTCACCGGATTCCGACGGTTTCGGCCTTCAATGCTGGGCAAGATCAATACTACCGTCCAGATCGTGGCAATTGCCGCCATCATCTTTGCCGCGAGTGTCCCGTACGGCACCGGCTATTACCTGCCGACCATTTACACCACAGTCTTCGCCTTTGCCGTCCTTTCCGGCGCTCACTACGTCTTTTTCGTCTCAAAACTCGTCAACGAAGA
>DASUYO010000111.1:0-12904 GCA_036377375.1 Pyrinomonadaceae bacterium
GGACCATACCAACTCGATTTAAGTAAACGCGTGCTCAGTCGCAATGGTGAGACGATCTCGCTGACGCCAAAAGCCACCGAGATACTTGTCATGCTTGTGACTAATGCCGGCCAGTTAGTCGAGCGAGATGAACTGCTGCGACAAGTCTGGCCCGACACGTTTGTCGAAGAAGCCAATCTCAGTCAGAACATTTTTCTGTTGCGCAGGGCTTTGGGCGATGAGCGTGCTGGTCCAAGGTTTATTGAAACAGTGGCGCGGCGCGGCTATCGCTTTATTGCCGATGTGAATGTGGTTGGCGGTAACGGGCAGCGAGATCTAGAACCGAATGCTGCGTCCATGGCACCGCGGCCGGTGGTGGCCGTGCTTCCTTTCCTCAACACCACTGGTGACTCGGAGTTGGAGTATCTGGCCGATGGTGTGACTGACAACCTCATTAACAATCTGTCTCGCGTTTCGCAGTTGCGGGTGATGTCGCACAGTTCCATAGGTCGCTACAAAGCGAAAACTGTAGACCCGCAGCAGGTGGGCAAAGACTTGGGTGCTTCAGCCGTGCTGGTGGGAAGGATTCACTCACGGCGGTCAGCTATTGGCGTTAGCGTGGAGTTAGTGGAGGTCTCGACGGGCTGGCAGTTGTGGGGCGCTAGCTTCGATTCGGATAGCAAAGACCTGCTGGAGATTCAGGATGCGATCACGCGACACGTTTTGGCGACATTGAAGTTGAAGCTAACGGGTGAAGAAGAGCGGCAGATCACTGCGCGCTACACAGAGAACGCTGAAGCCTATCAATCATATCTGGAGGGTCGTTATCACTGGAGCCGCTACACGCGCAAAGGCATTGAGAAAGCCATCGGTCACTTCCGCACGGCAATCGAGCTGGATCCAAACTACGCGCTGGCCTATGCCGCGATTGTCGACTGTTATCTCCGACTTGCAACCAACTACCTGCCCCCTGAAGACGACGTCCCCAGTTGCGTAGAGAACCCGATTGCTGAGCCGAATGCCTCTTCCAAGGACGAATCAGAACAGCGCGTGAAGCTGCGCTTCGAGTGGGACTGGAAAGGCGTCGAGCGCGAACTCCGCCGCGCCAACGAACTCAAGACCAACTACCCCACGGCGCACCAATGGTACGCCGCATATCATATTTCAGAACAGTTGTATGAAGAGTCTCTTCGAAAGAATACCAGGAACCAATCAGCTATAAGTGTTAGAGATGCTGGATCGCTGCCGAGGCAAATAGTCTCTCTTGAATTAACACCAAGCGAGCAGGTACAGGTTTATTGCGCGATCAGTCGTGAACAAATCGATGTTGGTAATTACGAGGCCGCTTGTAGAATCCTTCGGCCTTGGTGGTCATATGGTGTTTGGCCACGACTTGCTGAATTGAATCAACAAACCTGTGCTGATCTTCTACTTACAGCAGGGGAACTGGCTGGATGCGTAGCGAGTACTAGACAATTACCTCAAGGTCAACGGCATGGTGAAGGGTTATTAAATGGTTCGATTGCTCTTTTTGAACAATTAGGATTTTGCAGACGGGCGGCTGAAGCTAGAATTGAACTCGCGCTTTGCTATTATCGACAAGGATTATTTGATATCGGGCGCTCCAACCTAATTCGAGTTCTGGACGAAGTCTCAGATGCAGACTGGGAACTTCGTAGCCTTGCACTGATAAGATTAGCGAGTCTCGAACGTCACGCTGGAAAGCTCCGAGATGCTCTCGCCAGATTAACTGAAGCTAGCGCAGTGGTTAAATTATCTGGACCTTGGGCAACATCGCGCTCTCACCTGGAACTTGCCTCAACTTATAAGGATTTAGCGGTTTCTGAGGATGTAACGGACTATTTTGATGAGGCAAAGCTGTTTTACTTGAGAGCGCTCCATGAATTCGAAGCCATTGGTCACCACCGGTACGTTGCAGCTGTCGAAAACAATATTGGATTTCTCTTATTGAGTTTTGGGGCGCACGAAGAGGCCATCGAACATCTCCTTCATTCCCGCAGATTATTTGAATGTTTGTCTGATTCCGTCAGAGGAGCTCAAGTAAATGACACGCTGGCTCGCCTTTATCTCCAGATGAAGCAATATGCTATAGCGCAAGAACTGATTGAGCACGCAGTTAAAACGTTAGAACTTACCGACAGTGAAGCTCTTCTGGCCGAAGCCTTAATTATTAAAGGCATCACATCAAAGCATTTGGGGCGGTCTAGCGAAGCAAAAAATAGTTTTGCTGCTGCGTACAAGGTGGCAGAGAGGTGTGGTGATAAAGAGGGAGCAGGACGTGCGTTATTAGTTATGTACGAGGAAATGAGCGAGTGCTTAGAAGAAGTTGAGGAAGATCATATCTCGCAAAAATTAAAAGCACTCTTTGTAGATACCCAGCAAACCACGCTACAGAATAGAGTCAAGAGAGCTATCGCCCAAATTACGTTAAATCAACAGAGGAATGAAAGTAAAGTTGTATGAAATGGCAATTCTTTTATTCCACTGGAAAAATAAACCCTTCCAAAGTGTTTATGGAACTACCATCAATACACGATCGGTAACATGAAGTTCGCATCTCCAGTCTCATATGCTAATCCTTTCTACGGCATGCTGATTGCCGATTGCTGACTCCTGAGGCGGCTTTATATTTAAACACCTCAATTTGAGAGATCTTTAGATTCGATTGGAAAGCATTTTGACACAAAGCTCTCAAACTGACCGAAGGTTAAATCCATGGTCCAAAAACTGTTAGGAGAAGCTCAAAAAGTGAGAATCGATCCGTACTCGGATTTGAACTAGCCCGAGTAGTCGAGATGGTACCCGTTCGCGTCGTCGAAATGGTGCCAGTGGCGGTCGTTGAGATCGTACCCGTCCGGGTCGTGGAAATCGTTCCCGTCTTCGTCGTGGAGATGGTGCCTTTGTTAGCAAAAGCCGGAACTGAAAATGCAAGAACCAAGATTCCGGACAACGCGATTGATTTAACGTTCTTCATTGTTTTGCTCCTGGAGAATTGAATTGTCAGGGGTAACTGGGTCGGCTCGAAGATTTCGCCTGCTAAGCCATCCTTTGGGCCGACCTTTAATAAATAACTGATTCGATTGGGTGCTTTTCAATAGACGTGCCACAACACAGCTTTTCTGAGAGTCCTTGTTAAGTGAGAGAATATTTGGATTTACCTATACGCACTCATCAATTCGCCAAAATCAACCAATTCTGCGGGAGTTGGTAAGCGAGTAAACAAATGCGGGAGGACAAGCGAAAACACGTGAATTCGTTAGGAAAAGCTCATAATCATAATTTAGTGAACAGAAAATTGGGGGTATGTATAGGTAGTATCAATGTGTACTCGGTATTCAATACCCCAATACCCCTAGGTTGATTAGCCAGTGACTTCATTAAAAACCACAATCCCCCCGGAAGGGATTCCCTTAAGTTCTCTAGGTGAAAGCGAGCGCGTGTTGGCCTCTTGCAGTATCGCGCGAGAAAAGATCGAAACGGGGGATTATGACGCCGGCTGCTTGATCCTCGAGCCATGGTGGAACGTCGGTCGATGGCCTAATCAAACGGGTTTGAGTCGGCAGGCGGCAGCCGAACTCCTTCTCACAGCGGGGTCACTGACCGACTCAGTGGCAAGAGCCAAGCGAATTGTGGGCGGCCAACGATTAGCGGAGTCTCTGATCTGTGGTGCGATTGCTCTATTCGACCACCTTTCAGAATACACCAAAGCAGTTGAGGCGCGGATCGAGCTTGGATGTTGCTATTACCACCAAGGACTCTTAGATATTGCTCATTCCACATTGCAAAGCTGCGTAGCCAGCCTGACAAATGAGGACTATGAACTTCGTGCGGTGGCTCTGATACGGTTGGCGATTGTCGAGCGCCATGCCGCGAGATTGCAAGAGGCACTCGATCTTTTGGAACAGGTTTCCGCTATTGAAAATCTCGTTAGCCCTTGGACGAAGGGCCGATTTCGCACGGAAATGGCGAACGCTCTGAAAGACCTAGGGGTGGCAGAAGGTCAAAAACACTATTTCGACAAGGCTCTAAGTCACTACAAAGAAGCTTCTCTACAATTCGAACAAATCGGTAATCTGAGATATGTTGCTGCTGTTGAAAACAATCGTGGATATCTCTTGCTTGGATTGGAAAGGCTCACGGAATCGAAGCCACATCTTTTAAGAGCGCGAGAGCTCTTCAACGCGTTAGCGGACACCGTCGGATGTGCCCAGGTAGATGAGACGCTGGCTCAGCTTTATCTGAGTTCTGGAGATTACGAATCAGCTCAACGCGCAATCACGCGTGCGGTGAACACACTCGAAGGTAGTGGCGAAGATGCGCTGTTGGCGGAAGCGCTCACCACGCAGGGCCTAATCGTCTGCCGCCTAGGCCGCCGACAGGAAGCAAAACCGATTCTGGAACGGGCAAGGCGAGTCGCGGAACGCTGCGGAGACCGCGAAGGTGCAGGGCGGGCGTTGCTAATACTCATCGAGGAGATGTGTGACCAGCTCGCGGATGATGAGCGGCGCGAGATCGGCGCGCAGGCCAATCAACTACTCGCAAATTCCCAGCAACACGTCACCCGGGAACGCCTGCGTAAGTGTCTCGACATGATCGCCGAGGCGCACACCCGCTACGAAGCACAACGCGAACAGGAGATTCACGGACAAAAAATGGCCGCCCTCGGTGAGCTGTCCTTCGGCGTTGCGCATAACGTCAACAACACCCTCACCGGAATCCTCGGCCGCGCCCAACTCATCCTTCGAAACAGCAACGACCCGGGCAAAGTCGAAGCGGGCCTCGAACTGATAATCAAAAGCGCGGAAGACGGTGCTCACATCATCCGGCGCATTCAGGACTTCGCCCGGCAACGCCCAAGCCGCGAGTTCGAGACCGTTGCGGTCGCTGAGCTGCTCAAAGATGCCTGCGAAATGACCCGGCCACGCTGGGAGTCACGCTCGGAATTCGCGCCCATACGCTTCGCTTTCCACGCCGACTGCAAGGCCTTCGTCAAAGGCGACCCCGTCGAGCTTCGCGAAGTGCTTGTCAACATGATCTACAACGCCATCGATGCCATGCCGTCAGGCGGCGAGGTGCGGGTTTCTATCCAGGAAAACCGCGAACGCGTGGTCATTCACATCACCGACACCGGCACCGGAATGGGACCGGACGTGAAGCAACGCCTCTTCGACCCATTCTTCACAACCAAAGGCAAAGCGGGCACCGGCATGGGCCTGGCTGTCAGCTTCGGTATCATCCGCCGTCACGAAGGCTCAATCGAAGTCGATAGTGAACCGGGCCGCGGCACCACCTTCAAGATCTCACTACCCAAAGTGACGCCCGCCTTGCCCGAAGCACAAGGTACCGTCACGAAAGAGGTCGTTCTACCAGCTTCCGAGGACAAGGTTCGGGTGCTTGTCGTCGACGACGAGACGCACGTCCGCGAGGTGTTAATCGAGGCGCTGGAGGCGGAAGGCTGCGAGGTAGTATCGGCCGAAAGCGGTGAGATCGCGCTGGCACTCTACGACCAGTACAAAGGGAAATTTGACGCCGTCTTCACTGACATCGGCATGCCCTCCATGAACGGCTGGGAACTGGTCACAGAAATCAGGCAGCGGTCGGAGACGATGCCAATCGCCATCATCAGCGGCTGGGCCGACGCGATCAGCGTGCAAACAAAGAACGCAGTCAAGGCTGACTGGGTCGTCGCCAAACCATTTGACATCGATAGGATTTCGAAGATTGCGCTGGAAATCGCACAACGCAGGACTGTCGTGGCGGGTTAGGCACTGGCGCTGAGGGCGTGACGTTCAAGCTTCAGATAAAGACCGCGACGCGTTAACCCGAGCTCGCGCGCGGCACGTGAGATGTTTCCACCATGCCGGCGCAAAGCATCGGAAATCATACGCCGCTCGACTTCAGCCAAAGCATCCGCAAGAGTACCTCCACCCGCAGTTTGCAGACTGGAAGAAGGCATCGAGGCGATTGAGGCTGCCGCAGCCGACGGCGTCGTCGGCGAAGCTGTTCGTTTGAGCTCAGGCGAAAGGTGCTCCGGAGTGATGATCGTACCGTCTTCCGCACGCGCTACCGTCCGTTGAATCTCGTTACAAAGCTGCCGCACGTTGCCCGGCCAATCACTCACCATCAACAAGTCGATCGCCTGCGGCGTGATTTGAATATCCTTGCGACCAAACTTCGCAGAATAGTGGTTGACGTAGTAGTTGACGATTGTCGGAATCTCGGACCGGCGTTCACGCAAAGGCGGCACACGCAGCCGGATCACGTTCAGGCGGTAGTACAAATCCTCACGAAAACGGCCCTGCGCAACCATCTCTTCCAAGTCGGTATTGGTGGCGGCGATGATACGGACATCGACCTTCGTGGGCCGTTGTTCCCCGAGTGGTTGAATCTCACCTTCCTGAAGGAACCGCAAAAGCTTCGGTTGAACGTCCAGCGGGAGATCTCCGATTTCATCCAGGAAGAGTGTGCCGCCTGCTGCGGTGCGAATCACGCCCTGCGAATCTGTAATCGCGCCAGTGAAAGCGCCACGCCGGTAGCCAAACAGGTAACCTTCCGATAATTCCTTCGGCACGGCGGTACAATTGAACGGCACAAATACTCTCGCACGGCGCGAAGAGATCGCGTGAATCGCACGTGCTACCAGCTCTTTTCCGGTGCCCGATTCACCCGTTACCAACACCGTCACATCTGAAGAGCGGATCTTATGAACCTCTTCGACTAACTGCGTCATTGCCGGACTCGAATGAATGAACCCCGGCATCAAACTGGTGCCGGTCAACTCATCAGCGCGTTCGTTAGTTCCACTCTTCTGCGCACCGGCCCGCAAAGCGCAGACGTCCATACCCAACTCAACAACACGCAGGAGCGGCTCGAGCGCAACTCCGTTCGGCAACTTCGCGCGATTGCGCGGCGCAAGATACATCTTAGCCGGCGGTGCGTTTGAAGATTTCAGTATGATCACTTCGGCATCGTGCTTGCGGCAGTACCGGTCGCGTGACGATTCATTCTCAATTGCATCAAGCTCCACTGCGATCTTCTGGGTCTCCACCGGCGTGCAACCCGTAGCCACGACGACTCTCGGTTCATCGCGTTCTCCGCGCTCAGTGATAATCACTCGTTGCGCCCCAGTTTCCTGGCGCATGACAGCGGCGAGTTCCCGTAACAGGAGCTCACGCGAAGCGACAGCCTCGGCCAGGCGCAGCGTTAGGAGTTGCGTCAATGCCGACTGACCCTGATTACGTTCTGGCGTGGCGCGAGAGAGATCCCGCAGCTCCTCTTCCGCACGCGACAAATCTATTCGTGCGCCCAACTCGCGAAACGTATTTAAGGCGCGACTCAGATGTTCACCTGCACGGTCCGGTCGTATCACTGCGTAAGCACGGCCCAATTCAAGATGTGCACGCGCGGCTCGATATCGATCGCCGAGCATGTCGAAGATCGAAACGCTACTGCCGAAGTGCTGGGCCGCAGCGGCCGCATCGTCGCGCGCCATATTCAGCATTCCGTTAAGCCTGTGTGCTTCACCTGTGATGCCGAGATCAGTAGCAGAATCCGTTGTCTCTGCGGCAACGTGCTGAAGCTCGCGACTACACTCATCGAGATCCCGGTTCAACAAATGAGCCTCCGCCGCAATCAGGCGTGACTCACAGTTTGCCTGACGATCGCCGATGATTTCCGCGAGGTTGAGTGCTTCTTTCGCCTGTGTAAGTGCGTTTTCCGGATCGGCAATAGCGAGATAACAACGGCCAAGTGTTCTTAGCGCCTGGGCTGCGTACCACTTGTTGCCATTTTCAGTCGCTAGAGCGACGGCGCGTTGAAGATAGTTTTTTGCCTGGTCCAACTCGCCGCGCAGCATGTGCAACTCGCCGAGCGAGTCCAGAATCATCGGCACCTTACCGCCGCGTTCATCAACTTCCGTGGCAAGCGCCAACGCGCGCTCCAAACACTCCTGAGCGCGGTCCCACTGCCCGATCAAAATAAGGTTGATACCGAGATTGTTGTATCCGTCGGCGGCATTCGTCTTGTGATCGGTGCGCTCGTAATACGTGATCGCTTTCTTTAAATAATCGATGCCTTCCTGCGGCCGTTTGAGGAACCAGCAAGCACCGGCCATGTTTGCGTACGTCCTGCCGAGAACATACGCAGCTGGTCTATCACCGATGAGCTTGAGCGCCTGTTCGAGATTCTCTAACCCTGCCTCGTAATTGCCCTCGTGAATATCCGCCACGCCGACACCGAAATACGATTCAGCCAGCCCTCGCCAATCGCCATTCTGACGGAAACTCTCGAGCGCTCGCTGCGCGTAGTCGCGTGCAATCGGATATTCACTAATTGTTCGATAGGTGCGTGACAACGCCGCGTAGATGTGGCCCAGGTTGATTGCGCCGTTGTCCGCGAAATCGCGCAGAGTCGACTGGAGCATCGCAATCGCTTTGGGATGATCTCCGTTGTAGTTGTAAGCAAGTCCGATCTGAACGCGAAGATAACTTACCGTTTGATCATCGAGCTTCGCGCGCGATTCCGGATCCTCATACATCGAAACTGCAGCAAGCGAATCGCGGTAGTGGCCCTGCTGCTCGAGTGCTGTGGAAAGAGCGCATCTAGCGAGTGCGAGTATCGAGGGATTGTGACGTGCGTTGTTGATGAGGAGTGCGAGTCGATCTTTGGCTTCAGTGGAAAGCCCCTGGTCGAGCAACGAGCGAACTTCGTCAAGATCTTTCATTAACGACTCGTGCGTAGGCTTCGCCCGCGAGCGAATCCTCACCCGAGCGTCAGCGAGATCGACCACACCTCGCTCTGTTGGGGGCTGTTGATGGTCGCGTCCCAGTGGTCCGTGACCCACACGTTTATCCATTTAGTACCTATAAAAGATCAATCGAGAGGACTTTTCATGATGCTTTTTTGGTTATGGGAGGGACAACCGTCAAAACTATTTCGTCCAGTTTTGCCGCGCAAACGTGTATTCGTGTTGAATTTAACACATGCCGCGGGTTACGTACAGTTTTCTTTCATACAGAAGGTGTATTTGTAGGGCGGGCGGCCACGGAGGGCCGCCCCTACAGTTGTAACTAATCGGACCACTTCGTCGAAGGCACCAGATGAGCAACAACTGTAGGGGCGGCCCTCCGTGGCCGCCCGTACAAAACATCCAAGCCTGTCCACGACTGTTAAACCGCATCAATTCCAACAACTTGTCTGCCTTGACACCCCCAAGGTCGGCCGCTATCATTTCCGTTTCCGTTTGCAGCGCGGAACTTCGCCTAGTGTTATATGTTTGAGTCGCTCTCGGATAAATTAAAACGTACGTTAAAGAACTTGCGGGGCGAAGGCGTGCTGACGAAGGAGCACGTTGACGCTGCGCTGCGAGAGATCCGTCTGGCGCTTTTGGAAGCTGACGTCAACTATAAAGTCGCCAAAGACTTTATCAGCTCTGTTCAGCAGAAAGCGGAAGGCCAGCAGGTTTGGCAGGAACTCAAGCCGTCTGACCAGGTGGTTAAGATCGTCTTTGACGAGCTTGTTGAGTTGCTCGGCGGCCAGTCATCGCGGCTCGTTTTTACCAAACAGATACCTAACACGGTGATGGTGGTTGGCCTCCAGGGATCAGGCAAAACCACTTCGACCGGAAAGATCGCGCGCTGGCTGGCTGCAAATCAGGATCGAAAGCCTTTGTTGCTTTCGGTTGACGTTTACCGTCCGGCGGCACGTGAACAGTTGAAGGTCATCGCGAAAGCGACTGGCCAACAGATCTTTGAAAACCCGCAAACGAACGATCCGCTCACGCTCGTGCGCGAAGCGCAAAAGCACGCGCAGCAAACCGGCTTCGACACGCTTTTGATCGACACAGCCGGACGCCTGCACATCGACGATCAGTTGATGGAAGAGCTCGTCAACATCAAGAAGGAGACGCATCCGGTTGAGATTCTCTTCGTCGCCGATGCGATGACTGGTCAGGACGCTGTTCGTTCCGCCGAAGAGTTTCACCGCAGAGTCGGCATCACGGGCGTGATCCTGACGAAGATGGATGGTGATGCTCGCGGTGGTGCAGCACTGTCGATCAAGCAGGTTACCGGTCAACCGGTGAAGTTTGTCGGCGTTGGAGAGCGGTACGATGCGCTCGAGCCCTTCTATCCCGATCGCGTCGCGCAGCGAATTCTCGGTTATGGAGACGTTTTGTCGCTGATCGAACAAGCGCAAACGAACATCGACCAGAAAGAAGCTGAGGAACAGCTCAAGAAGTTACAGAAAAACGAATTCACCCTCGACGACTTTCGTTCGCAGTTGCGCCAGGTAAAGAGACTCGGATCTTTCTCAAAGCTCATGAAGCTGCTGCCGGACCAGGTTCTCAACGGCATCGGCGTGCCGCAGTTGAACGACGAGCAGTCGAAGCTGATGGAAAAGGAGCTGAAACGCACCGAAGCCATGATTGATTCGATGACGTGGGAAGAGCGCAACGATCATCGCATTCTGAACGCGAATCGCAGGCGTCGCATCGCCAGAGGATCGGGAACGTCAGTCGCGCAAGTGAATCAGCTCATCAAGCAGTACGTTGAGATGAGACAGATGATGCGCCAGCTTTCCAGTGCCGGTATTTTTGGCGGCGGCGGGCTCGGCAGCAAGATGATGAGAAAGATGACCGGCATGCCTGACATGGCGGGGTTTGCAGGTCCGGAAGGTGAGATGCCCTCGTTGCCGGCAGCGCCGTCGAGGAAGAAGTTAAAAAAGAAACGGAAGAAGAGACGGAGATAAGGAGAAAATCTTGTTAGCAATTAAGTTAATGCGCACCGGCGCGAAGAAAAGCCCATCGTATCGCGTAGTTGTAAAAGAAAAACAGTCAAAACGCGACGGGGCTTATCTGGAGAATCTCGGCACGTACAATCCAACGCGAAATCCAGCCGAGATCAAACTCAACCTGAACCGGGTTAATTACTGGATCGAGAAGGGTGCGCAACCTACTGACACCGTGAGCCGCCTGATCAAGGCCAGCACGAAAGCTGAACAGGCTGCCGCCGAGACGCAGGCCTAACTTTCAACGATGCGAGACGCCATTGAGATGATTGTCAAGGCTTTGGTCGACGATACTGAAAATGTCGACATTCGCGAAGTCGAGCAGCGCAATGGAGCCACACTCATCGAAGTGCGCGTCGCGCCAAATGACGTGGGCAAGATCATCGGCAAGCAAGGGCGAACAATACGCGCGCTGCGGTCGCTGGCTCGCATCGCAGGAGCGAAAAAGAACCGACGCTACCTGCTTGAAATTGTTGAGTGATTGAGATGAAAGAAGGCAGCTCGAGTGAACTGGTTGTTATCGCTCGAGCGGTCAAGCCGCGCGGCCTCAAAGGCGAGATCGTCGCGGAGCTGTTGACAGATTTTCCGGATCGTTTTGAGGACGTCGAAGAGTTGGTACTCGTTTCACCCGGCGGTGAACGAACCACCAAACGGCTCGAGGATTACTGGTTTCAAAACGATCGAGTCATATTGAAATTGGCTGATTACGAGGACGTCGAAGCAGCCAAAGCGTTAGTTGGTTTTGAATTCGCGGTTCCTGAATCCGAGCGTGTTTCGCTGCCGGCGGATCATTACTACGATTGGGAACTGGAAGGATGCACGGTGAAGGTTGGCGCCGAAAGTATCGGAACAGTCAACTCCGTGATGAAAACAGGCGGCACAGAGATTCTGGTAGTCGCCGATGAAAGTGGCAAGGAACGATTGATACCGCTGGCGGAGTCGATCGTTGTTAAGGTCGACCCTGAGGCAAAGACAATCGTCGTCGATCCGCCTGAGGGACTTTTAGATCTTTGATTGACACGAGCAATGCTGCGCTTCGATATCATTACCATTTTTCCTGAGTTCTTTCGCGAGGTGATGGATTATGGAATCTTGAGGCGTGCTCGTAATGCCGGTTTGGTGGACGTAAAAGCCCACGACCTGCGGCAGTGGACCAGTGATAAGCATCACGTCGTGGACGACCGTCCATTCGGCGGTGGCGACGGGATGATCTTGAAGCCTGAGCCGATATTCACGGGTGTCGAAGCTTTAACGGGAGCGGCTCGAAAAGAAGACTTACCGAGCAGCACGCGAGTGATCCTGCTGTCGCCCCAAGGCGAGGTTTTTTCGCAGACGTTGGCCCAGGATCTTTCAAAAACCGCTTCGCATGTGGTCCTGATTTGCGGGCGCTACGAAGGCGTAGATGAGAGAGTCGCCGATGCGTTGACCACTGACGAAGTTTCGATTGGCGACTACGTCCTGTCTGGTGGTGAGCCAGCGGCGACAGTCGTAATTGACGCAGTTGTGCGATTGTTACCAGGCGCGCTGGGAAGCGAGACTTCAGCGGTGTTTGAGTCTTTTTCAGAAGGTTTATTGGACCACCCGCAGTACACGCGGCCGCCGGAGTTCAGAGGGATGAAGGTGCCGGAAGTGCTGTTGAGCGGCAATCATGCGGAGATCGAGCGTTGGCGTAAGGAATCGGCAATAGCGAAAACCAAGCGTAAGCGGCCTGACTTGCTGAAAGAGTAGAGCGGATTTTAAGGAGTATCGAAATGAATCGATTGGATAAAATAGAAGAGACCCAACTGCGTAATAATATTCCTGAGTTTCAGCCAGGCGATACAGTTCGCGTTCACGTCCGGATTAAGGAATCTGAGACCAAAGAGCGATTGCAGGCTTTCGAAGGCGTCGTAATTGCGCGGAAACATGGCGGCGCGCGCGAAACGATCACCGTGCGCAAAACGAGCTTTGGTGTTGGTGTCGAAAGAATCTTTCCACTGCACGCAACCATCATCGATCATATCGACCTCGTGAAGAGAGGCCGCGTCAGAAGAGCAAAGCTTTATTACCTGCGCGGACTCCGCGGCAAAGCTGCACGCATTCGTGAGCGCGATACGCGCGGCCACCAGGGCGACGACGC
>DASUYO010000112.1:0-22147 GCA_036377375.1 Pyrinomonadaceae bacterium
AGATCCAGCGTCCACACAGTCGCAAAAGCGCCCGCGTTGCGCACCAGTTGATACGACGGCACAGGCACGTTCCAACTCGACAGCCAGCCTTTGTCGCGCACGGCCATCGTGACTTTCACTCCCGTTACCTGCGGCGTTTCCTTGTCTGTTAATTGATCGCGCGAAACTTTCACACGCAAATACCGGTAACGGCTGGTTGGATAAGAGACGCGCCCCGATTCCGCCACATTGTTTTGCGACGCAAAGCTAAATAGCACGCCGTCGTTACTCAGCGTTCGCCATTCTCTACCCGAATCACTTCCTTCAATCACAACTTGTCGCCTGAAATTGGTGCCACTCGTTTCGATTTCGATCTCATTGTGCTCACCCGGATTCTCGCCGAGATCGACAGTCACCTCACTCGTCGATGGACCAGCCAAACCATAATTGAAAAGACGCGTCGGAATCTCTCGCTTAGTGTCTACATCTCTGCGGATGCGAATGGCGTAAGGAATCTCGCGGTTGGCCGAATCGAAAAGCCGCAGGTCAGCGAGATCGGACCGTGCCTTGTCCATTACCGGCAGCGGCACAACCAGATCGTACAGTCCGGCAGCATTTCTTTCCGGCGTCACCTCAACATAGTAGGGCCATAGGGACAGAGAGGTTTGTGCGGCAACAGAGACAATCAAGGTAAACAGGAAAAGACTTCCAACACAAAGGCGCAACGGCGCAACGCAAAGAGGTCTCATGTTGATGACTCCCGTGAGTGAAATGCTTTGTGATAACCCCACGCCACCAGCAGCAACAGTGTTCCCAACACGAAGAACACGATGATGCGGTAAAGCTGTTGCAATTGTGCGATGTCGATCAGCATTGCTTTGATTATCGTCAATGCAAAAAGCACCAGTGCCGCCCAGCGCATCGCCGCGACGCGGCGCACGAAACCAACGGCCGCGAGTGCGGCCGCGTAAGCAGCCCAGAGAACCGACAGCGCCATTTGGCCGAACCAGCGTTCATCGGCTGCGTCTTGCGGATTTCTTTCGGCGAGTGCGCGTCCGATGAAATAAGTGTGAGTCTCGATCGATATCAGCAGCCAGAAAGCAAGCGCCGCAAATAACGCGACAACAAGTTTCGTCACGCGCTCTTCGCGTGCTCGCTGGTAGAGATACACGGCGCCGAGGAAACAAGCAATCACAGCTAATGAGGAAAGAAAGTAGCGGTTGAAAATCGGAGTGAACGCGGGACGAAAATCGTAAGGAGTGTCCCAGATAAGGAACTTGAGAAATGAAAGTGCGAACAGTGCCAGCGCATGGGCGCGCAATCGTGAAGATCGGATTTCGAGGCCCGCCCAGAGAATTGCGAGTCCCTCGACGGCCCACGCGATCGTGATCCAGTTGGAGTGCAATTGAATGGGAATCGCGATCGTAACAAACGTCAGCGCGACGGCAATAATTAGCAGAACTTCGCGGCGACTCTGGACGCCGCGCGACAGCAGCAGCTTCGCCACATTTGCGTAAACCAGCGCCATGCCGATGGCAAACGCACCCATCCAGTCGTGATGAGTTGGATTGAGCAAATGATAACTCGTGGCGAAGAACACGAACGGATTGACCAACAGAAGCAGCGCATCTTCCAGCGTTGCAGCTTCGCGGCGAATCAACTCACGGGCGAGATGGGCCATGAGGAAGAGTAGAAATATCGCTGTTTGAAAGATCAGTACGGCGGCACGTTTCTGGAGATGGTAGTTGTCGTTGTACCAGATCCAGAAGAGCAGTTGCGTGCCAAAGTAAGCAATCGAGCTGAGCCCGCGCCAGTGTTTGAGCAGAGCCAAAGCTCCGGCATCAAGTGCGACGAGGTACGCGAATAAAGATCGATACTGATCGCGTTCCGAGTGGAGGAGGACCGGAGTGAGAAAGCCGCCAATCAATGCCATGATGGCAATTGCGGGCGCGTTGTAAACGAGCGAGACCGCGGCTGCTTCAGCAATCAGCAGTGCGAGGAAAAAGAAAGCCGTCTTCTGTCCGACCAGGTGGTAATAGCCAAAGGCGGCATACGTTGACAGGTAGAGCAGCACGATTCCGCCTGCGGTCAGGATCTGGGAAAAAACTCGCCAGCCTCTCTGGTTATACCTGAAACCGGCGAGACTCATCGCGATGCCAAACGCGATGCCGATCGAGACTCGTCCGAGTTCGCCGATCCAACGATTATCAAACGCATACTTCAGAAAGAAAGCTGTCGCGAAGAGAATGAGCAAGATCGCGACCCAGCCTACCCAACGACGACCAATCATCGATTCGAGCTGGTACGCGTTGAGTGGGACCACAGGCGTGGGTGGCGGCGCTGTTGGCCGTGGCAATGATTCAGGAGGAGGCGGAGGTGGCGTTGCTGGTTCGGGCGGTGGTTCTGGTTTCCGTGCGGGCGCAGGCGGGGATATTGGATGGCCGGCTAGAGTCGCCTCGAGCTGAGCGATTCTTTTTCGGGTGTTTACTGTAAATACGATCGCGATAATCGGCAGGACGATTGCAGAAACGATCACTCCAAGCAGGACCAACACAACGATCAGGATAATGAGCTCATCCATTCGGCGCGAACAATAGCACAAGATCTGTCGTTATCTGGTGTACAATCGATGACGATGACGAGCGAAGAAGTAGCAAACAGCATCAGTCACGGCCTCGGCCTCGTACTCGCTCTGGCGGCCGTGCCGATCCTTGTGCTCGCGGCGATGCGCGACGGCAGAGTTCACTCCCTCGTCGGCGTGAGCGTCTTCGGCGGAACGATGGTCCTGCTGTATCTCGCTTCGACGCTTTATCACTCGCTGACTCATGAAGCCGCCAAGAGCCTTTGCCGTCTCTTTGATCACACGGCAATCTTCCTGCTGATTGCAGGCACCTACACGCCGTTCAGTTTGGGTGTGTTGCGTGGTCCATGGGGCTGGTCGATGCTGGCGGCAGTTTGGACGCTGGCGATCCTCGGTATCACGCTGAAAGTGCGAGCGCGGACGCGTGACTCGCGAATTTCGATCGCGCTCTACGTGATCATGGGCTGGCTGGCGATCGTCGCTATCAAACCGATCGTGTTGCTGGTGCCGGTGCCTGGAATTCTTTTAATACTCGCCGGCGGCATCGCGTATACCACCGGTCTCGCATTCTTCGCCGCACAACGAATTCGTTACAACCATTTCATCTGGCACTTGTTCGTGATCGCCGGCACAACCTGCCACTTCTTCGCCGTGCTCTGGTACGCCTCATAGCGGCTTGCTTCAACTGTAGGGGCGGCCCTCCGTGGCCGCCCGTTTCGCCGATAGTGCGTGTTCCGAACGACGGGCGGCCACGGAGGGCCGCCCCTACAGTTGAACCCTCGCTGCTTTATTTTGATTTGTACTGGAACGTGATCCTCGTCTCCTCCTGTAACACCAGCGGACGCACAAAGCGATAAGATACGCCACTGCGCGGGACTTCCACTGCAACCGGCAGAATGCCGGCTACACGACGTTGCAGGTTGAACACGTTCTGTGATGCTGTGTTCGCCGGCACCGCGTTGTTCTTTTTGGCCGTCCCTTCAACCGTGCGATTCTCCAGCCGATTATCGGCGGCCGTAATAGTTACCGTTTCACTTACGTTGCCGACTTCCAGAGTTGTCGCTAGCCGCGACGGGTTGGAAGCTTGCAGATTTAAATCGTACTGCACGTCTTTGAAACCCGGAGAAGAGATGAGCACTCTTACTGCTCCAGGTTGCATTCCGCTGATTAGCCAACGACCTTCTTCATTGGACCTCGCAGTCTGTTTGGCGCCAGTTTGCGTGTTGGTGATAGTCACTTCAGCATTCGGCACAACTGCACCATTCATATCGACAATGACACCTCCGATTTGTCCAGGCTCGAGCGTACTAAGATCGCTGGGAACCGACGAGTTCGACGCGTAATCGCCGTCGTTACCTCCATCGACCAAAAGACCGGCGGCGATATCTCCGGGAAAGAGCGCGGCCGAGAGTGCGTTACCACCGAACTGCTTGACCTGAAGCCTGTCGGGCAGCGAGAGCTCCCACGTCAATATGTTGACGGGAATGTCGAGCTTCGCCAGTCCCATGTCGTAAGCGCCACTCTTGCCGAAACGCGCTCCCGAATTCAGGTAAACAAACGAAACTGTGTAGGGCTTCGAGGAATCGAGTCCCACGCGCAACAACGGAACACGCGTGCCGTCGGGGCCCTGCACCGGCTTAACTCGTTCACCCTCGACTTCGGCTGAGAGCAGTTGCGCATTCGGCGGCAGGTCAACTTTCATGAACGGCTTCGCGTGATTACGCACACGCAAAGAAATTTCAGTCAGCGATCTACCCTCAACGTTCGTCAACGTCGTCACTGTCGCTCGCTCAGCGACTGCGGAAAGCACGTCCGCATCGAGAAACTGTTGCCATTTGAGTTGCAGCTTTGGTGCCTCGCTTGCACGGCGGTTGTAACGAAACGCCGCTTGCAGTGGAAAGTGCGAAAGCGATCGAGTTATCGCACTCGCTTCTCGCACGTCCATGCGACGCAGGCCACCCGACTCGGTCGCAACCAGTTCCATCGCGCCGGCGCCTTCGACCAGCACTTCTCCTGTTTCTCTTTGCGCTCCGGTAAATGCCAGCAATGGCGCCTCGACTTTCGTCTCGCGATTCGCGCGTTCGAGCGCGATCAGAAACTGATGGTTGCGACGCGCAGGATCGTGGACTCGTAACGTCAGAACGTTTCCGGAAACATCGCTCGACTCGAGTGTGTTGCCTGAAGCAGTCGTCAGCTCGAATCCCTCCGGCAGTGGCATCTTGAACTCTGCGGCTTCACCCTGGATCACATTGACGTCGCAAAGTGCAGTGACTCGCAATTGCGAATCGCCTACGGAGACGACTGATTTGATGTCGGAAAGAAAACGTACTTCTCGTTGTGCAACAGGCGCGGCAATCTCACGCGTGGTCCACCAGATGCGCGCAGGTTTGCCCGGCTCGAGCGCAGCTTCGATCACGGTCTGGCCGTTGGCAGTGTCGCGTCTCGTGACCAAACCGGGCTCGACGCGAACGTTGGCATGATTTCCAGGCAGCTCCAAACTCAAGATCGTACTGCTCGCGAGTGGTACCGGCAGCGTGAACGAAGCACGTCCGGCTTCAATCGTCAAAGGCGCCGCAACGCCAAGCGAGACGGCAAAAGGTCCTGGACCATTCAGTATCGCGGCATGATGTGGTCCTTCCTGCAACAACGGCAGTGGATTGCCTGCCTGCTTCGCTTCGAGAACGGTCAAGCCCGTGGTCAGCGGAGTCTTGACGGAGCCTTTCTCGAGCAGCGAGCCGTCGATGTCCACTGTGCCGACGAGCGTTTGATTTTCAACGCGAAGCTTGAACATCGCGTGCGACAGCACATACGGAAGTGGAACCTGATCCGGCGTCTTAACTTTGCGCGATGCGAGCTCCACGAGACGGTTGTATTCGCTGAGCGACAGCGTCACAGTGCCTGCGGTGCTGGGCGGCGGTAAAGGCGCGTCGAGTGTTGTGTTGCGTGTTTGGCTGGCGGCCACAATGGTCATCAACAGGATAAGAATCAGTGGTTTCATCGGTCGCCTCTCTTTCTGTCACGTTGAAAGTCAAACTCGATCGCAGGTGTTTGGTTCTCGGCAGTCAGTTCCGACATAAGGAAGATCGACGGACCGAAGTGTGGAAACACAACACGCAACGGAAGATTTCGTGCGGGTCGCGCGCTACGGTTGCTCTCGCGAAGCTTCGCGACGAGCTGTTTCATTTCGGCTTGATCGGGAGGGATCTCACCCTCGGCGCGCTGCTGTTCAGTGGCGGATGCCGATTCGTCTGAACGCAAGGCGGACGATTCCGGTTGTACGTAAGTTCCAGTGCGGAAGGTGCCGGGAACAGGCGTCACGCGAAACAGCGGTGGATGATACAGCGACAGGTGCGACTTCGATATGGGAAGATCGACTGCGACGAGTGAAACTCGCGCGTGTCCTCGATCGGTCCATGACGCAGTGCGATCGAGATACGAAACCTCGACAACAAACGCAGGGGCTTCTTCACCGGAACGAGTCTTTTCGAGTGGCAGCAGGAGCGAGCCATCCGGTGCGCGTCCAGGCCGTATCGGTCGACCCGCAACTGACGCGCTCCACAACACAGCGGTCGGAGGCAGTGTGAGTTTTAAAAAGTTTCGCTGGTTGTTTCGCACTGCAAAGCGCGACTGGACCAGCATCTTTCCATCAGCGGCAATCAGCGTGTTGTACTCCGCCTCTTCGACGTTTGCAGTGAGCACTGCCTGCGGCGTGTAACGCGCCACGTCCAGTGACAACGTTCTCGTAGATTTACCGTCCGCAGGCTGAAGTCTGAACGCGATCAATGAAGGCGATTGGCGGCTCGAGATGAGTTGGCCCAACTCGCCTGCTTCGGCGTCTTCGAGCCCGTTCGGTTGGCGCTCTTTTATTTCTCCGGCGCCCAGCACCTCAACAGCTACGCCTCCCGTTTCGCGCTCCGCGTTTGGGAGACGAATGAGAGGAATGTCCAACTTGCCTGCGCGCGGCAGTCGCAACTCGCCGCTCAACGTAAACCGTGCGGTAGTCTGCACTGGCTCGATGAACGACACTTTGAGCTCGTTGTTTGAGACATCCCAGTCAGCAACCATCGCGCCCGACACCTGGTTCACTGTTAACTGTTCCGGAAGCTGCACGCGGACTTCATTCGCCAATCCCTGCACGACTTCAACCTGCACTTCGGCGTTCACCTGTGTCGCGTCTTCTCCCAAGCCCACTAACTGCGTAATGGAACCGCGAAATCGCAGCGGTTGACTGGCGCGCGTGTCGTCCACTTTTCTTCGCCATGCAAACGTTAGAGGCTCGCTGCCACGACCGTTGGCCACCCAGCGACTTCCGGTTGCAGTCTCTAAATGCTCGAGCAGCAAGCCGCCGCTGATTCGCACGTCAACACCCTGACGCAGTAACTCGACAGTCGCGTGCGAAACGGCTGAATTGCTGACCGGAAGATGCAGGATGTCTGTTCCGGCAACAGTGGTTACAGGAGCAACGATCTGCATCGTCAGTACTGAACGTCCGGTTTTTGACAACAGCAGATCAGCGCGACCCGGACCTTTGTCGGTGCTGTTCATCGCGAGATTGACCGGACGGCTGTCGAGCTTCGCATCACGGACCATCAAACCGTCGGGCATCGCCACGCGCACCCAACCGTTTTTGATCACGTCGACAGTAAGTTGTGCCTCGCCTGTGGCGAGATCGCCGTCAATTTTCAACGTGTAATCAATGCGACTAAGGGTGGCTTCGACAGGTGGTGCAGCAGGCTCGGGTTCAGGCGGCGCGGCAGCGTGCTTTAGTGCCACATATTCGCTCACTGGCAGCACGACCCAACCGTCAGCTCCCGATGTTGTGGTTTGCGCTGAGATCGAAACGACGCCGAGATTGGCGAGTAAGAGCAGTGCGAGCGCCAGGCACGACGCAGGCAAACGCAGGTAGTTCATGGAAATTCTCCTTTGCAGTTTGTGTGCGCTGTTGCGAGGCACACTTCAAGACGTTACGGCGAGGCCGCCGCAAAAAAATCAACCGCACTTTGGTTCGATTCGAGATCGAGGTGTGATCTCTTTGTAAAGCTGCTCAGATGTAGCGGGGGAGACCGCGCAGGATATCCGAGTTAACGAAGCCTAAGATGCAGTGAGGTTGCCCAGAGTAGCCTACTGCGACTTGATCCGGTGAAGTTGACAGAATTCGTAACACGGATGAACACGGATTAGATCCGGATTCATCCGTGTAATCCGTGGCTTAAAAAGTAAACCTCACCGCCAACTGCACTTGTCGTGGATCACCCACGCCCTGCCGCAGGAACCCATCGAAATTGAAGAGTCCGGGCGTCACCAGCGGGTTGACATTGTTTGCATTGTTGAAAGTATTGAACATCTCGATAACCGGAATTATCGCGAAGCGGTCGCCCAGCTTGAAAGGTCGCTGAATGCGCCAGTCAAACGAGAAGTACGAATTGTCTTTACGCAGGGTGTTGCGATTGGTCGCCGTTCGAGTAGTAGGTGTGATCGGTTGCGCGGTGCGTCCCTGCACGCGGAAGTTTCCTTCAAATCCCCAACCCATCTGAATGAAGGTGAAGAAGTTGAACTTGTGACGAATGTCGCGATCTGACAGCGCGTAGTCGAGCTGAAGGTTGTTGATGTCAAACGAGCGATCGGTAAACGGATCGCGCTCGTTCGAATCATCGTCTTTGTCCTTCGCGAGCGTGTAGTTCCACTCAAGTTGATAGCGTCGCGAAAAACGCTTTCTCATTCCAACAGTGAAGCCGTCGTAAACTGACTTGCCTACAGCGCTCGTAACCATCGTCTCACCGAGGAACGGCGAGAAGAAGCCGTTGCGATTGACGTTCAGGAAGCGTGTCAGATGCACGCCCTTCGAGTGTGTGTAGTCCAGATAAAGTGACCAGTCTGTTGCGAGTTCCTGCTCGAAGCCTACATTCGTCGTGTAGATGCGTGGATTGGCGTAATCACGACTAAAGACGCGCACGCCCGAGAAGCACGGAAACGGATTCGTGATGCCACCCGCGACACACGGCACTACGCTGGACGGCGGCGTAACCACGCCTGGCCAAACTGGACCAGGCACGCCGAATGAAATAATCGGCGAGTTCAAAAAGATCGTCTGTTGCTGCACGCCGTTTGTTGTAATTGAACCGACCTGCGAGAGCATGTTCTGTCGCCCGTAGAAGATGCCCGAGTTGGCGCGCAACACAGACTTGCCTACTTTCGAAATGTCCCACGCAAATCCGACACGCGGCTGAAATTCTTTCTTTGGACTCGGCAGCGTGCCGTCTGACGGAAAGCGCGGATCATTGAGAAAGATTCCGTAAGCCGTCTGACTTGGCGGTACTACGGGTTCAGGAAAGATTTGTGCTTCCCAGCGCAAGCCATAATTGAGTGTGAAGTTGGGTCGAACCTTCCATGAGTCTTGCGCAAATAAAGCCAGGTCTTCGTTAGTGATGTTGGAAGCTCCGGCTGCATCAGTTGCCGGTCCGGTTAGTCCTGCGCCCTGCAAGTAGAGAAGCAATGGACCACCATTTGTCGCACCGCCAGGGCATGTCGCGGGTGCGGTCACGAACGTTCCGTCTGCACAGCCAATTGTATTTGGTCCAAACCCACCCGGAGCCGCCGGCGATGCATAACGCAAAAAGCCGGTGACGCTGTCGAAGATGTAGCGACCAGTGAAGAAGCCTCGAAATACTTGATCGTTCAACGTGTGTAACCATTCACCGCCAAACTTCAGTGTGTGGTCACCGGTGACGATCGAGAAGTTGTCTTTCACTTGCGTGCGCCATAGCGTTTCGTCGACGGCGGGCTCAAGGAAGAACGGAAATCCGAACCGGAATGTGGTTGCGAAACCCATGGCGGTATCGGCGGGCACATTTGAATCAACCGCCGAGCGCGGCCGGAGCTCGCGCGAGTACGAAAAGTGAGCTTCATTAAGTTTGGTCGGTGATACGGTCGTGAATAGGTTGAAGCGCACGACGTTGATCTTTGATGGACCTTCGATTCCGTTCGCCGAGTTTCCATAAGTGGAGACGTCGAACGTTTGATTTGTATTCTTCGAGTAATCGAAGTTGTATGAGACGGCAAGCTGGTTTGCATCGTTGATTTTGATGTCGGTCTTCGCAAAGAAGGCCTGGTTGTTGATCTTATGCAGGACCGGCAAACCCTCTTCCTGATTGAGCCTCGCGTGGAAGAAATTGATCAAGGCGAGCCGTTGACAATCGTCGTTGCCGTTAATCAACGCTTCGTTCGCGAGAATCGTTGGGTTAGTAATTGGGCAGGGTGTGTCGCCGATCGGTTCGCTCAGGTTAGCGCGCTGGAGATTCTCGCGGATGCCCTCAAAGGCAAAGAAGTAAAAAGCCCTGTCTTTCTTGATAGGCCCACCGATAGTCCCGCCGTACTGCTCGCGATGAAAATCCTTCAGCGGTTTGCCGTCTGAAGTGTGTGCAGTCAGAGCTTCAAGACGCTGGAAGTAGAAGGCACTGCCGTGCACATCATTCGTGCCTGACTTGGTAATGACGTTGATCACGCCCCCCGCTGTGCGTCCAAACTCCGGACTGGCGCCGGTCGCAACCACCTGAAACTCTTTAACTGCTTCGAGCGTGATATCGATTGCTGCACGCTGCCCACCGAGTTGCTCGCCAAAGAAGCCGTTGTTGTAGTCGCCGCCGTCAAGACTCACGTTATTGAAGATTCCGCGTTGACCGGAAAAGTTGATCTCGTCTCCGTCCGGACCCTGCGTAATGCTAACGCCGGGAGTGAGTGTCAGCAGGTCTTCAAACTTTCGTCCCAGGATAGGGGTACTGTTTACGGCTGTCTCGTTGAGCGTGCTGCTGACTTCCGTTTTCACTGTATCGACAGTTGGAGTAGTGGTGACTGTGACACGTTCTTCAACTGTTGAGATCTTCAGTGAGAACGGAATAGTTAAAGCCTGGCCCACCGTCAGCGCAGTGTTTTCGAGTACGGTCGTGGCGAATCCTTGCTTTGAAACCGTTACTGAATAGTTACCTGGCTGAAGCAGAGGCGCAACGAACCGTCCTTCGTCGTTTGTTGTAAGACTACGCGAGAAATTGGTGTCGAGATTCTTAATCTCGACATTCGCGCCAGGTACTGCTGCACCATTTGCGTCGATAACCGTACCCTGGATCGTTCCGGTAGTGATCTGAGTTTGAGCAACGATTGATGGGATGATTAGCAGCGTGAGAATGACACTCGCTGCAAAGAACTGTAGCCGGGGGAAGTTGCCGAGTACGGGGGTCCGCATAGTTATCTCCTATACACAAATTTGTTTGGACGGCTCTCGAATTTTAACGAGGGTATGTTCAAGTTTCTGGATCGGTTTTGGTCGGGACATCTTAGTTAGACCGTTTGCGGTGTGTCAATGAAACTTTTCGAAAACGACTCACCCTTACAACGTTTTTGTAACAGTTAAATCGCTATGCTTTACCTGAATGATTGGCCGGCTTCTAAGCGTAGCAGTACCGTTGCAGGACGTCTCTGATGTGATCGAGCGCGTCTGGAGCTACCTGACCAGGCAGTTCACCTTTGGCCGGATCACGGTTTCCGTTTCGAGCGTGATCGTCGGCACGGTTGTATTGATTGTCACGATCTTCGTGGCCCGCTGGTTGAGCTACCTTATTGATCGCCGTCTTGCAACTCGCCGTCACATCGATTCGGGTTTGCGTTACACGATATGCAGGCTCGCGAAATATCTCATCGTTACCATCGGATTGCTGGTCGCGCTCAAACAGGCGTTTGCTCTCGACCTCACGTCGATCGCTGTGATCTTCACTGCGCTGTCCGTCGGCATCGGCTTTGGTCTTCAATACATTGCTGCGGACATCGCGTCCGGATTCATTCTGCTTTTCGAACGACCAATCAGAATCGGAGATCGCATCACCATCGGCGATGATGAAGGTGACGTGGAGAGCATCAACCTGCGCACCACAGTCATATCAACAAACGATCGGATCGCGATCATCGTTCCCAATTCCAAACTCGTGAGCCAACGCGTTGTGAACTGGTCGTACGGCGATCCACGCGCGCGTATCTCGATTCCGATCGGCGTCGCTGATGATTCGGACATTCAACTTGTTACAGACACGCTGATCGAGGCTGCTCGCGACGTGCCGAATGTTTTGGAGGACCCAAAGCCACGAGTGCAGTTCCTGAAGTTTGGCGACTACTCGCTTGATTTCCGTTTGCTCGTATGGACGAGCCATCCGCGGCGGCATGTTCAAATCCGCAGCGACATCAACTACCGCATCGCACGACTGTTTCGTGAGCGCTCGATCAAAATTCCGTATCCGACACAGGAGTTTCTGTTGCGCAACGTGCCACGCAATCTCGAGCCGAGTCTCCTCTCAGACAGCGAGCCGGCTGACGACACCTCACACGCGTCCGACTAAGTAATACTTTTGTCTTTTTGCCGCTTCTTCCCGGCTATTTGTTGCGAAACGAAACTGAGTGAGGCATCATTCATTTCAGGTTTTTTGTATGCGTTCTGCTCGATCACTTAATAATGTACGGAACGCCGTAGGCGATAAGCGTGAAGCAATTTTGCGCGCCGCGATCGGTGTCTTCGCGCATAACGGTTACTTCAATTCCAAAGTCGCCGACATCGCTCGCGAAGCGGGCGTCGCGGACGGCACGGTGTATCTGTACTTCAAAAGCAAGGAAGACATACTTCATTCCATCTTCGATCGCAGTGTCGAAGAGGCGCTCGATGCAGCCAGAAAACGCATCGAAGAATTGTCTGATCCAAAAGAAAAGCTCCGGCAGATTGCTTTGCTGCATCTCGAACGACTCGGTGCGGATCGCGACCTGGCCGTGGTTTTTCAGGTCGAGCTGCGTGGCTCGACGAAGTTTATGGAAGAGTTTTCCGCCGCTGGTTTTGCTGAATATCTCGCGCTCATCCGTTCGACGTTCGAAGAAGGCCAGCGTGCAGGCGTGTTTCGACGAGATCTCAACGCCAAAGTCGTCGCGAAGATCCTTTTTGGAGCGCTCGATGAAATGGCAACGAACTGGATTCTCTCCAAGCGACGCTACAAACTCGCACCCATGGCCGACGAGGTGCTTGATATTTTTCTCAACGGAGTAAAAACGCCGTGAATCGCGCGGTTGAGTACATGGATGTGCCTGCGAGTACTCCGGCGCGCCGGCCTGCCTCACCAGATAAGCCTGCTACGCTCGTCGACGTTTTTATCGGAGTAGCCCACAGGCACAAACGTGCGGACACGCTGAATTACAAAAGCGGCGGCCGCTGGATCGCGATCTCGTCTGACGAGATGCTCGAACGCGCGAAGCATATTGCAGCCGGACTGCACGCGATCGGAGTGCGTAGCGGAGATCGAGTTGCGCTGCTGTCTGAAAGCCGTGTCGAATGGACCTTGACTGATGCAGGATCGATTTTTGCGGGCGCTATCGATGTTCCGATCTATCCAACACTGACGCCTCCACAGGTCCGTTACATCCTGAACGACTCGGGCGCATGTGTGTTGTTTCTTGCGAATCGCGAGAAGTTTGTCGAGCTGCGGGACGTGTTGGGAGAGTGTCCGGAAGTAAAGCAAGTCATCTTCTTCGAGCCTGAAGGATTTACGCCGGAAGATGGGCTGACGCTGGCCCAACTCGAAGACAAAGGACGGGAGTTTGAACAACGCGATCCGGGTTTTATCGATCGCATGGTCCTCCAGACTAAGCCGGACGATCTCGCGACGATCATCTACACCTCAGGCACGACTGGCGAACCCAAAGGCGTGATGCTCACGCATGCAAATCTCGTGTCGAATCTGATCGATTCCGCCGGACACCTTTCGTTTGGAGAAGGTGATTCTGCGCTATCGGTGCTGCCGTTGTCTCACGTTTTTGAGCGGCAGGCGATGTACATGTACCTGCACAAGGGCATGGCAGTTTATTTTGCCGAATCGTTGCAAACGATTGGTGCAAACTTGCGCGAGGTGCATCCGACGGTATTAGTTGGCGTGCCGCGCATCTTCGAGAAGATTTATCAGCGCATTCTCGAAAGCGCTGCTGAGCGGGGCAAGCTGAGTGTTGTATTGCTTGCGTGGTCAGTTTCAGTTGCGCGCAAGTATGCCAAGCGAATTGTCGCGCACCAGCCAATTCCCGCGTTTCTGAAATTCAAACACTGGGTTGCGTCGAAGCTTGTCTTTTCCAAATGGCAGAGAGCGTTTGGCGGCAGGATGCGGCTATTGATCTCGGGCGGCGCTGCGCTGTCTGAGGACCTGGCGTACATCTACATCGGCGCAGGCATTCCGATTCTTCAGGGTTATGGTCTGACTGAAACGTCGCCGGTGATTACCACGAGCAAACTCGAAGACAATCGTCCAGGGACGGTTGGCACCGCCATTCCGAACGTTGAGATTCGTATCGCAGAAGACGGCGAAATCGAAGTACGTGGTCCAAATGTAATGCGCGGTTACTACAACAAGCCCGAAGAAACGCGGGCAGTTTTCACCAGCGATGGCTGGTTCAAGACTGGCGACATTGGAACGATCGACAAAGAAGGGTTCCTGTGCATAACGGACCGCAAGAAAGAGTTGTTTAAAACTTCAGGCGGCAAGTACATCTCACCGCAGCCGATTGAACAGGCGATCAAAGGTTCGCGTTTCGTGAGCCAGGTTGTTTTGGTTGGAGCAGAGCGCAAGTTTCCAGCGGCGTTAGTTGTGCCGGTGTGGGAGCAGCTCGAGTCGTACTGCAAGTTGAAAGGCATTGAAGTAAAGAGTCGCAGCGAGCTTTGTCACCATCCGCGTATCCTTGATCTGATTCAGCGGCAGATTGATGCGCTGACTCCGAACCTGGCGAAGTATGAGCGAATTAAGAAAGTCGCTTTGCTGGAAAACGAGTTCACGATTGAGGGAGGCGAGCTAACGCCGACTTTGAAAGTGAAGCGTCGGGTTATCGATGAGAAATATAAGGACGTGATCGAGCAGCTCTATGCCGAGTGATTCGGTGTTACGGCTTTTTAGGAACCTCAACGTCGAGGTGCAGCGCTTTGAGAATCCTGTCGCCGGCGTCTTCACCCGCCTGTCGGATTAACTGTTCGCGATATATTCCGCTATTTGTTGTTCCGCGAGGTGGGCCAACAACCACCGGTCCTGCGCGACGAGAAATCAGGTAACTCCGCCCGTTAACCACGACCTTGGCCGTAGTGGGTTCAAAGACCACGAACTCGAGTACGAGATCATCATAAGAACGTGCCATCGAGTCGAACGTCAAACTCAGCAGTACGACGTAGGCTTGAGTCTCTGACTTCGCCTTTTTGATCGCCTCACCTCGATTCATTGATCGGTCAGTTACATCAACGCTGGCGGAAGATCCGGCACGCAGGCGATCAACGCAACCACGCAATGCGGCATCGAAATACGACAACGGAAGCATTGCGTAGGTTTCCCCCTGGTCAGCTCCGACAAAGAACAGCAGCTCCGACTCTTTCTCAGTCTTTTTCGGAGCCGGCGTGGGTTCAGGAGTCGGCGTGGGCACAGGAGCCGCCGGCACAGGCTTGACCTGCCGACGTCCAGACTGCGCCTGAACTGACAACACGCAAAGTGCAAGAATCAGGGTGGCGGTAAAAGCGCGATAATTCATGTGGCTGAATTGTAATCACTCATCGTGAGAATGGAAAGATTGATTTGCTACACTGCCTGATATGGAAGTCGAAAACTCACAGAAGCTCATAATTACGGGTGTTCGCGACCAGGCCAGGAGCACGCGTTCGTTAAATCTTCGTGCCGAAGGAGTAGTTGATTTCGCGCCGGGGCAGGTCGCGATACTGCGAATTGCAGGTGAGGAGCCGGCATATTTTGCTTTCGCCAGCGCTCCTGACGATCGGGATTTGGAAGTGCTGGTGAAAAAGAAAGCTGGTGCCAGCAGCGTGATCTACGAAATGTGCGTCGGTGATGAGATCGAGCTTCTGGGAATTGCGGGAAACGGTTTCAAGTTGGAGGAGATGCAAGCGCGCGATCTGGTGTTTGTCGCGATGGGAACGGGAGTCGCGCCATTGCGTTCGGCTTTGCGTCATGTGTTGAAACGCAAAAACGACTTCGGGCAACTGGTGGTGCTTTACGGTGAGCGGACGCCGGACGACTTCTGTTATCGAGACGAGACAGACCACTGGGAAGCTGCGGGCGTGGAGCTGCGGCAGGTAATCTCACGGCCTGACGGACACGACTGGGCGGGCCCGACGGGATATGTGCAGTCTTTGCTGGACAATGTGTTGCCGAATCTGTCGTCGCCCATTGCGTTGATCTGCGGCTCGCGGGAAATGATTGCACAAACACGCGAGCGCCTCGGAAAGATGGGATTCAAGCCGGACGAGATCCTTACGAACTATTGATTTCATTAGCCACAAAAGGCACAAGAAGCACAAAAAATTTTAAGAAAACATTTGTGCGTTTGGTGCCTTTTTGCGGCTTAGAAAAACTGTGAAGCCCGAATCACGGATGTGTTGCAGTAACGCTGAATCGCTTTAAAATCCCTCCAATTCTCAGTGACCACGTACGCCTTCCATCTTCGCGCGCTGACGGCAATCAGAGTATCGAGTGCAAGACGCTGCGAAGCTCCAGGCGGTAATCGCTTGAGTATTCCTTTTTGCTCCCACCTTCGAGCGTGAGCTAAAAGAAATAGAATTTTCGACGCTAAAAGCCAATCGTCCTCCGTGGGAACGATCAGTAAGTTGTCTTTTTGATATTGCCTAAAGGCTTGCTCGTAGACTTTTCGATATGAGTCATCGTGAGCGGCAGCTGTGAGCTCCATCAGCACAACAGCGGATAGCATGAAGTTTCGAGGCATTTCGCGAAAATCAGTTATTTTTCTCGAAATGAAGACTGAGGTGTCGTAGGTGAAGTACGCCATGGTGATATTCAGTTGTTAATAAACCTATTTAAAAAAGCAGGTGAAGTTTTCCTTGTTGATAGGCATCATAGGTCATCTGAAACATCTTCAAGGTGATTGCCTCTCGCTTTTTTCGCCGCTTCTCTTCGTCTCGCGTTCTGGCTGATTTCGATTTTGCCGTCGACTTAGTCGCCTTTGACACAGCCTTCTTCGTGCGAGCCGAGTTGCTCGAAGGTGCGAGAGTTTTCTTGCGAGTTGAGGTGTGAGATTTTGTTTTTGTTGCCATGAAGGCAGTGTAACACAGTTGAGAGTACTCGGAACAAACTTTTATTTCCGCGTCGCGAGCACGCGCTGCAACAACTCATCCCACTGCACCGCAATTTGATCCCACTGGTAAGCAGGCTGCCGCGCGTTTTCGTAACCTTTTTGTGCTTGCTCTGCTCTAAATCCACGATCCGAATACAATCTTTCCAACACAGCAGCGACATCATCCGGACCAACGAACTGCCGCATCATCCCAAGCCCAACGTACTCGCCCTCGGTGCGAACCGGCAACGTTGTCTCTACATCCCTCCAAAGCTCTTCGCACCCCGAATGTGCCGGCACGATTTGCGGAGCGCCTGTCGCTGCATGTTCGAAACTGATCAATCCCCAACCCTCGCCACCTGACGTGTTGATTCCGACATCCGTAGCGTTGTACAGCAAATTCAGACGCTCATCATCGATCGCGGGATGATCTTCCAGCCAACCGTCTGTTGAGATCAGCCGGTCAGCAATACCCGCTCGTTCAGCCAATACTCGAATATCCGGACCATCAAACGTTGCGCCAGTATGCAAATAGAGCTTGACGTCACGCGGCTTATTGCGAACAAAGCGCGCAAATCCCTCGATAGTCAGATCCATTCGCTTACGCACGTCGTGCTTCGCAGCATTGAGCACAACAAAACCTGCCTCCGCTGCGCCGTCACCAAAAAACTGTTGCTTCGCGAGAGATCGATCCAGAAGATCATGAGGTTGCAGAGGAAAGAACACATCAGTATCGACGCCATGAGGAATGATCTCTATCGCATTCGTGAGGCAATGAGACGAAAGAGGCTCGTCGAGATAATGAATTCTTTCGAGCTGAGCTCTTCCGAATTGCGTATACGCAACAATCTGATCCCAAAAACCAAGTTGTGAGTAAAGCTCTGGTCTTGTGAGGATGCCGTCAACGGGACAATACGCGACCAGCGTGGGAGGCTCCGGCATTGACTTCATTCGATGTGCATGAACGCAACAAAACCACAGATCATTCAGGAACAAAACGACCTCAGGCCTGACGCGATTAATTAACTCCCCAAGACGATCCAAGCCATTCGGATCGCGACGGTCAGGATTGCCATAGATGGGCCAGTTGCCATCGACGCGATCAATCCCATGATTAGTCGCAAAGTGGTGAAAATCGTACGTCTGAGACAAGCGTTGAATGACACTGTCCAGAACACGCGAAAAGCCAGTGGCTGCTGCGCCATGGCCCACCGCCAGTACTGTTGGTTTTGAAAATCTCATCATGAATATTGTGGGCACCTCGAGCGAGGTGCCCACTAATACCTTGGATCAGCTTTCTTCGTGACGAGCTTTACCAATATCGAGCATGAGTTGGGTATCAGTGTCTCCCTTAACCTGATAGAGATCCACTATGAGGCTGGCCATTGGTGCGGGTTTGTCGAGCCAGGGTTCATAAGATTGCCAACTGCCAGTGCCTGTGTCGCAGCTTCCGGCACGTTGAAAGGCCTCCCGTCCCGTGCCCTTCCCCCTACCGGGAACACCAACGAAAACATAGTTGACGTGGCACAGAGCGCAGCAGGAGTAAATACTCTTGTTTGCATTCTTGGTGTCGAGCCACTGCGCCAACTTATAGCCGGCGCCGCAACTGTCCAGAAAGTCAACAAACTCCTTCGTCGGAGCGTTCTGGGCAAAAACCGAGTAAGCCGCGAATGCAATGATAAAGTTCGGGTTGTTGTAGGGTTGGACGTCAGCGAGCCCGTTTCGGTATATCTGCTCGTACGTCCAGTAATCATTCGACGTGTACGATCGGGCAAATGCTTGTTGCAGATTCGAACGAGAGATCGCGGCGAGCTGGAACCCCAACGTCTTTGACGCACCCGGCGGCGGAGGCAGGACAGGCTCGCCGTTGAACGCGATGAGGCAGCTTCCTGTTTTTGACTCGAGAAATAGTTTGTGAAGGACGTACGCTTCAATCGCCTGCTGAACGGCTGCGGCTTTGGCTGCGGAAAAGATCTCGGAGATCGGCTTGAGATCAAAGTCAACCACTGCCGGCCTCTCTTCAGCACTCTTCAGCCAAGCCGAGTATGCAGTTTCGTGATTCGTCCCGTAACCAGGCATAAGGACGTTGAGCATCTCATTCGATCCACCTACCGCGTCCACTTTGACCTCACGTTGGGATGCCCACGACTCTCCGACTTGTTTCCAGTTTGCTTGTGCCTCCGCTGAAGCGGAGAAGATGGCCTTGTACTCGAGTTTGAGTTTAGCCTCGGCATCATACTCAGAATATTTGTACTCCTTCTTTATCTGCGAGGAGTAGTACAACCGCGATCCAACCACGACGCGCGGCATGTAGTAGATCCCATACTTGTCGAAGAAGCGAAAGAAGAGTAAGCGATTGCTGTCCGTAAACTTGTCCGGAACGTTCTGATAATCAGGATCGTTCTTGACCCAATCGGCCAGCGCGGCCTCCGATCGATCTTTCAAGTCGAGCGCAAATTGCTGACTGAAGGTCTCCACAATGCCGAACTGGTAACTCACATCTGATTTGTTAGTCATCGAAAAGGAAGCTTCGAATTGACCGCTGAAGAAGCCATACTTGGCAGTGACCTTCAGCTTGGAGGAAAAGTAATCTTCCATCTTTCTGCGGCTGTCGACATAAGTAGAGCCGCCATAGTTGTGGCTCTTGGTATCGACATTAACATTCAGTGGGACAAGATAGTCTTTGTAGGTTTGCTTGCCGTCGTAGACCATGTTGAATAGCGGCCTGGTTTTCGAGCTGTCGCTATAACGACCAAAGACATCGAAACCATAGCCAAGGCTTCCTGCGCCCGGAATATAAACAGTAGCCATGTCGTTAATCCTTTCTTAGGTGTAGGTTGGGTTGTTGATGAAACCACGAGTGGAACAGATCCGAGGAGACGAGACCTGCGTCAGAGAGTGGTCGTTAGATTATGAGGACTCAGAGTTAGCTGTATGCACAGATAACGACCCCCACTTTTCGAATTTTGATATACCGCTTGATTGAATGCTCGAAGGATCAAATTGCGGAGACACCGGCAAGTAGAAAAAACCGGTCGAAGGCACCTTGAGAGCGCACGGACAATAAGTCAGGTGCGGGTGTAAAGTCAACGTTTACTTATAGATATGTGTATTTAAACATAGCAGGTCCAGGCGGCATTTTTGTGAGGCGGTCAGTCGCTTCTATCCGAAACTTGCGGTGGAAGTGTTGGATTAACTTGATGGGGGTTTTAAGCCCAGCATCCGCATATACGTGATGATGTTGCCGTAGTGCAGACTGGTGTGGCCCACGTTGCTAAACAATGGTCTAAGCTGTGCGTTTCCGGAACTGTAGGCTGCGTTACATCGGCCCACTGCTTCTTTCAGTTTGGGAAGCAACGTATCTTTATCGGTGCCGCCCTTCTCGACTGCATCAGACCATTGGACCTTGTTACCCACGCCATGCGCGCAGAAATAGTTGTACGAATCAGTGATGTGGGCGATCAATTGGCCGAAAGTACGCACGGTTTCCACGGGACGGTAGTTGTACTTTTCTGCCGGCACCATTTCGGCGGCTTTCGTCACCCAGTCATTGACCTCGTTGAAGCCGTTGCGCAGCTCAGTCGAAACATCGGGGGCCTTTTCAGGCGCCGTCTGGCCCAGGCTCGATGCTGCTGAAAACAGGAGGCAACAAAGCAATAGAAGAAGTCGGAGTTTCATAGGGGTCTCCTTTTGGCGGCGCATGCTAAGCCGTAAACTTACCGAATGGCAACCAGTAATACGCGAACGGTATGAAATCTGAGACGAACGGGCTTGAGCGATAGGTCACCCGGATTTCAATCCAAAATATCGTCACATTAAGGTGCGGGCGAGAAACCAGTAGACGCCGGCAAACGTGATTAGCAGCGACACTGCGGGCACATGCCTCAACGTAAAGGCCGGGCCTTTCTCTAATCTCCACACCAATGGCAGAACGAGAGCAGCGATTGCGATTTGCGCAATCTCGACGCCTAGATTGAATGATAAAAGAGGGATAGCAGCTCGTGCTCCGAATGCGCCTATGCCCAGCTCTCGCAAAGTCGCCGCAAAGCCGAGACCATGAACCAAACCAAAACTAAACGTGACCACCCAGCGTGCCGCTAGCCGTCGACCGAATAGATTCTCCAGACCGACGAATACAATCGAGACAGCGATTGCCGGTTCGACTATGGCCGGCGAAATATTAACGAGGCCAAACGTTGCAACTGCGAGTGTCAGCGAATGAGCCACAGTAAATGAGGTGATGATTTTCGCATTACCGCGTAGTGAGCCTCCGGCAAGCAGCAGCGCGAGCAGAAATGCCAAATGATCGTAGCCCGTCAGGATATGCTCAATTCCAAGAACCAAAAAGCGGAAGATCGAATTGTTGTTTGCGGATGTAGTTCGCAAATCGATCGTGAGCGCGTTTGATTCTGCGCTGAGCATGCGCTCTGTCAGCACTCTATTTTCCCGATCGTACACTGAGCAGAACTGCTTATGTCCGCGGGGCAGACTCGCAAGAACAGGCGCACTGATCCGTAATTCGGCAGCATTCGCATTCGAGAACTCGAGTAGAAAATGCACGCTGCTCCGATCAGAAGATTTAACACTGAAGGACCGCAACTCCAGCTTTCCTCGGTCGTCCTCTATAGTAAGAAGATTCTTGTCGAGCTGCTGAATTCCCTCCAGATCGACTGAGGCAAAACTGACTTCTGCCACTGTCCGATCCTCGAGAATGTGAATCTCGGCAGCGCTCAAGCCTGGATCATGAGCCAGCGCACTACTACCACTTAGAAGCAGCCACAAAAAGGCACAAAAAGCACAAAAAGATTTTTTGAGTTTTTGTGCTCTTGTGCCTTTTGTGGCCATCTTCTGCTCCTCGTGCCTATGGATGTTGACGGTTGCGGCCGTTCTGCGGTGTCGATTCGTAAGGAAAGACTTTGTTGAAAGCCATGTCGTTACGATCGACGCCATCGCCTGCTGGACCACGAATGATCAAATGGTTCGGATCCCGCAAGTCGCTAATCAGTGCAGTCACGGCGATGTCTACAACGTCATCACCAAAGCGCCGGCCATTGGGCCATCCGCCCGGAATGAACCCGCCGTTTTTGAATGGATCCTGAATGTTGCTCTTCAGCACGTCACCGCCGAAGATGCTCAGACGCGAATATCCGGCGTCGTCCGGGTTGCTTGGATTACCTGGGCCACCTCCCGCAAAGCGAACTTTGCTCGTCGATAAGTCGACTTTAATGAGATCTGGAATGTAGATGCCTGCGATATCCGTGCGATTAGTTTCTGGAGCAACCGGCGAATTGAAGACAAGCAGATTTATCAAGTGAGCCAGCTCCGGAGTTTCGGCGTACTTTCTGAACACTTCGCTGTCACTGCTGGGACTCGTGCGGCTGTACAGATCTTTATCGGCAATCGCCACCAGACCTTCGTTGAAAAGCGGATTTCCCTGTCGCGCAACCTGGACAAATGGTC
>DASUYO010000113.1:0-9935 GCA_036377375.1 Pyrinomonadaceae bacterium
CCTGAAACACGACGAGATCCGGTGACGCAGCCACGATAGTTTGCGCCAGCGCCCGCTCTCGACCATGACCGCCAAAACGAATGTTGTAACTGAGCAGCTTGAGCGTCACTCACCTTCACCGGCTGGAACCACCACGTAATATGGTTCACCAAACAAGACGTCGCGACCATAAAGAACAAGACTCGACGTAGCCTGAAAATTTACAGGGCGCCCAGCCAATTTCTGGAGTGACTCACGCAACGGGTTCAGAGTCGGCGCGATGTCCGGGTCCTGATCGCAGAGCGGTTTGGTGTGCAGTCCCGGAATGTAATAAGCACCCGAGTCCCATGCTTCCATCACCTTCGTACCCACCAGCGTCACGTCCAGGTCGCTTGTTCCCTTGCCGAGCGAGTCGAAAGGCTGGCCATCTTCGTGACGTTTATTCGTAATGACACTCCCGCGCAGCACGATGCCGGTTCCTTCGGGAAGTCCCTGTTGTAATTTTCGATAGAACGCAATGAAGAGCCGTTCATCGCCACCGAAAGCAAGCGTGATGATGCGCGACCGGATCTCGCTCTCGTTCATTTCATGCGCGTCTTTAGGCATAAAATTTTTTGTGCCTTTTGTGAATTTTTGCGGCTTAATAAATTGCCTTTTGTGCTTTTTTGTGGCTCATCTTAACATGGGCCTCCTACGATGCGTCTCTTCCCCCTGCTTCTCATGCTGTGCGCCGCGTTTGCCGCGGGCGCGATCAATTCTATTGCGGGCGGAGGGACGCTGCTGACGTTCCCCGTTTTGATCTGGCTCGGACTCGATCCGAAAGTCGCAAATGGAACCAGTACCGTTGCACTATGGCCGGGACTCTTCGGCGGCTTGTTTGGTTACCGTCGCGAACTCGAGAACAGCTCCACTATCCTGTTTCGACTCGGTCTGACGAGTCTCGTCGGCGGCGCCCTCGGCGCATGGCTCCTGGTCAAGACGCCAGCTAAAGTCTTTGCTAACCTCGTCCCTTTTCTGATCCTGTTCGCCACGATCCTTTTCATGTCGAACGGCATCGTCAACAGACGTTTGCGAGTGGGCTCTCTCGACGACAAACCGATGGGGCTGTGGTGGACGGGCGCTATGGTCTTCCAGTTTTTCTCTGCGATGTATGGCGGCTACTTCGGAGCGGGCAATGGAATACTAATGCTGGCGGCGATGGGCGTGCTCGGACTAAATGAGCTGCATCGAGCAAACGGCATCAAAAACTTTCTCGGGATTTGCATCAATGCCGTTGCCGTGCTGATTTTTGCGCTCACAGGACTCGTTGTCTGGCGGGATGCGCTGCTCATGGCCTGTGCGGCACTCGCAGGTGGCTATTTCGGCGCGAGCATGGCGATGCGCGTTGGCCAGAAGTGGGTACGCAGAGGCATAGTGATGATCGGATGGATAATATTCTTCGTGATGCTCTGGAAAGTACGCCAACAGCCTCGATGACCCCACAAACAAAAGCCGCCAAATTACCGCGCGAGTTTTATCTTCGTCCCGATGTTCTCACAGTCTCTCGTGATCTGCTGGGTAAGCTTTTGGTTGTACGTGGTCCAGGTGGTGAACGTGTATCGGGAAAGATTGTGGAAGTTGAAGCTTATCGTGGTCCGGAAGACAGAGCGTCGCATGCATACGGCGGACGGCGAACAAAGCGAACCGAAACGATGTACCGGGCCGGCGGTGTCGCCTATGTCTATTTTGTTTACGGCATGTATTATCAGTTCAACGTCGTCAGCGGTGTCGCGGATGTTCCGCATGCGATTCTGGTACGTGCGTTGGAACCGGTCGAGGGAATCGATATCATGCGGCAACGCCGGCATTCCCATCCGGATCACAAGCTCACAAATGGACCAGGCAAGCTCTGCATCGCGATGGGAATTGATCGACAACTCGACGGCGCAGATCTCCTCGGCGATCGCGTATGGCTCGAAGAGTTTGAGACAGTCTCGCCAAGGCACATCGCCAAAGGTCCACGCATCGGCATCGACTACGCCCAGGAGTGGATCGACAAGCCCTGGCGCTTCTGGATAAAAGACAATAGTTATGTCAGTAGAAAATGAGCCACGGATTTCACGGATGAACACGGATTAGAAGAAGAGATTATCCGTGTTTATCCGTTTAATCCGTGGCTAAAGAACGAACTTCATCGGCGGCGCTTGAAGCCGCGTTGTCGTGACTGGCTGTCCTCGCAAGAACTCAATCATCCCATCCTTAATCTTTGGCGACGACAGAAACAGCGGATCAGAATGAACAGCACCTTCGATGATGATGTGCGTGCTATTTGCGAAGCCTTTCCGATACTCCTCCGCGTTGCTGACCGGCGTGCGCGCATCCAAAGTCCCGCTAATAAACAACACCGGCACATCCGATCGCAGTAGCGCGCGAAACTCGTCACCAAGATCAGGCGCTTTCCATTCCTGGCAGATGTCCGGAAAAGGAAAGTTGAAGATGTCTTCGAGCAGAGTGCCCTTCGCTTCACGCTCAATCTGCTCGCGGCGAGCAGCAGTCTGGCCCGACGCACAATCCATCATGTACGACATCGCCGAACCGATATCATCCCGCGATTGATCCAGCCAAACTTGCGCCGGATTCGTGAAATCACCCTTCGACGCTCGATAGAAAAGCGCCGGGAAACGCTCGGTCACCGTAGTGCCGATGTTGTTTGCCACGATGTACTGCATCACAAACTTGTTCACGATAACTTTGACCTTAAGCTTCGTGCGTGGATCAGTGATCTCCACTGTCTCCGGTTTTGCATCGAGCCGATCAAAGACAGACTTCATCAACCCGAGAAAATCCGGCACGTCTTTTCCAATCTTCGGATCGGCCTTGATCACGGCGGCGAGATCTTCGAGATGCTTCTGAATGTTGCTGGGAAGCTTGTAGGTGTGATCGGGCCCTTCCGTTCCTGCCAGAATTGCGCGGTGAATGCTGTTCGGATGTCTTCGCATTGTGGCGAATGCCAGGTGAGTTCCATAGCTGATGGACCAGAGGCTGATCTGGTTCACACCGAGAGCTTTTCTTAAATCCTCAAGATCATCGGCGCTTTCATTTGTGTTGTAGGCACTCAGGTCGACTCGTTGAACGTTGTGCCAGTAGAAAGCGCAGCTCTTCGCCTTCTCGCGCAGGTCCTTTATCGCGGCTTCCCGCGTCGGTGCGACATCGAGTGGAAGAGCAAGCTGATCGAGGCAGGTGAGGTTGGGTTTGGAAAAACCGGTTCCACGTTGATCGAACGCGATGACATCCGCGATCTCGCGCAACGCCATGAACAGCGGAAAGCGTGACCCTCTGGCAGTGCCAATGCCCGACCCACCTGGTCCACCAGCCAGATAGACGATCGGTGGTCCAGGATTTTTCGCCGTACTCTTGAAACGAACAAAGGCGAGCTCGATCAAGTTACTCTCCGGATCGGAGCGATTCTCGGGGACAAAGAGAGTGCCGAATTCCGCGTCCACTGTTTCTTTCTTGTTAGTCTCAAACACGTACGGCTTCAGCTTGAGAGTACCGGGTCGCAGTTGTGCGCAAACCGAGGTCGCTAAGAAAAGTATTAACAAGACACACTTGTAACTAGACATGCACGATGCCTCCTTAAAAATCGATTTTTAGACGCGGATTAACGCGGAGAAACGCAGATTAGCCTTCAATTTCAGAGATGGCCCACGCGGCTTTGGAGCTCACACCGGCGCCGGAATCATTCAGTGCTTGCCTGAGGGCAGGAAGGGCTTCCGCACTTCTGATCTCGCCCAACGCTTCGGCTGCGCCACGACGAACTTCAACGCGCGTATCGGACAACAGCACGTTGCAAAGCGCGGTGACTGCACGGTCGTCTTTCATTTCGCTCAACGCCCAGACCACCAATTCACGAACACGCCAGTTATCGTCAGCGAGCGTAGCCACGAGTTTTGTAAGCGCACGATCGTCGCGTAACTCACCCAATGCTCGCGCCGCCGCCATGCGCACCCATTCGTCAGAATCGCCTAGCAGGGTGATGAGTTGCGGAACGGCGGGCGATCTGTAACCGGGCGGCATGTTGTGCAATTCGCCGATGGCCCACGCGGCGTTACGACGTACGGTTGCGTTTGGACTGTCGAGCTCGTTAGTCAAAGGTGCGAATGCCGGCGCGCCAAACCATGCGAGCGCAAGTGCAGCTTGTTCGCCCGGCGATGGATGTTTGAACGTCTCCAACGCGGGACTCCAGCGACTCGTGTCCCAGCACCTGACGAGTTGAGTCTTGCTGTCATCGCCAAGCATCGCGATCAGCGAAGGAATCGCTGCGACATCACCTTGCCGTGCCGCGTTACAAGCAGACATGGCGCGCTCATCCTGCGGCGTCGAATTAGCGCGTGTTTCGTTGTGCGGTTGTGAAGCAGTTGGCGCGACCGGCTCCTGCTCTACTGAAAAGTTCGCCATCGAGATAGATTGCGTTACTGCGGCGCTCACCTGAGTTTGCAGCTCTAGCGAGAACAGCGACAAAGAGAACGCGGATACAAAAACAATCGTTACGGATACCAACAGCATTACTCTTGCCCACGCTGCACCGATGCACCGCTTGCGTCTCATGAGTCTCACAATCCTTTCCTCCAGGATCTTGCCGTCGAAGATGCTCAACATGAATGCCTGTGACGAGTACTGCTTCGAGACGTCCGCAGCCCATAGCAATGAGCGCGCGTAGATGTTCGGCGCCAAGACGTGTTGCGTGACGAGCTCATCGCAGGCAAGCTCGCGTGCGCGGTCGATCTGTCGCTTGATCAGAAATGTAAGTGGATGAAACGAGATTGGCAGAGCAACCAGCTCGCAAATCAGGTTCGTGAGAAAATCGCGACGTGCGACGTGGGCCATCTCATGACCGATGACTGAAAGCAATCGTGTTTCGTCAGCGATTGAGCAAAGCGTTTCCGGCAACACGATCAGCGGGTGTCGAGTGCCGATCGTATAGGGCACACGCGCGCTATCGGTTCGCGCAACTGAGACCCTGGCAATGCCGAGAAGTCTGCGGCAGCGCTGAGCGGCCGCTTCGATTTCCGGCGCCAATCCCGTGCGGGTTGCTGAGCGTCGCAGTTGTTCCTTTCGCTGCCAGAAGCGTGCGAGTCGTATTCCACGTGCAAAGACAAAAAGGACGTAGGCAACAGCAAGAAAGAGAATGCTGCGAGGAGTGGTCGTGACGGTTTTTATACGCCTGGTTCCGATGTGATCGACGTTTGAATTCTCTTGCGGGCCACTGTTCTGCGTTAGACCCGGCGCTACCGCGCTCGGTTCTGTTTGAACACGCGAGAGCGATGCCGGTACGAAGCGAGTTGCTGTTAATAGCGGCACGACCAGGCAGGTTGCGAGCGTGATGACCCAAAGGGTATGTCGATAGCGCGCTGGTCCATTCCTGAGCGTCCATGCGACGGCAGACGCGACTGCAAAGACGGCCGTCACTTGCCAGCCTGCATTCAAAACGAAATTCAGGATGAACTCGCTAGTCCTTAGCATTACGTTCTTCCTTCTCGATTAGTGCATGCAGCTCAGCCAGCTTCTCTCGCGTCAGATGCTTCTCTTCGAGCAGGTTCATCACGAGTCCTTCAGCGGAGCCGCCGAACAGGCGATCGATAAACTCGCGCACTGCGTGTCCGGTAAACTTTGTCCGGCTCACGGCGGGTTTGTAGATGTAGGCCTTGTCTTTGAGCGTCCGCTTAACTTTCTGTTTGCGGTGCAGGACAGTAAGCATCGTTTGCACGGTCGTGTAAGCCAGCTCACGCTTGAGTTGTCGCTGCACAGTCTGGACTGTAGCGGGCCCGGTTTCCCAGAGCACCTGCATGATCTCGAGCTCCAGGGGCGTCATTTGCTCACTTTTGCGGCGCGGCATTCAGCGATAGTCTCCTAAGACTTTAGGCGGACGATACAGGAGTCATCGGCGCCTGTCAACTAAAACTTTAGTAGAGCCGCAGATTTTCGCAGATGAACGCAGATCTGCGTTCATCTGCGAAAATCTGCGGCCTAATCACTCCCGTAACGGATTTCCATGTGGCGGATGCGATAGGCGGCGAGGACAAGGACGAGGATCGTCACGATTACCATGCTCGGAACCGCGATCCACGCAGGCGTGGGATCTGCCACCACTGCGAACGGACCTTCAGACACGGGAACAGGCACGAGCGAGTTGAGATAATGAATCACGCTCACCTTCTTCAACAACGGCGGCAAAAGAAAGTTGAGCCACTCCCACCCGTAAAGCAGCAGCGCCGGGATGATCGGATTCCGTATGAACAACCCAACGACTATAAAGAAAGCGCCATAACCGACGCAGGCAAGTATCGTAATACCAGCGTAAGTAAGAAGCTGTGACAGCCCGCGGCCTTCTGTAAAGTACCGCACACTTTGCGAGTAGAAATGAGGGAAATAAAGCAGCAGCATCGCCACGACCGTCGTCGTGGTAAACAGCACGATCGTAGTAACCAGACCTGAGATGTACTTCCCCACCACCAGCACTTCTCTTCGCACGGCGCTCAGAAAGTAATAATGCAGACTGCGGTCGACAAGCTCACCACGGAACAGATTCATGAAGATCCACGCCGATCCGAAAAAGATGAGTGTGCGAAGAATCAACGCGTTATAGATGATCGAGTAGATGATGCTGTACTGGTTGAAATCTCTCCACTCATTGCCGGGCGGCGTGACGAGGGCCAGCAACGCCAGCGGAAACAACGGTAACAGCGCGATCAAGTAGATCAGTATCGAACGGCGACTGAGAAAGTTCTTCTCGATCTCCAGACGAAAGATCGCTCTGATCTGGCGGAGCCAAAGGCTCCAGTTCGGAGGCATCTTTTCAGCGCCGGCGTGTGCTACGTCTATCGCAGAACTCATCACTAAACTCCTATGCGCTGCCGCCCGTCGTACCGATCAAATACTGATACACGGCGCTGAGATCGTCATCAACAGGCGCTACCGATTCAACATTCACTTCGCCTTCGGCAACCGCGTGATTCAACATCAGGTAAAAACGATCCGCATCGCGCGTCTTCACGAACAGCCCGCCGCGATCTTCGTGAAGCCTGGCTTCGACGACGTGATTCTGCGCAAACACATACGCCGCGAGTTTGGCCGGCTGATCGCACCGAATCAAAATCTGCATCGGGTGCTCTTCCATCTCATCGCGCACGCCGTGAATGTTTCCTTCGGCAACGATGTAACCGTTGTTCAGCAACACCACGCGGTCTGACATCATGTCGACCTCGTGAAGTATGTGCGACGAGATGATCAGGTGCAGTCCTTCAGAAGCGAGTTTACGAAACAGTGCGATCGTTTCCGCGCGCACCATCGGATCCAGCCCGTTCAGCGGCTCGTCGAGAATCAATACCGCGGGCTCGTGCGCGATTGACTGCGCCAAACGAATGCGTTGTCGCATTCCCTTGCTATAGCCCGCCACTTTGCGATCCGCAGCGTCAACCAGATTTACGCGCTCGAGTGCAACCTGGCTCAACTCGTTTGCACGCTTCCAAGTGAAGCCGTGGACCAACAAAAACGAGTTGATAAATTCACGACCTGTCACGCCTCTCGGAAACGAGTCAAACTGTGTGCAATAGCCGACTTTGCGAAACAGTCTTTCAGGTTGATCCGTCGGGATCCCAAGGATCGAGATCGATCCACGTGTCGGACGCAGCAATCCTGTCATCAGGTTCATCAACGTCGACTTCCCTGCCCCGTTTGGTCCAACGAGACTCGTGATGCCGGGCGCGATTTGCAGGTTGACTCGATTCACGCCGAGTATCTCGCCGTAGAATTTGGAGACGTTATCGAATGTGATGAGTTTGTTAGCCACGGATGACACGGATTTTGTACGGATTTTCACCGAACGACTTCGTATGCTTTAACTTTCCAGTGCAAAATTGCTAAACAAACGGCGCAGAATATGAATAGTGCTGCCCAACACGCCCACAGCGGCGGTTCGACTAAAAGTATTTCCCTCACGACATTGTCGTTGAAGTCGGTTATCTGAACCCTGCCGGAAACGCGATCGAAGGTGCCGAAGAGACCTGCCGTCACGTTGCCCATCAGTGCGAACAAGCTAAGGATGTTTGCCCAGCGTGTCTGAAAAATGAAATTGACGATGCCCGCAAACACTGACGGGATAAACACCAAACCCAGCATCGCCGCACTCGCGACAACGCGCCACTTCAATAACGCCGAAACTGTCTGCGAAAGCAGCGCCAACAGAAGAATCCAAACAAGGCCGGCGATCACAATTCCGCTCGCAATCCATAGATTGCTTCGAAACCATGTGAACCCTTCCAGGTACGACTGAAAGAGAAACATCAACAACTGAGGAATCCATGTCATCCACGACAACAGGATCAGCAACACAGACATTTTGCCCATCACGTATTCCGTGCGGGAAAACGGGCGGCAAAGATAAAGCGGGAGCGCGTTGTTTCGCAGGTCGCGAGACACGAGTGGTGGTCCAACCAGAAGCGCTACAAAGAACGCGAAGCCTCCCTGGATGTTTACAAAATACTGAAAGAACGAGCCGTCAATTGGTATCAACTGCCGCGCGTTGAGATTCATGATCGCGAGCGCCGTGATGTTGTGATGCAGGTAGATCAGAATTGCTTCAACGAGCAGCGGCAGGAAACAGATCACATAGAACGCCGTGAAGAGTTTGGAATTGAAGACACCGCGAAACGCGTGTCGCGGAATGATCAAGAAGCGGCTCCACTCCGGAGTCAGCCTGCCGGTGTACGGCTTATAAGTTTGTTCATAAACCGCCATAGCCGTTCTCCATTGCCTTGAGAAAGATGTCTTCCAAAGAGTCGCGCTTGTAACTCAGCCGCCGTAGTTGCACCTGCTCTTCTTCGGCAATCCTGTAGAGGTCACGCACCTCGACGCCTTCCTGCAAAACGATCTTCAGCCGGTTAGCACTCGACACTGCATACTCGCAGCCGAGCTTCTCGAGTGCTTTAACGAACTTCGTCTGGTCGCCGCGAGTTTCGAGCATGAGAAACTTGCGATTCGATTTCCGCTCCTCTTCCAGATTGCAGTAGACGGCGATTTGGCCGTCGCGAAGGATCAGGATCTCGTCGCAGCATTCTTCGACGTCGACCAACAGATGTGACGAAAGCAAAATATTCGCGTGGCCGCTGTCGCGAATCTCGCGGATCAACTTGATCATGCGCAGGCGTGCCGGCGGATCGAGTCCGTTTGTCGGCTCGTCAAGAAAGATTAGCTTGGGACCGTGAACAATCGCCTGCGCGAGCTTTGCAAGCTGCTTCATGCCGAGCGAGTAAGTTTCGAGTCGGCGATATCGCGCCTCGCCGAGACCGACATAGAAAAGCGCTTCGTGAGCTCGTTCAAGTGCGGCTTCAGCAGGCAAGCCGGAGAGCTCGCCCATTAGTCGCACGAAGTGAACCGCACTCATCTTCGCGATGAACGAGTCGCGCTCGGGCATGTAGCCGATTAACGCCCGGATCTGTTTGGCGTGTTCGGAAATGTCGTGGCCAAAGATATGTGCCGTACCGGCCGACGGCTGGTGAAATCCGAGCAGCGTGTGAATCAGTGTGGTCTTGCCGGCGCCGTTTGGACCAAGCAGACCAATAGCTTTACCACGCAGATCACCGCGAAGGTTTTTCAGTATCGGCCGATGACCGAAAGAAACGCTGAGACCATGCAGGTCGATTACCGGCGGCTCGAGGTGAGCGGGTTGAGCTATGATCGGTTCCTGCGGAACCGGAGCGGGGAGTGCCATACTCTTTTTATAGCGCTGCGTCCTGATAATTCCAAACGAAACCGAGTCCGAAGACTGTACCCATCAACAGAAAAGCGACAATGCATGCTAACGCATCCGACGGCGCTAAAGTTCTGCCGATTGCCAGAATCTCGATCAGAAACACAGGCGTGTTGAGCACAACAGCGGAGGCGAGAGGAAAGAGCAGCGCCGGTTTGCAACCACCCAT
>DASUYO010000114.1:0-7033 GCA_036377375.1 Pyrinomonadaceae bacterium
TCGATCGCTGCAAAGAATTAAAACTTCGTGTAGCAACCCCCTTCCGCGAAACGCGTCGACGTGTCATGATAGTGCTGACTGTGCAAGTAATGAACGTGCTCCATTCAGGTTATCATCGCATAGCCGTATGACGTTTGAGCCGCGACGGAAACTGCGCATCATCGTGCTCGTCCACGAAGACCTCGTGCCTCCCGACTCGTTGGACGATCTCTCTGATAAAGAAAAGCTGGAAGTCAAAACCGAATTCGATGTGATCTCCACGCTCAAGAAAATGGGCCATGATGTGTATCCCATTGGTCTCTACAACCAGCTCAACGTCATCGGCGACGCACTACTGGAACATAAGCCTCACATCGCCTTCAATCTGCTTGAAGAGTTTCATGGTTATCCGCTTTACGATCAGCATGTGGTCAGTTATCTCGAGCTGATGAAGCAGGCTTACACTGGTTGTAATCCGCGCGGCATGACGTTGGCCCACGACAAAGCCCTCACGAAGATGATTCTTTCGTATCATCGTTTGCTGGTGCCGAACTTCGCGGTGTTTCCTATGAATCGAAAGGTGCGGCGCCCGAAGCGATTGAAGTTCCCGTTATTGGTGAAATCGATCAGCGAAGAAGGATCGGTTGGTATCGCGCAGTCGTCAATCGTGCATGATGATGAGAAGCTGACGCAGCGAGTGGAGTTTATTCATCGTCACAACAAGACTGATGCGATCGCTGAGCAGTACATCAAGGGGCGTGAGATTTACGTTGGAGTTATTGGTAATCAAAACATTCAAACGTACGCGCCCTGGGAGCTGCTGATGGAGAAACTGCCGGACGGCGCGGAGAACATAGCGACACTGAAAGTAAAGTGGGATCCGGCATACCAGGAGAAAGTTGGTGTCGCGACGCGAGCGGCGGATCTGACGCCCGAACAACACAAGATACTGGAGCGCTTATCGAAACGAATCTATCGCTACCTGTTTCTGAGCGGCTATGCGCGTTTGGACTATCGCATGACTGAAGAAGGACAGTTCTATTTGTTGGAAGCGAATCCGAATCCGCAGATTGCGCATCGCGAGGATTTTGCTGACTCGGCTGAGCATTCCGGCGTGCCTTATGACCAGTTACTCCAGAAGATCATCACCGTGGGACTCAATTACGCGGCCGCACACAATGGTAATGGGGTGTGATCTTCGGAACCGCATCCTCATTACGCTTTTAATAACCACATACAGACGAATTGAATTTTAGGTTGTCGGGAGTTGTGTGCCCCATGACACTCGCTATCACTCTGCTTTTTACATTGAACTTGATCCACAGATTACACAGATCGGCGGCGAGATCTGCGTAGTCTTTCTTTCATATTGACCGCACGCGTAACTAATTCGTGACTTCTTTCAGTGCAAGTGCCGCTTTTGCTGTGCGTTTCGTCACGAAACAGTCACATTGCCTGTTGAAGCACTCAATTTCAGCCGTTAAGATGCCAAGGTGTTTTAGCGGTGCCCCTCTCACATAGAAATACAGAAAATTAAAACTTACTCAGGAGAAGGTAGTTCCCTGTCTATGGAGTTACGAAAACTGTTCCCTCGTGTACTGCTTGCCGGTTTGGTCCTGGCGCTCTTATCCGTTCCATCATTTGCGCAAAGTTCAACTACGGAGCTCGCTGTTGCGATGGCCGCTGCCGTATCTGAAGCGCCTTCGCCTTCTTCGAGTTCGTCATCAGGCTCAGGCTTTATTAAATTTCAGCCACTCCTTATGACAGCGATCGATCAGCGACTCGGATCGCAATACCGCTGGGGTGCGACTGGGCCAAACAGGTTCGATTGTTCAGGGTTCGTATGGTCCATTTTCCAGGCAAGTGGGATCAACTTCGAAAGAGCAAGCGCTCGCAACCTGTTTGCACGTTTTGAGCCCGTGCCCGAAGGAGAGCAGTTCAAGTTTGGAACGCTTGTGTTCTTCAGTGGTTTGAGACACGTCGGCGTCGTCGTTGACGAGCATGGTTTCTACCACGCTTCTCGCCACAAGGGAGTTATCTATTCAGAGTTTGATGAGTATTGGTTGAAGCGCATCGACGGCTTCCGTCGCGTGCCGCTCCCAGTGCAGATCGCTCAAAAATAGCACAGAACCGAGCGCGGTAGCGCCGGGTCAATATCTCCGTCACACTCGACTGGGGATGTTGACCCGGCGCTACCGCGCTCGGTTCTGTTTACCTGATATTTGGTGCAGGCACGAAGCCGGCGCGGTGGTCATCGTCACGCGCTTCCCAGATGACGATAATCTTATTGACCGAGACGTAGCACAACTTGCCTTCATCATCGCGCAGGTGTAACACGCCTGATTCTACCTTGAGTACCTCACCACGAAGGCTTGATGCGCCGCCGCAGTAGACATCGATCTTCTTGCTGATAAATTTCGATAGAAAGTCTTCCACAGGTCTTACTTCTTTCCATTCTTTCCATTTCTGAACGTAATTTGCACAAGAGGCAATGTGTCCGGATCGTCCTGCTGCTCGCGCTCAAACTGCAAAAGATCGTAGTAGGCGCAGCGCTTCGTAGTCGGAAACTCTCGGCAAACCGCCGGCCGCGCATTATAGATCGTGCAGCCACGCGTCTCGAGGTTGATGAACTGGCACGCCTCGCCAAACAGCGGGTCACGCTTACGACGCAGGACTCTCTCCTTCTCCCACATCTTCGTGTAGCGCACCGTCGCTACTTCCTCAGTAACGCCGAAGTGTTTCGCCAGGCGACGAATGTCACGCGGCGTAACCTGAACGCGTTCGTACACCGAACAGCAGAACGCAGGGCAATCTACGCAGTCGTAATAACTCTTCGGCTTCACCTTTGGAAGTGTTTGACCCATGATCGCTTGTCGTCTCCAATCCTATCGTCGCTTTGACTTTTTGTATTCGGACAACAGCAGGTTCATGAACTGCTCTCGCCTTTCGTAGAGACGCTTCGGCTCGCGCGGTTCGTGACGCGTAAGAGCATAAGCCGTAATGAGCGGAAGCGCTACTGTAGAGTCGACATAACAAACAACTGCATCGGGAAGACGATCGGGATCGACTTTGCCCCACGACACGGCTTCACCAGCAGTTGCACCCGACAAGCCACCAGTGTCCGGCCGTGCGTCGGTCACTTGCAGAAAATAATCGTGCCCGCGCTCGTCGATGCCAAGCACTTCCTGAATCTGCGGCTCAGTCTGCAACAGGAAGTTTTTCGGTGAGCCACCGCCGAGAATGAAAACTGCTGAGCGGCCTTTCTCAGATTTTATTTCACTGCGTTTTGCTGCAAGCACGATCGCCGCCGTCTCGTTCACGTCGAGAGAAGGATCGAATGCGAGCTTGTTACCCTGTAGTGCTTTGGCGGCCACGTTCATGCCGATGGAAGAATCACCTGGTGAAGACGTGTAAATGGGCACCGCATATTCATACGCTGTGGCCAGCAGCGACTTCTCCTGGATACCGAGTTTTTGCTCACGCTCGTGAACATATCGCCCACACAGGTAATGAAACTCTGCCGTAGACATCGGACGCTGAAACTCCGGCGCTTGGATTATCTTGCGAAAGAACGCGTCAGTATCGAGTAGCACCGAGTAATCAAAGAAGATGTCGTAGATGCGAACCACTTCTTCCTCGCGCAGTATTACATCGGATGTGTGCGCGTTACCCTGATGCATCGAGAGGCCGATACCGAAGTGTGTGTCGTGATAGAGATTGGCGCCTGTGGAAATGATCCAGTCGACGAAGCCGGCTTTGATTAATGGAATAAGTGCGGAGATTCCGAGTCCTGCGGGAGTCAGCGCGCCCGTCAGCGATAGGCCGATTGTGACCTCCGGCTCCAACATCTTTTGAGTGAAAAGCTGGCACGCCTCGCGGAGACGCGCAGCGTTGTAGGCGAGAAAAGCTTCGTCAATTAAATCCGCAACAGTTACATTCTTTCCGATTGGCGCAGGATCGATCCGTTTGCCGCGAAGTAATTTACTCTTGTTTTTACCCATTTGTTCTTACGAAGTTTGTGCCTTTTGTGATTCTTTGTGGGCCACTTCCGATGCGTCTTGTTCGACCGCCTGTCTAACTCTCAGCCGCAAAATACGTCGTTCGTCCGCTTCGAGTACTTCAACTTCCAGACCGCGTATGTTCAAAACCTCACCCGCAGCAGGAACTTTTCCGGATTCGTTGATTACCAGGCCCGCGATCGTTGTGAAATCGTCGTCTTCGATCTCCATCCCGAAGAGCCGCTCGATCTTTCCGATCTCAGTCGATCCCAGCACCTCGTAACTTCCGTTATTGCCTTCGACTATCTCTTCCAACTCTTCGCCGGCAATGTCTTCATCTTCGATCTCACCGACTATCTCTTCGAGTATATCTTCGACAGTGACGAGGCCGCAGACGCCGCCATATTCATCGATGACCATCGCGAGCTGCACGTGGGCCTTCTGCATCTCTTCCAGAAGATCGGCTACCGGTTTTGTTTCCGGCACAAAGTAGACCGAACGCACGAGAGGTTTAATGCTTTCATCTTCACGTCCGTCAGCCCAGCATTGCAGCAGATCTCTGACATAGATTATGCCCTCGACGTTGTCCATCTGTTCGCGATAGACCGGCAGACGTGAATATTTCGACTCGAGAATCACGTTGCGTGCTTCGCGCACAGTCGCAGTTTCGGCAACAGCAACGATGTCTGGCCGCGGAGTCATAACTTCATTCACGCGAGTGTCGCCAAACTCGATGATCGAATGGATCAGCTCGCCTTCTTCTTCCTCGAGAATGCCTTCGGCCTCGCCGACATCGATCAGTGCTTGTAAATCGCCGCTGTCGTCATCTTCTTCCACCTCTTCACGATCTTCTGTCACTTGATCTTTTCGACGCGACCGATCGAAGAGTCGCTGAAAAGGATCCGCGATAAAAGCCATGATTGGAAAGAACGGCCTGATGATCGGCAGTAAAAACAACAGCGTAGCTTCCGGATTTCGTGTCGAGACGAACAGCGGGATCAGTTGGCGAAAGATTCCGGCGAGGATCAGACCGGCAAAGAGTCCGACCAGGACCAGCCGCGGATCGGGAAAAAGATTGAGCGAAATTGAAGTGATTAGGACTGCGACGACGACAAGCAGAATTTGAATCATCGCCGAGAGCGCAAAGCTAAACCGCGGGCGATGCTCTAACGCTTGTCGGAGGAAAAATGTGGATCGTGGCTCCGGCTTGTCTCCATTCTCGCCAATTAAACGGCGAAGACCCACGTCGCTCAACTGGGCGAAGGCCATGTCAACCGTAGCCAGCAACGAGAGCACTATGAGCAGGAGGAGCGTAAGCCCTATTTCAAGTTCCATCAATGAGGAGATAGTTTAGAGCTTGAGCATGATGAACGACAACTGTAGGGGCGGCCCTCTGGGGCCGCCCGTCTCACCCAACAAGAACGTCAGGCAAATAGGCGGGCGGCCACAGAGCGCCGCCCCTACAGTTGATTTCAAGTACAAAGCTTAGATGTTCAGCTTCCGCCTCAACTTCAACTCCAACCTGTTCATCTCGCCGTTATCAGTCTCGTGATCGTAGCCGCAGAGATGCAGCAGGCCGTGAAGAATCAACTGCGCGATCTCCTGATCAAATGAGAGCCCGTTCTCCTTTGCCTGCATTGCCGCGGTGTCCACCGAAACAGCTATGTCACCAAGGTTCAGTCTCTCGTCAGCCGGAAATGACAAGACGTCGGTCGCTTTGTTAATTCCCCGAAACTGACGGTTGAGCTCTCTAATCTTGTTTTCTGAAACAAAAGCGATTGTTGCCGAGGAATCGCTCTTTCCGATTGCCACAAGAGCCTTCGTCGCGAAGTTGGACCAAGCTTCAGCGTCAAGCTTCAAACGTCGCTGGCGATTCACCACCTCGATCATCGCTACATCTGGCTCTTCTTGCCCTGCTCTTCGTATGCGAGAATGATCATCTGCACCAGCTTATGCCGCACGACGTCCTTGTCAGTGAAGTACACGAACTCGATTCCTTCGAGTTTTGAAAGTATTCGTTCTGCTTCGATCAAACCACTGCGTTTGCCCGTAGGCAGATCGACTTGCGTGACATCGCCTGTGATCACCGCCTTTGAGCCGAAACCAATGCGCGTGAGAAACATCTTCATCTGTTCGCTGGTCGTGTTTTGCGCTTCGTCGAGAATGATGAACGCATCCGACAACGTTCGCCCACGCATGAAGGCAAGCGGCGCAACTTCGATCACGCGTTTCTCGAGCAGTCTCGTAACGCGCTCGTAATCGATCAGATCGAAGAGCGCGTCATAAAGGGGACGCAGGTAAGGATCGACTTTGTCTTGCAGATCGCCTGGCAGGAAACCCAGCTTCTCTCCGGCCTCGACCGCGGGCCGTGCAAGCACGATGCGGTTTACCTGTTTCTGCATCAACGCCTGCACCGCCATCGCTACGGCCAGGTAAGTCTTGCCGGTGCCGGCGACGCCGATGCCGAACACGACGTCTTTGTCCTGAATGGCCTGGATGTACTTGCGCTGATTCGCTGATTTTGGCGAGACCTGTTTCTTGCCGGCCGGATTGAAGCGGGCTTTGGTGAAATAATCGCGCAGGCTGAACGCGCGGTCTTCGGCAATTTGCGCAAATGCCTCGCGCAGCTCTTTGTCGGTAAAGTGCTTTCCTTCTTTGAAGAGCTCGGAAAAATCTTCGAGGATACGTTGCGCAGTTTCGACGTCGGTGGGATCGCCATCTATGGAAACGTCCTGTCCGCGCGCATCAATTCTTACGTCAAGTAGAGACTCCAGATACTTGATGTTCTGATCGTGAACGCCAAACAGCGTCTCCAAACCACGAGGCGGCAGCTCAATCTTCTTCAAACTCTATTAACTTTCTCCTTCCCACACATGCTGCCACAAAGAGGCACAAAATGCAGCCACAAAGAGGCACAAAATGCGCAAAGAAAAATGAGAACGTCTCCATTTTGCGCCTTTTGTGCTTCTCTGCGGCGTGCCTTGACACCTACTGGGAGGATCTCTATACTCCCTCGCTTGCGCCTGGGGGCGAATTCGTTCCTGGCGGTACGGAGA
>DASUYO010000115.1:0-9118 GCA_036377375.1 Pyrinomonadaceae bacterium
CTGTGAATTGATAAACGTGCCAAAGGGATCGATCAGATCGTATTTGTCTTTCAAGTAGCGCCCATAGAGACTATGTTTGGAGTTGATTCGATAATCAATTCGGATGTTGTCTTCACGATAATCAAACGGGTTTGGCTGCTGAAACGTCGCGTTGTTGGTGGTGGGTGTGTCTGAGTAAGCGACGGCGAGACCTTCCATTGCTGTGTACACCGCAGCGATTGCCGCACCATTCGGAGTGACACCAACGGGCTGGCCATTCAATCTCAAGTTCGCCAGATTCCGACCGGGAATAGGTTGGCCGGCAGGAACCACAGTATTGTTCGCCGGATTGATTGCCGTGTAACCGACCGGAACGTTCAATGCTCCGCCACGAAGGCTAAAGTCACCGAGACGCTCGGCGCGAGTTGGCATATTGCGTTGCACGGGGGCTGCGTCCTGACGGATGTATTTGTATTCCTGACCACCAAAGAAGAATAGTTTGTCTTTGACGATCGGCCCGTTGAAGTTCCAACCAAAATTATTGAAACGAAGCTTTCCTCTCTTTGGAGACTTAGCGTTTCGCGCGTCAAGTTTATCGTTGCGCAAGAACTCATATGCCGCGCCGTGATAATCGTTTGTACCGCCGCGCGTGACCACGTTGATTGCCGCACCCGCGTTGCGACCGTACTCAGCAGAGAAGTTGGAGGTTTGAATCTTAACTTCCTGAATGAAATCGACGCCGACGTTGTTTATCTGGCTGTTGTTGCTCCCGGAGTCCATGTTGGAGCCGCCATCGACGGTCAGATTGTTGTAGTTCGGCCGGTTTCCATTGATAGAGGCCTGACTAATGCTCAAGCTGGTAGTTAATGCCAGTTGATCTTCGTCGAGAATCACAGCACCCGGAATCAGTGTGACCAGCTGCATATAGTTCCGCCCGTTGAGAGCAAGATTTTGTACCTGGCGACTGTCAACGACGCGTGCAACCTCGCCCGACGTCGTGTTGACTGTTTCACCCGCTGCCGTTGTCACCTCAACAGTCTCAGTGACGTTGCCAGCCTCCAATGTGATATTGACGGTGAGTCGTTGATCAGCTGTTAAGACATTGCCTGTCTGGTTAGCTTTCTTAAACCCGTTTCGTTCCACCGTTACGGTGTAAGTACCGACTGGAAGACTCGTCACCGTATAAAAGCCACTGTCGTCCGTAACAGCAGTGCGCGGCGCGTTGGTCGCGGTATTTGTGATCGTTACGGTGGCACCGGGAATGACGGCGCCCGAAGAATCCGAAACGGTACCGTTGATCCTGCCGTTCACAGTCTGTCCGCTGATACTAAAACAAGCGAATACTGCGATAAGGAGAGCGCCACAGATCTGCATGAGTGGCGAAAAGAATTGGGGAAGAGATCTTGGTTCTTGCATTGAAGTGACACCTCCAAATTTGGTTAAGTGAGTATCGGGTCGCATTACCTGATACCCAGTTGATTAAAACGGCAGGAAACTCGCACTAACTTTTATGCGACCATGGGTGCAGCAAAAGCAGGCGCGGCGACGAGCGCTACCGCACCTCGTAATCGCGGATGTTCCTCGGCCGGTACAACGTGGACCTCTGTCATACCGCCAAACTCTGTAAGTGTTCTTTCGCGCAGGGCACTGCGCACGATTGGTTCGATCAGACTCCACGCAGTCGTAATTTCACCACCCACATAGACACGCGCTGGATCTACCGCATTGATAATAGAAGCGAGACCCAGACCAAGATATCTCGCTGTCGAATTGATTGCCGCTAAAGCTTTGGCATCACCGGCGCGGGCGCGCGCGATCAGATCTTCTACTGTGAAAGTTGAGGCATCGACGTCTCGTGGTCCAGGCTCTGCTAAATCGCGACCAAAGTAACGCGACAACGTCGCAATGTTCGAAACGTAAGCTTCCCAACAACCAGTTGCACCGCACGAGCAACGAGGACCGTCAATGCTCAAAGGCACGTGACCAAATTCACCGGCCGTATTGTGACGCCCGCGCATCAATTCTCCATTGACAACAATGCCGGTGCCGACACCGTCAGAAACACTGACAAACACTGAATGGCCGGCCGTCAATACGTCGCTGCGCGTTGCCCATAGTTGTGCGAGCGCACAAGCTTTACCGGAGTTTTCAATGTGAACTGGAAAACCGATGGCTGCAGTCAGTGGATCGCGAAGATTGACATCGCGCCAGGCGAGAGTCGGCGCATGGAGCACACGGCCTGCGGCAAGGTCCACCATTCCCGGAACCACAACGCCAATGCCGGCGCATGAACCGATTTCTTTGTAGTCAGCAAGTAGCTGCTTGACACGACGAGCGAGATCCTGAACGAGGACGTCATGGTCCCGATTTGTTTGAAAGCTACTGACGGCCCCGATTTGGTGACCCATCAAATCGGTAATCATGATGTAGGTTCGGGACGCGCGGACATCAACCCCGACTATGCAACGCTGCCGGGTATCAATGTAAAGGAAAGTGGGACGACGTCCACGACCGACCGCTTCGCCGACAGCGCCTTCAAAAATCAACCCTTCCTCGAGAAGTTCACTAACCAGCAGGCTGGCAACACCGCGTCTGACATTCATTAGCCGCGCAAGGTCGGCGCGTGAAATCGGCTGATGCGCCCGAATCAGGTTCAGGGCAATCTGCCGATTAATCGCGCGGCTGGTTCCGCGTCGTGCCACCTTGAAATCATGCGGGTTGATCTTTCTCATATTGTTCTTTGTTGGTACTTAATCACTTAGTTCAGCCTCAACTTTGGTTCTATCCCCGAGATCAACCGCCCTGCCGAGGATATTTGTGTCGATTACAGCACTTTGATTCGAATGTTAGACAGGCCGAAAAAGCCGGAAAAACTCTGCGAACTAATGAATTTTAGGTAGTTACTCGACCTGAGCTTAGCGATGAAGCCCATCCTCGAGTGGAAATGATTTTGTCTAAACAACGAACATATACTCTTCTTGGCCGAGCGTCGTCAAGGATTTTTTGCGGAGAAGGGATAAATGTTGGCGGAGGAGGCGTGGCGCGAGAGGGCGAGAGTTAATAGATCTTATAGGTCATCGTCCGCCACACGATTCGCGAATAACTAATTCTGGCTTAACGACAACTTGGCGCGTTGTTTTGGACCGTCCGGTGATCGAGTCGAGCAGTAAACTGGCAGCCGCCTGCCCCATCTCCAACGTTGACCAAGTTACCGTAGTCAAAGGAACGCGCAACATGTCGCCGTAATGAATACATCCTGCGCCGACGATTGCGACATCATCGGGAACTTTTATCGCTGCCTCGTGCAGGGCCGTCATTGCGCCGATTGCCGCCGGATCGTTCGCCGCAAAAATTGCGGACGGCAATCCACCGTCAGCGATCCAACTCTTCATTGCGAGATATCCATCGTCCTCTGTAAACCCACAATCGCGTATGGCCTCAGCCGGAACACCCAAACCAGCTTCTGCCATTGCACTGATGAAGCCCTCGAACCGCTGACGGGAGGTTGAAGCAGTGGTGCCTCGCAAATGTCCAATCCGCCGGTGACCCAGCTTGAGCAAATGCCGCGTAGCTAGTATGCCGACCTGCACGTCATCAGTGATAACCGCAGAGGCTTTCAAGCCCTCGAGGAGGCGATCGATCAGAACAATTCGTCCGCCGTCTCTTATCAATTGCCGATAGAACTTCGTCTCTTTTTCGGAAATGGCAGATGCGACGATCAAACCGTCGGTGCGCGAAAGCAGCGCTTCGATCTCTGCCATCTCTTTTCTTGGATCTTCATCTGTGCTGCAAATCAGATTTTGGTAACCTGATGGTCTCGCCTGTAACTCCACGCCGCGACAGATCTCGGCAAAGTAGGAGTGCATCAAATCGGGAACGACAATACCGATCAAATAAGAGCGGTTTGTAGTTAACGCCCTCGCAAACTGATTCGGGCGATAGTTCATCTTCTGTGCAACAGCCAGAATGCGTTCGCGTGTCTCACGACTAATCTCGGGGTGATTGTTAATCGCGCGCGACACAGTCATCTTCGAAACCTTAAGCGCCCGCGCAATATCTTCGAGAGTAGTCGGCATTGAGTCGAATTACTTTCCGTGTTTTAGACTGGATTGGATTGCTGCTTCGGCGAGCGGATTCATCACCGCGTAACCAGCGGCGTTTGGGTGTAGACCATCGTCGCTCAGTTCGTCCTTCAGGAAACCTTTGCCATCTACCATGGCGGAGAAGTAATCCAGGTAGATGAGATGATTCGCAGCAGCATAGTCTTTCATCCACGCGTTCAATGCCAAGATCTTGTCCGGTGCTCTTCTTACCGTCTGCACAATCGGTTTGCCGTCGCGCACCTCGTAGTCACTGATCGGCAAGAGCGACGACAGCACGACGCGGATCCCATTTGTTCGAGCCAATTCAGCCATCGAAATAAGATTGCCTTCAATCGCTTCCAGTGTGGACGGTCCTGTATTTCCAGCCAGATCGTTTGTTCCGGCAAGAATCACCACGACTTTCGGTTTCAAATCAATCACGTCGGGGCGAAATCGAATCAGCATTTGAGGAGTAGTCTGTCCGCTGATTCCGCGGTTCACGTAGGGCTTGCCCGGAAAGAAGCCGCCCATATTTGGGCCGTCCCAACCATCTGTAATCGAGTCGCCCACAAAGACGACTCGTTGTTCGTTCTTTGCGGGTGAAATTACTTTCGCGTTGTCGTCATGGTAACGCGCAAGTTGTGGCCAGTCCTTTAACCTCGCCTCAGCACGATCTGCTCGCGTCTTAAACTCAGCACACGGATCAGAACTTGTTGCAGGTATCTGCGCCAGGACCGTGATACCAAGCACCAGGACAACTAGCGAAGCGGAAACTAATCGGAACATTGCTTCTCCTTAAATGATGTGACTAGGGTGTCGGCTTAGCCGGTGTGGTGGCGGGTGCTGGCCGAGGATCCTCATAGACTTTTATTAGAATCATCGTAAAGTCCTGATTAGCGGTGCTGCGCTGGTGCGGAGTGCCGCGCGGAACTACGATTAGATCACCTTTGGCGATCTCAATTTTTTGTCCGCCAGTGATTTTCGGGCCCCGCCATTCGCCTGGTTCAACTTCTTTTGGAGACTCGAGCGTCCCACCTAACATAAGCGTCGCAGTTCCTTCGAGCACGTAATAGATGTCGTCGGAAGAATCGTGAAGCTCCGCATTGGCGGCAGTGGTATTGTTCTCGTGCTGTATCGCAACGCGCAGTTCCATGCCTGCTCCACCAATCAACTCCTCGACTTTATTCGACGGCTGAAGCTTCTTCTGAAGATCCGAAAGCGATTGTGCGTGCATAACTACAAAGTCGCGGATCGGGCGGATGGGTTTCTTTTCGGTTTGCGCGGAGACATACAAGCCTGCCAGCAACACGATTGCACTGGTGATTAATGATTTGTTGAGCATCATGTTAGTCGTACTCCCGATGATTGTCCGACGAACTTAGTTTGTCGTGGTTTGTTTAGCGGCACTCTGAAGAATTCGGGCCCTGGAGTCTCAACAAAGACAAACTAAAGTTCGTCGGACAGGTTCACATCCTGCCGTTCGATTTCCACGCCTCGCCGTTCGGATATTCATAATGCGCCAACGACTCGGCTTTCATCTCGATGCTATATCCCGGCTCCATCGGCGGCATGTAACGGTCGCCATTCATCACCACCGGGGTAACAAAATGCTCGTGCAAGTGATCCACATATTCAACGATTCGTCTGTCGAGACACGCACTTACCGCGATGTAGTCGAACATCGACAGATGCTGAACATATTCGCAAAGGCCAACACCGCCGGCATGAGGACAAACAGGCACACCGAACTTAGCTGCCATCAGCAACACTGCGAGCACCTCATTCACTCCGCCCAGACGACAACTATCGATCTGGCAAAAGCTGATCGCACCGGCTTGCATGAGTTGCTTGAACATCACACGATTTTGGCAATGTTCACCTGTCGCCACTCCAATCGGTTCTATCGCGCGTGCGATGCGCGCATGTCCGAGTACGTCGTCCGGCGATGTCGGCTCTTCAATCCAGTACGGACGAAACTGCGCGAGTTCCTTCATATAATGAATCGCTTCGCTGACCTCCCAAACCTGATTGGCATCCATCATCAGTTTGCGGTCCCACCCGATCTCATCACGAATTAATCTGGCTCTTCGAAGATCGTCTTTTAGATTGCGACCAACCTTCATCTTGAAGTGGGTCCAGCCCCGTTCGATACCCTCACGAACAAGTACGCGAACTTTTTCATCGGGATATCCGAGCCAACCAGCCGATGTCGTATAGGCGGGATAGCCGAGTGCAAGCATCTTGTCGATTCGGTGGCTCTTTGTTGGTTCGTGACGTTTAAGAATGGCGAGCGCCTCTTCCGGGGTAAGCGCGTCGCTGATGTAACTAAACGGAACGCAGCTAACGATCTGCTCCGGCGTCATGTCTGCCAGGACTTTCCAAAGCGGCTTGCCTTCCACCCTGGCGTAGAGATCCCAAAGGGCGTTTACGACAGCTGCGGTCGCAAGATGGATGACTCCTTTTTCCGGGCCAACCCAACGAAGATGACTATCAGAAGTCAGGCGTTTCCATACTGCGCCCATATCGACGCCACTATCGATAGTCAATCCGACTACCAGCGGTTTAAGCGCTTCGATGGCCGCGACACACAACTCGTTACCGCGTCCTATAGTGAACGTGAGTCCATGACCTTCTTGTTCACTGTCTGTTTTGAGAACCACATAGGCGGCGGAATAGTTCGGATTAACATTCATCGCGTCCGACCCATCGAGGGAATTCGAGGTCGGAAAACGAATATCGCGAATTGTGATGTCCTTGATTATGGTCATCTTCACGAGACAGCGCGACTACTGCGCCATCCTCCGGCGGTTTTGTTGGTACAGCCGGCAGTAATGGTCAACGCAACGAGTATCAAGAGAAGTTTTCGCATGTGCGGTTTCCAGTCTTATGAATTTTGAAATAGCTTCCCTTGGATCATGATGAGGAGCAACGCAACAATCATCTTTGACAATCGGGCTACTGGCCCGGTGCTATTGTTCCGCTACAACCGGATTACCCAGTCCACCGATACCTTCAATCAACACTTCCATCTGATCGCCAGGTTTCAGAAATACTGGAGGCTTACGTGCGAAGCCCACTCCCGGCGGAGTGCCAGTTGCGATCACATCTCCTGGTTCCAACGTAATGCTCTCTGTCAGGAACTCTATCAACTCAGGAACACCAAAGATCAACTGGTCAGTGCTTGAGTCCTGCATTGTTTGCCCATTCAGCACAAGTTTGATCGAGAGTTTGTGAGGGTCCGTTATCTGATCGGTGGTAACAATTGTCTGGCCCATAGGCGCGAACGTGTCGCAGGATTTTCCACGTTGCCATTGACCATCGGCAAATTGGAAGTCGCGTGCGCTAACGTCATTGAATGCTGTGTAGCCAAGCACGTAATCAAGTGCTCGACTCGCTTTGACGTTCTTCGCACGACGGCCTATTACCACTGCCAGTTCCGCTTCGTAGTCCACCTGATGGCTGGTCGAAGGAATCACAACTGGTTCCCCCGGAGCAATTACACATGTAGAGAATTTGGAGAAGATGACCGGCCGCTCAGGTATCGGCATGTTGCTCTCTGCAGCGTGATCGCGATAGTTGAGTCCGATGCAGATGAGTTTTCCCGGACGAGGTACAGGCGCAAACCAGTAAGCCTCTCTACTCGTAACCAGCAGACCGTTATCAAGCGCATGCGCTAACGCGTTCTGGTCCGTAATGAGTTTCTTCCGCGTTTCATTGGCTCTTTGAAGCCATGGGCCATCCATGTCAAACCATGAAAGCGGATTGGCAGGAAGCTCGTGTGGATCAAACAGTCGCTCGCAGTCGAGTCGATAACCGAAGTCACGGGTACCATCATTGAGAATGACGCCCATACGTGGTTTTTTCCAGTCGGACTCTTTAGTGGCAAAAGAGATGATGTCCATTCTGTGCGCTTGGTCGATGCTTGGTTCCTGGTTTCTTGTTCATGTTGTTTCGTGTGATTTCGTGGATCGTTGGTTATGCGAGGAGAAGAACGATCCACGAAATCACACGAACATAACTCTGACTCTATGATCTAATTAAGACATACAGTTCCTGTGGCCCGTGTACGCCTATGGCCAAAGTCAGTTCAATATCCGCAGTGCGAGAAGGACCTGTTACAAGTGTGATTATTGGACTAACCTGTTCATCTCTACGCATCAGTGAAAGAGCTTCGCCAAGAGTAGCGACGATTTGTGATGCCTCGAGAATCGCAATGTGCACCGGTGGAACCAACGACACCAGGCGATGACGCTCGCGGGATGAATCTAAGAGCAGCGTACCTGTTTCTGCAATGCCGGCCTGAGCTCCACTAATTCCGATGTCGAAACTAAATACATCAGCCGCTGACGGCGTTACTGCGACTTCGTCCAACTCTAAGTCAATCAATTCGGCCAAACGCTGAACCTCACTACTGTCAGAAACTGCGACCCTCAACGAAGACAACTTCGTCTGTCGCAAGTTACGCATGATTTCTGTGAGCGCGTGCACCAGCTCGGTTTCGTCATGAACGATGAGACAATGGCCATCTACCTCTTCGAGACTCGCCTTGAAGAGATCCACGACCGGCGTCGCATCCGTCACCGTCGAAACTAAACCCGAACTTCTTTCGGTCTTGTGCTGAATTTCTTCCTCGCGCGCGTCCAGGTTTTTACTCGAAGACAGGTGCGACCTGATCGATTCCAGGATCGATTCACGTGCGCTGGTGTTGTTCGTACGTATTTGCATGTCAGCTCTTGCGAAGCGAAGCACGCCAGACGTCGCGAAAACTCTGACGCTCGACCGGGCGAAGATCACGATCGCTTGTCCACGCGGTCAATGGAGTAGCTAGTCGGGCGATTCCTTTCACCTCTCCGATCTTTCCGTCCCTTATCAAAACGCCTTGAAACAATCTGCCGAGTCTGGCGCTGAGCTTGTACAACCAGGGTCTTGTCATCGTAATACGCCAAACTTTGAATGCCGCACGTTCACTCGTACGTTTCTTAACTTGAGCGACTGCGGTTGAGCCGTTCTCCGTTATCTCGCCTCGCAGGTGCAACAGAAGCCGCGGTATATCGATT
>DASUYO010000116.1:0-7145 GCA_036377375.1 Pyrinomonadaceae bacterium
GTGCCCGATTCGCCCGTGATTAGCACTGACGCTTCCGAAGGCGCCACACGCTCGATCAGCCGTATCGCTTCTTTCATCACTTCCGATACGGAAACGATCTCGGGCAGTGCCGACTGTCGCGCGAGCTGCTCGCGCAGACGAACATTATCGACGCGCAACCGGCGCTTATCAGCAGCCTGCTTCACGCGCACATCAAGCTCAGTAATGCTGTAAGGTTTTGTGAGGTAGTCGTAAGCACCAAGCTTCATCGCTTCCACGGCTGTTTCAACCGTGGCCTGGCCCGTCAACATGATCACTTCCGGCGGATTCGGTCGTTGATGAACTCGCCGCAACAGCTCCATGCCATCGATGCGTGGCATGTTGATGTCACACAGCAGAACGTCGACGTTGCTCTCTTCGAGTTTACGCAACGCAGCCTCGCCGTCAGGTGCGGCCTGCACTCGATAGCCCAGCCTCTCCAATTCCTTTTGCAGGACAAGCCGAAGGTTGGCCTCATCTTCTGCGATCAGAATTCGTGCCTGCTGTTGCTGCTCGCTCAAACTGTCTGTTCCTCGCTTATCTTGACTGCGGAGAGAGTAATCGTGAACGTAGTGCCTGCTCCCACGGTCGACTGCACGTCAAGAGTGCCGCCATGCTCAGTTAAGATACCATAACATACGGCCAGCCCAAGCCCTGTTCCTTGTCCAATTTCTTTCGTCGTGAAGAAAGGCTCGAAGATCTTGGGCAGGTTTTCCGGCGCTATACCGACGCCGGTGTCGCTTACTTCGACAATCACCTTGTCATCTTCGTTACGCCCGACGATTGTCAGCACACCACTGTTACCCATCGCATCCAGCGCATTTGTTGCCAGTGCGATAACTGCCTGTTGTAACTGGCCCGGGTCACCGGACACCGCAAGCAGATCGTCGCGAATCTCGACTTTGAAATCGATGAATGGACTTCGCTTTTGGTGTGAAAGCAGGCGCACTGCCGCTCGAATCACATCGGCGAGATTGATGGTGACATGATCCGAAGGTCGCGTGCGACTGAAATCGAGCAGGCCCATCGTGATGCTCTTGCAGCGAAACGCTTCACTACGAATAAGCCCGAGATACTCACGCAGATCTTCAACCGCTGCCGAGCCGTCGAACACTCCTTCATTGACACGCGTTTCGAGCGACTCCGCACAAGCTGAAATAGTCGCGAGCGGATTGTTGATTTCGTGGACCACACCCGCCGCCAAACGACCAACGGCAGCAAGCTTCTCAGCTCGCGCGATGGCGCGATTTGCTTCGACTTGATCGGTGACTTCCTCGCCGACAGTAATTACGTGACTTACCTGTCCCGAATTGTCGGCCCACATCGGAATCTTGCTGATGACCCAATGCCGGATATCGCCCTTGCCGGACGGAGTCTCCTGTGCGATGCGCTCGATCTCTCCACTCTCGAACACGCGTGCAAACTCTTCTTCCAGCATGTCGCGCGGTTGTCGCGTCAACACATTGAAAACGTTCTTTCCCAGCACTGAGCCACGCGGGATGCCCAGCTCGCCAAGCTCGCGGTTGCGGTTCCATGCCACCACTCGATACTCGCGATCGATCGCATACAGCGACAACGGCAAACTATCGACAATCGCTTCGATGAGTCTCTTCTGCGCTTCACTCTCGGCAGTTCGCTTTTCGACTTCCCTCGCCAGGCTTAATGACGTATCGCGCGCAGCTTGATAGAGCGAGCAGATGTGGGCCGCGAGAGATGTCTGTTGCGCAGCAGTATCGATCAAACGTCTCTCCGTTTCGCCACATTCTTCGCGACGATCGAACGCCACGATCAACGCGCCCTTCGCACGACCAGCGAAACGAAACGGCGACACGTATTCAGCCGCATGAAGATCATCGGCAAGCAGGAAAGAATTCTTTTCGGTGATTAGCCACGGGTTGGCCGACTCTGCCGAACGCAGCCATTTCTGCAACGCCTCGCTGTCCAGTACAGTTGCATCGTCAGCAGTGCCTTCACGATCGAATACACAGACTGCATGTTTGTCGCGTCCCACAGTGACATACGCAGCACAAAGCGATGCATCCATCGCTTCGTAAGTGGCACCCGCAACTCGTCTAACCAACTGCTCGGGTTCCAGTGCACGCAAGAGGCCACGCCCAAGATCCGACAAGAATCTGAGCTCGCGATTACTGCCCAGCAGTGCCCACTCGCGTTGTGATGTGCGCACATGAAGACTTACGCGCGAAAGCAATTCACCAGGCGTCGAGGGTTTGGTGATGTAGTCGTCGGCGCCTGCCGTGAAAGCCTGCACCTTGCGCGATTCGTCGTCGCTCTCGGAGAGCGCGATGATTGGCAGCTTGCTCGTCGTCGGTTGCGCGCGCAGCAATTTGCACAACGCAAGACCATCAACGCCCGGCATCTCGAGATCGAGTGCAACCAGATCGCAGCGGACGCCTTTCAGCACACGCAGGGCTGAGCCTGCCTCGTTCGCGGTCACGACGCGATACTGCCCCGTCTCGAAGATTTCGCGGAGCCTGTCGCGAGAGGCCGCGTCGTCGTCAACTATTAAGAGTGTCGCGTTGTTGTTTTCGGCGGGAGCTACCATGCTTTCAGCAGGGCGTAGTGGAGACACGCCTCAATGCGATTGAAAGCGATGAGTGAGGAATATGTCAAGATTTTTAGCTAAAAGGCTGGGGATTCGCGCAGATCCGCGGTAATCTCATCCGGATTTATCCGTGACAATCTGTGACTGGATTTCACGCGATACATCTCATTGTCCGCAGCGACTACAAGCTGATCCAGCGTGTCGCCATCCACACCAAAAGTCGCCGTACCAACGCTAATCCCGACGTGGGCGAAGCGATTTTTACCCACCGGCAAGGCGAATTTCGACACAGCACTCTCGATGCGCATGCACAGATCTTCAACCTGTGCGCCAACAACCTCCTGCACCAATGCGACGAACTCATCGCCACCATAACGCGCGAGAAAATCATACTCACGCAACTGTCCCGCGATGAGATGTGCTACTTCGCGTAGCATCTTGTCGCCTATTTTGTGACCATACGAGTCGTTCACGTTCTTGAACTCATCGAGGTCCAGCATCACTACCTGAAAAGATCGATCGGTGCGGCGAGCGCGTGCTGCCTCTTCTTCGAAACGCAATGAAAGATAGCGCGCGTTTGGCAATCCCGTGAGCGGATCAGTCAACGCATTCGCTTCCGCTTCAGCATGCTGCATCGCATTGGCCAACGCGTCCGAAGCCAGCCGCGTGACAGTTTCCAGCAGCCGCATGTGGTCATCGTTGTATTGCTCGAGCTCGTTCGAATACACCGACAGCGCGCCGAGCAACACATCGTCTTTAAACAGAGGCAGCGACGCCATCGAGCGATACTTGATGGCCGCTTCCGGATTGATGTCAGTGAAGTCGAGACTCGGATGAAGCTGGTTAACTGGACTTCGATTCGCCAGCGCAAATCCGGTGACTCCTTCTCCGAGTCCGATACACCTGCCGGCTAACTTCTGAATGTTCTTGCCTGCAACGTGTCGAGCAGTGGCGTAACCTTTGTTCTCGTCGTAAAAGTAAACGATGCAGGTGTCGAATGAAACGACGTGACCCACTTTGTCCACCAGAATCTCGAGCGTGTGCTCAACGTCCAGCGACGTTCCAAACGTGCGCGCAATCTCGTACAACGCGTAGACCTCGCGATGAGCCTTCTTGATTTGATCGTAAGCGATGTAAGAGCCACGCTCGCGCGTTTGAACCATGTCAACTTCACTCAGTTGGATCGGCGGCTCAGTGGAGTGGACGATCGGCTGATGTTGCAGACCACGTCGTTCAATCTCCGTTTCGAATAGTGGCAGGTGTTTGATGAACTGTTCCACAACTTGCGGATCGAAATGTATTCCAGCGCCGCGCAGCAGTAACGCCGTTGCTTCGTCCAAAGTCATGCCACGGCGAAACGGCCGGTCTTCACGAATTGAATCAAAGCAATCGACAACTGAAATTATGCGCGCCGTGATCGGGATCTGTTCGCCGCGCAGCCTGTCAGGATAGCCACGACCATCCCACTGTTCGTGGTGATGCCTCACAATCGGAATCACTGGATAAGGGAAATCCACACGACCGAGGATCTGCGCACCCACGACCGTGTGTATCTTCATCTTTTCAAACTCCGCATGGGTCAGTGGCCCAGGTTTATTCAGGATGTGCGGCGGCACCGCCAGTTTGCCGACATCGTGAAGCAACGCGCCCGCTTTGAGCGCCGCGATTTCATCCGGCGAGAGTCCAAACACTTCACCCATACCGGCGGCGTAGATCTGTACGCGTCGAACATGGCAATGCGTGGTCTGGTCCTTGGCGTCGATCGCAGTAGCCAGTGCTTCTGCAGTCGCGAGGTGAAGTTTACTTAGTGCTTCGACCTCGTTGGTCTTCGACTGCAAACGATTTCGAGCGCCGTGATACAGGAGATAAGTTGCAAGAATTGCGATTGGGGTGAGCAGTAGATAGGGCAAGAGAAACGTGCCGTAGATCAATTCGAGCACCAGCGGCACAACGAGCAACATCCAGGAGATCCACAACTGGTTTGTGTGCCACCAGTGAGCGAACGAGTCGCGCAACGAAGCAGCCGGAGACAGAACTGGGAGCAACTCAGCTCTATCTCCGACAAACTGGGCAAGTGGCAGCCCATACTGGAAGGGCTGCCGTGCTGGGTGAGATGTTTCACGAGTCGGGACTGTCATAGAACTTTGCGGCTACGGACCCCGTGCGGAGAGCCCGCGAAGCCATTGGGCTTCTGCGCCGCGCTGTGCCTATGTTCAACTGTCGTGCCGCGAAAAACTGCGCCAATTTGCGGCTCGTGTTCGGTCGCGATTCCATCCTGACAGGTCAGATTGAGAATTTCAGTCAAGCTGGTTAATCTGAGCCGCAGATGATTCCCACACAAGTTGGATACATCGATCTGCTTCGTCGAAATCGCAGTTTCCGACAACTGTGGCTCGGGCAGGTTGTCAGTCAGATGGGCGATTGGTTCGACACGATTGCGCTCTACACGATCATTCTCAGACTCACCGGTTCCGGTCGCGATATAGGTCTCCTGCTCGTCGCGCGTTTTGTCCCCAGCTTCTTCTTTGGGCCAATCTCGGGAGTGATCTCCGACAGGTTCAGCCGGCAAAGAATCATGATCGTATCAGACGTGTTACGCGCGATCGTGGTGCTGGGATTTTTGTTTGTACGTCGTGCGGATCAATTGTGGATCATTTACGTTCTGACGGTTTTACAGCTGGGACTTTCAACGTTCTTCGAGCCGGCGAAGACAGCGGCAATTCCCTCGATCGTCGAAGAGCGTGAGCTCGTTGCAGCGAACGCGATCTCTTCCGTCACGTGGTCAGCAATGCTCACCATCGGCGCTGCCATCGGCGGCTTTATAACCAGCGCATTTGGAACCGATGTCGCCTTCATCCTTGATGCCGCAACTTATCTTCTATCCGCGGCTTTGATCGCCAGTATCCGCGTTCAAAAACGCCGGAAGCGTGAGCGACAAAAACTCACGTTGGGCCGGTTGCTGGGAATAACTGAGACTGTCGAGGGCATTAGGTACGTCAAGGATCGACCGCGCGTGCTGGCGCTGCTGCTCGTAAAACCGGCGTGGGGTTTGGGCGGCGGCATCCTGACATTGCTGGCTGTATTTGGTGAGCGCATCTTTCCGGTGGGCAGGGATGCAGCCGGCGGAATCGGCGTACTCTTCGCCGCAAGAGGGATCGGAACTGCCGTTGGTCCGATTGTCGCGCGGCGCATTGCTGGCGAAGGTGACAGGCGCATGCAAGCGTTCATCGGTATCGCCTTTCTGATTGCCGGTGCCTTTTATATGGCGTTTGGGAGTGCGACAAGTTTTATCTTTGCGCTCGTCGTGCTCGGCATTGCGCACTGCGGAGGCAGCATCTTATGGGTGTTTTCTACGGTTCTGCTGCAACGAGGAGTCGTGGATAACTTTCGCGGGCGTGTCTTCGCTGCCGAGTTGGCATTGTTAACTTTAACTATGGCAGCATCTAACTACGTCACCGGCGAGCTGCTCGACCGGTTTCGAGTTCCGCCGCGAATCGTAACAATCTGCATTGGAATATTTTTTCTGATGCCGGGTATTGCGTGGTTCATCACGCGGCGGTGGTGGGACCACGAGGAACGTCCGTTAACGCGCAGTAAAATAAATCTGGTATGCGAATCAGAATCGGAGTAATGGGTTCAGCAGCTTCGGAGAGCGCGCGCACTGGGAATACTCTCGTCGAAAAGGCTGAGCGTCTTGCGCGAGTCATTGCGGGGAAAGACGTCATACTGCTGACCGGAGCCACAACGGGAATTGTGTACGTGGTTGGAAAGACTGCTCATGATGCGGGCTGTTTCCACGTCGGCATCTCACCCGGAGCTAACGAACGCGAGCACGTAGAATTGTACAAACTGCCGGTCGATGCGTGTGACGCATTCATCTACACCGGTTTCGGATTGAAGGGCCGGAATGTGGTTCTCGTACGATCCTGCGACATCGTCCTGTTCGTCGCAGGCGCAATGGGCTCCCTCAACGAATTCACAATCGCACACGACGAGGGCAAGATCATCGGCTGCCTCAAAGGCACCGGCGGCGTCGCTGACGAGTCGGAGTATCTCCTCCAACACTTCAGCAAACGCACCCCCGCCCGCGTGTTTCACAATGAAGATCCTGAGAAGCTGATAAGCGATTGTCTGAACGCGCTAAATCTTGTAAATCCTGTCTAAACTAACCATGACCGTCTCGATCGTTGCTCGTTACATCAACCGTTCCATCAGCGAAGACGACTTTTCTAACGAGGTCTGGAACGAATGTGAGCCGATAATAATTGAGCATTATTGGTCTGGTGAGACGGCGATGGCGAGTCGTCATGCTGAGGCGAGGATATGTTGGTCCAGTGAGGGGCTTCACGTGCGCTTTGTGTGCCGGCAAGAGGAGCCGTTGGTGGTCGCTGAGAATCCGAGGACTGATAAGAAGACGCTTGGTCTGTGGGATCGTGATGTGTGCGAGATTTTCCTCGCGCCAGATCCGGAAAATCCGTGGCGGTATTACGAGTTTGAGGCAGCGCCGACAGGTGAATGGGTCGACTTGGGAATCACTGTTAAGCCGTCAGGAAGAGAGACTGAT
>DASUYO010000117.1:0-4165 GCA_036377375.1 Pyrinomonadaceae bacterium
GCAGGCATTCATGCTCTCCTCTGTCGTGCTGTTTTCAAAGATGGCCCACGACGTCACTTGTCACACTACTGCCGATCGTTGCCCAGCGATGAACGCGAGCAGATCTGCGTTGATCTGATCCTGGTGCGTGGCGGTGATACCGTGCGGTGCGCCCGGATAATAGATTTCCTTCGCGTCTTTGATCAGTCTTGCCGATTTCTTCGCCGAGTCTTTGACGGGAACGATCTGGTCGTCTTCACCGTGCAACACGAGCGTTGGCACGTCGAATTTTTTAAGATCCTCCGTCTGGTCCGTTTCCGAAAAGGCTTTGATGCTTTCGTAGGCGTTCAGCAAACCCGCTTGCATGCTCCAAAGCCAGAACTGATCCAGCATTCCCTGTGAAACTTTTGCTCCTGGCCGGTTCGCACCATAAAACGGCGTCGCCAAATCCTCGTAGAATTGCGAAGGATCCTTGAGAAGGTCAGCGCGGATTTTGTCGAAGACCTCGATTGGCAAACCTTCAGGGTTGGCGGCAGTCTTCAGCATTAGCGGCGGCACTGCTGCGATCAGGACTGCCCGCGCTACCCTTTCAGTCCCATAGCGACCAATGTAACGGGCGACCTCTCCACCGCCGGTGGAATGACCCACGACCGTAACGTCTTTGAGATCGAGCGCCTCAATGACGGCCGCGAGATCGTCGGCATAACCATCCATGTCGTTGCCGTCAGGCGTTTGGGTCGATCGTCCATGACCTCGGCGGTCGTGGGCGACAACACGGAAACCGTGCCGGGCCAGGAAAAACATTTGCCCATCCCAGGCGTCTGCGTTCAGAGGCCAGCCGTGCGAGAACGTAACTGCCGGGCCAGTGCCCCAGTCTTTGTAGTAAATCTGCCTTCCATCTTTCGTTGTTATAGTACTCATGACACTCTCCTCTTTTGCAGTTCTCATTACTTCAAGTGTTGCGACCTTACTTCGAAGCAGCGGTCGCAGGTTGCGTCTTCGGGGGCGGAACCTGATTCGTAGGCTGCCTGAGCCAATCTTGGAAACGTGTCTCGCCGAGTTGTGCGTCGTTGTCCGGCACGATGCTCCGCTCGCTCAACTCGGTACCGAAGTATTTTGCGTCTCTGTCGGCAATCACTTCGCGCGAATCATTGAGGGCTTCGAGTCGTTGCCGGATGAAGTCGTCGAAAGGAAAACTTTCGGGACCGGCGATTTCAAGCGTGCCATTCAGCGGTGAAGCGATCGCTACGCTACAGAGCGCACTGGCAACATCCTCTGCGGCTATCGGCTGGAAAAGAACCGGCGGCACGCGAACGATGTTGTCAACGGTGGCCTCGTCGGCGATCCGTTTGCCAAACTCGAAGAACTGCGTCGCCTGGACGATCGTGTATTGAATCGGACCTTCCTTAATTAACTTCTCTTGCGCGACCTTCGCTCGCATATAACCGCTATTCGGCAAGTGCTCGCTTCCAACGATCGAGAGCGCTACGTGATGCCCCACGCCCGCCGCAGCTTCATAAGAGAGGAGATTGCGGGTCGACGTCTGAAAGAACTCCAGCACTGCGGCATCTTCAAACGATGGTGAATTCGAGACATCGACAACCACCTGGCCTCCTTTGAGAACTTCGGCAAGTCCCTCACCAGTGAGCGTGTTGACGCCCGTATTAGGCGCCGCTGCCACCGCTTCATGACCGAGCGCGGTTAGTTTGCTTACGAGCTTTGATCCAATCAAGCCGGTGCCACCGATAACGATAATCTTCATATCGATCTCCTTTCTGTTTTCTCGCCGTGCGTTCGTTACTGCCAGTTATTGTTTCCGTGCTCGCTAAGACTGAACAGGCTTGTCATTTGTGACATCATTTTTCAGCTATGAATTCAGAATCTGAAAATGACCTGTCACAAATCGAGCGGCTACGCAGTCTTACGTTCACAAGTCACGCACAACTCTGGACTGGAATGAGGGAGTTAGGATTCGGGTTGGACCAGCGTTGCGTCAGTCACCGCGAGACGGCTCTGAGCTTACTGGGTCTCATCATTAACAAGACTCTGAAGATACCTTCCGCTGACGCTTCGATGGTCGCCAGGGCTGTGACTGCTCCATTCCGTAACACGAGCGCGCTTGTCTGTCCGTTTGTTTCGATCCACTCAATCGTTACGCCCTTACCCATGAACGCGCCTACTGAAGCAAAGTAATTCGCCACGCGATTACGTCCGGAAACCGGAAGCCGGGCTACGTGTAAGGCTCCCCCACCATCGGCGTAGGAAACAACGTCGGATGCAAAGAGTTTTTCCAGCGCAGAAATATCGCCTTTCTGCGAGGCGCCGATGAAGGCGTTGAGCAGACGTCGTTGCTCGCTCGAGCTCACTGACTTGCGACGACCGTCACTAATGTGTTTGCGCGCGCGGGTAACGAGTTGTCGAGCATTCGATTCGGTTGATCGAACGGTGTAGGCAATCTGATCGTAGGAATAGTCAAATGCTTCTCGCAGAACGTATGCCGCGCGTTCTGTGGGAGAAAGTTTCTCAAGTAAGAGCAGGACGGCAAATTCCAAAGCTTCGGCCCTTTCGGCGCCGAGTCGCGGATCTCCGGAAGTATCTACGGGCTCGGGCAGCCAGGGGCCGATATACGTTTCGCGTCGCGCTCGTGCGGACTGTGCGAAGGTGATTGCTAGTCGCGTCGTTGCCGTCGCCAGGAATGCCGGCGGATCTATAACTGCGCTGCGATCGGTGCCCTGCCAACGCAACCAGGCATCCTGGACGATGTCCTCAGCCTCAGCAGCGCTTCCGAGCATGCGATACGCGATCCCGAACAAGCGCGGGCGTACACTCTCAAATACTGAGACGCCATCGTCATTCGCTACTGTTTGCATGCAGGAATGGTACTCACAATCACACGATATGGAAAGGTCTGGTCCACGGGCCATAAGCTTCGCACTGCGTGCAGAAAATTCAGTCTCGCGCACGTTTGTGGCAGGGTGCAAGGACGGAGCCTCGAGGCTTGTTGCATATTAGCCTTCATTGTTCTGCTCCTCTCTTCTCCGACCCTTGCAAACCGTATGTTCCAGCTATGGCCGCGAAGCCGTTTGGCTGGCTGCTTCGGAGGAAATTCCTTTGTTGACAAGCACACTGATCTCAACGCGTCGGTTCAGCGCGCGGCCTTTGCTCGTGTTATTGCTGGCCACAGGATCTGAGGAACCGTAACCGAAAGGTTGGACCAGCCGGCGCGGCGGAAGGCCGTGTTTAGTCACCAGATAGTTGATGACCGCATCGGCTCGACGCTCACTTAGCGAACGATTCCTGGCTGTCTTGCCGGTTGAATCCGCATAACCTGTTACCGCAACCATCCAGCCTTTTAGATTCTCGCCCTGTATGCCGGCGGCTGCCTGATCGATCTCCTGCTGGGCTTCAGGTGAAAGGATCGCACTGCCAGACTTGAACAACACCGTGACCGTTTTGATGATCGCATAATCATCCAGGCCGTTGATTCGTTGATTGGCTGTGTTTGCATCTGACTGAGCCTGATCGGCACTGGTCTGTGCTTTCGCCGCGTCAGCGCGGGCTGCGTTAGCGACGCTGCTGAGCTCGTCAACTTGTCCAGCGAGTCGTTTAGCATTCTCTTCAGTCTCGACTATGCGTTGCTGGTTGGATTCAGCAAGCGCCTGGGTCGCATTTGCCTGCGTCTCAACTGGATCGACGCGCGACTCAAGCGCTTGTGCCGTGCGCAAGTCCTGTTCATCGAATCGAATGTTGTCAGCTACAAGTTGTCCGTCTGCGTTACCGCGGCCTGTGGCTTTCAATCTGAGGCCGCGCAGGATGTAACTCGGGCCGGAAAGTTTGTCTCGTCGGAATAACCCCTTGCGGACCATCTTTACCGTGGTCGTATCAGTCAAGACCACGACCGTTTCGGTACCTCCAGCGCTACGCACTGTGAATGTGTCCGCTGTGCGCTTGGTGACGATGCCTTCGATTGCTGATGGTACATTCTGCGGTTGGGCCAACGTGTTTCCGTCCTGGCCAAATGCAGTGTCAGGTGCAATCGCCAGCCCAATTAATGTAACAAGGGCTAGTGCTAATGTTATTAAGTCAGTTCGGGTGCTGCTGCTTCTCATTGTTGCTCCTTATTCATTCAATCTGCTGGTGAATGACGACTGCAACGTATGTGCCTTTACGCCAGTAACGCGAAGTC
>DASUYO010000118.1:0-2990 GCA_036377375.1 Pyrinomonadaceae bacterium
GCTGCCTTGGCGCAGGACGCTAAGCCGCAGCCTGTGGCCCGCCTGATCACTGCAATCTCGCCTGTCACCGCCCGCTCCATTCCCTCCGCCTTAGTTGAGCCCAACGACATCGAAAAGCGAGCTTTTGAGCGAACCAACCTCATGCGTATTCAGAATGGCCTGCCGGCATTTGTTTGGGACTCGGACGTCTGTCGCATGGCCCGGATTCACTCCGAGAGTATGTCTCGCCAAACCTACTTCGCGCACGTGACGCCGGAAGGATTGGGTCTGCGAAATAGAGCCCGCGCCGCCGGCATTTTGCGTTACACCGTTCTTGGTGAGAACATCGCGTACAGTCAGGGCTTCGACGATCCCGGAACGTTCGCGGTCGAAAAGTGGATGCAATCTGCCAAGCACCGCGCTAACATCCTGTCTCCGGAATTCCGCGCGATGGCGATCGGAACGTTCGTCGCCGCTGACGGCTCGGTTTATCTGACACAGACTTTCATTACGCGTTGAACACCACGTCTCTCAGTCTTCCTTCGTTCGCCAAAATCAACTGGTCCCTGCGAGTTCTCGGTAAACGACCTGATGGTTATCACGAGGTCATAACCGTCCTGCAAACGGTTTCGCTGCGCGACGAGTTGACCTTCACTCTGCGAGACGACAACCAGATTGTCGTCCATTGCGATGATCGGGCGATCCCCACGAACGAGAGTAATCTGATCGTCAAAGCGGGGCGGGCGTTAGGAAAGTATCTTCAGTCCTGGCGCGGCGCCGAAATAACGTTGACGAAGAGAATTCCTTCAAGAGGTGGGCTCGGAGGTGCGTCTTCTAATGCGGCAGTGACGCTGTTGGCGTTAAATGCGCTTTGGGAAGGTGCTCTGAAGCTCGAGCATTTAAGGCTTATCAGCCGCGATTTAGGCTCTGATGTGCCGTTCTTTTTGACGGGTGGTCGAAGCATTGCGATAGGCACTGGAACGACTGTCAAAGCGCTTCATGACCCGCCAAAACAGCACCTGATTATCATTACTCCCAAGGCCGGAGTCTCGACGGCAAGTGCATATGCATCTCTAAATGCTCGTTCCTTGACAACTTCTGAAGCGGCCTCTATTCTTTCAAGTTCCCTAGCGGACGTGCTTTCCGCCGACAGCAGGCAATTGCCTCTGTGCAATGACTTTGAAAGGGTGATCTTTGAGATAGAACCTGAGATCGAGCGCGCCAAAACGGCGTTGCTTGAAGCAGGTGCGCGGGGCGCTTTGTTGGCTGGAAGCGGTTCGAGCGTGTTTGGTGTCTTTGAGAACGAGACGGCGAGAGATCACGCTCTCGAGAGTCTGAAGTGTGAAGCAGGATGGCGGGCATTTTCCTGTGAAACCATTTCACGCGACGAGTACGTCAGGGCAATGAATTCATCGGGGTTCCCGCTTTTACGCTCTCTTAAAACTGCAAACAGATAAAACAGATACTGGGGCGTAGCCAAGTGGTAAGGCACCGGTCTTTGGAACCGGCATTCGTTGGTTCGAATCCACCCGCCCCAGCCAATCCTTGTCACGCTGAACAGCTATGAGCACAACCGGCGGCATTAAGATCTTTTCCGGAAATGCGAATCCCAAGTTGGCGGAAGAGATTTGTCGCCACCTGACTTGTGACATGGGCAAAGCGTATCCGGAGCGCTTTTCTGACGGCGAGTTCAACTTTCAGATCGATGAAAACGTCCGGGGCGGCGACGTCTTCATCGTACAGCCGACTGGTCCTCCGACTGATGCGCACCTGATGGAGCTGCTGATAATGATCGATGCTTTTCGTCGATCGTCAGCCGAGCGCATCACTGCCGTGATTCCGTATTACGGCTACGGCAGGTCTGACAAGAAAGACCGGCCGCGTGTTCCGATCTCTGCGAAGCTTGTTGCTAACCTGATAACCGTTGCCGGCGCGCAACGTTTGTTGACGATGGACCTGCACGCGGCGCAGATTCAGGGCTTCTTTGATATTCCGGTGGACCACCTGTATGCTGCACCGGTTTTTATCGGTTATTACCAGGAGTATCCGTTACCGAACTTGACGGTCGTTGCTCCTGACACCGGCGGCGCTGAGCGCGCCCGAGCTTACGCGAAACGGCTCGATGCCGAACTTGCTCTTTGCGATAAACGTCGTGAGAAGGCCAATGTAGCCGAAGTCATGAACGTGGTTGGCGACGTTCGTGGCCGCAATTGTTTGATCGTCGACGACATGTGCGACACCGGCGGATCGTTGACGAAGGTCGCACGCGCATTGAAAGATGCGGGCGCTGAACGAATACATGCGTGTTTCACGCATCCGGTGTTTTCCGGCAAAGCAGTCGAGCTGCTGCGCGAATCGGATATCGAAAAGGTAATCGTTACCAATACGATTCCGTTACGCGATCACGCCTGCGAGCTGGATAAAATAAAAGTACTAAGTATCGCGCCGCTTCTGGCGAAAGCGATCAAGTCGATCCACGAGGAGACTTCAGTTTCCTCGCTCTTCGTTTGACGAAGGGCAAACACCTGATGGCTTAAACGAAGACCATCAGCGACCTGGACCATGCGGGCCGGGTCGCTGAAAGTTTGTAAGGAGAAATCATGGCGGAGAAAAAAGAATACAAGGTGCAGGCAAAAGTGCGTGAAGGTCGCGGCAAAAACGATGCGCGGCGCACGCGGCGGGATGGCATGGTTCCGATTACGGTTTATGGCGGTGATGGCGAGACTGTTGCCGCCGTTGCTCCGCTCAGTGATTTGGCTGCGATCCTTCGTTCCGAAGCCGGACGAAACACGATCTTCACGATCGACGTCGAGGGCGTTGGCGCCAGCGAGGTGATGTTCCACGACCGGCAGATCGATCCGGTGAAAGGTCGATTGATACATGCCGATCTCGCGAGGCTGGTTAAAGGACAGAAGATCGAAGTCACGGTGCCGCTGCACCTGACTGGCGAACCCGTTGGTGTTAGAGAGAAGCAAGGCGTGTTGGAACAGACTGTTCGCGAGATCGAGATC
>DASUYO010000119.1:0-2984 GCA_036377375.1 Pyrinomonadaceae bacterium
TAACGACAATCACGCAACAAGTCAAACCTGAAAAATTTACCAATTACGAACTGGGCGCGAAGTGGGACATCCGGCGCAACTTGTCATTCACGACAGCGCTTTACCGCCAGGATCGCACCAACACCCGAGCCACCGATCCAACTGACCCTGCACGGATCTTACAAACCGGCAGCCAACGGACGAATGGCTACGAGCTGGGCTTAAATGGTTTCGTGACGTCGAAGTGGAGCGTGACTGGAGGCTACGCTTATCAGGACGCGTTTATCAGCAGTGCTACAGTTTCCGCGGTCAAGGGCGCGCAAGTTGCCCTCGTTCCTCATCACACCTTCTCGTTGTGGAACAACTACAGAGTGCTTCCCCGCCTCGGACTCGGACTGGGAATTATTCACCGCTCAGACATGTTTGCATCTGTCGATAATACCGTCGTGCTGCCCGGGTATACTCGCGCCGATGCAGCCGTGTTCTTTTCTATAACCGAACGCTGGCGTGTCCAAGCGAACTTACAAAACCTGTTCGACAACACCTATTACTTGAACGCTGACGGCAACAACAACATCTCGCCGGGTGCTCCGCGCGGAGCCCGCGTTGCGCTGATCGCGAGGTTCTAAATCTAAATCGACGTTCATCTGCGGTAATCAGCGGCTAATGTTATACTGGCGCGCGCATGGACGCTCAAAAACTGAAACACTTCCGCAGTCTTCTTATCAACCAGCTACGCCAGGAAACAGAACAGGTCCGCACCGATCAGGCGGCCGCACTCGAGTACTACGATGACGGAGTCAAAGACAGCGTGGATCTCTCGGTGCAGGATTTGAACAAGGAGATCGCACTGCGTCTCGGAGAGCGCAGCTCGAAGCTCGTTGCTGACATCGATCAGGCGTTGTTGCGGATGAAAGAAGGAAGCTACGGAATTTGCGCTCGTTGCAGTCAACCCATCGACGAGCGACGCCTTGAAGCCGTGCCCACCGCGCGCTACGACGCCGCCTGCCAGGCCGCAATCGAAAGCGCAAACGGCGAAGAGGATCTGCCTACGCTATAACTGAATTTGACATAGTTCAGAGTTCAACCTTTAGGTTGTCACATTCGGCAATAAGGCCTGCAAGCTAAAGCTTGAACTCTGAACTCTTCGTGAACCATCTCAAGCCATAACTAACTGAGCATCTTTATGCCTTGGGATGCGCTTTGTCGTAGACCTCGATCAACTTTTCCACCGAAACGTGCGTGTAAACCTGCGTCGTTGAAAGCCGCGCGTGTCCGAGCAGCTCCTGGATGCCGCGCAGATCTGCGCCACTGTCGAGCAAGTGCGTAGCAAACGAATGCCGCAGCGCGTGCGGGCTGATGTTGTGCATTCCGGCGCAGATGCGTATGTATTTCTCAACCATCCGGCCCACGGATCGTGTCGTGATTCGCGTCCCCTGATAGTTCAAAAACAGCGCCTCCTCATCACGTTTCGAGATCGGCGCATTCAAAAAAAACTTCTCCCGCACTTCCAGATAACTTCTGATTGCCGCACCCGCCGGATCGCCAAACGGCACGATACGTTGCTTTCGTCGCTTCCCTGTTACGCGCACTAACTGACTCTTGAAATCAACGTCCGCAAGGTTCAGTGTCGTCAACTCTGCAACACGCACGCCTGTCGCATACATCAACTCCAGCATCGCGCGATCGCGCTTTCCCAAATCAGTTTCCGGATCGGGCGACTCGATGAACCTGATCGCTTCTTCGATCGAGAGATGTTTCGGCAACTTCTTTTCCAACTTCGGCGTGGCGACGAGTTTCGCCGGATTGAGCTCCAACACACCTTCGCGCACGAGAAACTGAAAGAGGGTGCGCAGCGCTGCCAGCTTCCGAGCAATCGAACTTTTGCTTTTGTGCGCGGTGTGAAGCGATGCGAGCCATTCGCGAATCGTCAGATGATCGATCTGTGTGATCTCTGGCGCTTCATCGCGTGTGAGGAATTGGACGAACTGTTCGAGGTCGCTTGAATAGTTGCGTAAGGTGTGTGCGCTGACGTTGCGCTCGTAGCGCAGGTGTTCGAGGAATTGCTCGATCAGCTTTTCCATTACCTAATAACCCGCAGCGGGCGCGGGCTTTGGCGCATAATAAACCTTCCTTGAACGCACGCGCACATCATTTCGCGATTTGATCCGCAGGTCCAGCTTGTGCAAACGACCATCACGCTGATCGGCGCCCGGGTAGTAACTCAAAACATACTGTTGCGCGAGATCCGCGGCGATCTGATCGAACGCCACATCGAGTTGATCCGTTGTTTTAGGGAGGTAGACCGCGCCGCCAGTTTGACCCGACAACTGCTCCATACGACGTTCGGCAGCAAGCGCGCGAACATTCGCGCCTTCGTAAAGACCGGTCTGGACCACGTAGATCTGGCAATCGTCGGCCAGTACATGTTGGACCACAAAATCGAAATCGGTGTTCTTGCTTGTCGTTTCGATTCCGTCAGAAACGATGACCAGAACTCTGCGTCCGGTATATGGCCGCAGATATGTCGACGCGTTGATTATGGCATCGAAGAGCGAAGTCCCACCTTCCGGACGTCCAAACATCGCGATAGTGTGCTCGAGACGAACGACATCGTTGGTCAACGGTTGGGCCAGATAGCTGTCAGTCTCGATTGAATAGATGGCCGCTTCGTCTTTCGCTCGCATCACTTTCTTGAAAAAGCGAATCGCCGCTTGCTTTTCGAATTCGCGAGCAGCGTCAAGACTGCCGCTGTTGTCAAAAAGCATTGCGAGTCGAACGCTGGTTTCAGAGCGGGACAGCTCGCTGAGCGGTCGCAGATCGCCATCGACGCGAAGCTCAAAGTCGTCCAATTTCAAATTGACGATCGCGTTGCCGCGTTTATCAACTACGGAAGCGGGAATCGGCACGAGATTCGAGCTGATTCGTACCACGTCATTCGGATCGATCTCATCGCCCGTACTTTTCGCAGGCCGCACCGACGAAGGTCGGTCGGGATCCGCAAT
>DASUYO010000120.1:0-5819 GCA_036377375.1 Pyrinomonadaceae bacterium
CGATCACTGGCGAAGTCGGCAACGTGACGCAGGATGTGATCAGTGTCAGTTTGGAAGGCGTATTTGTCGCTGTCGCGCTTGGCTATGCGTTCGAAGAAGACCGAGCAAAGCCAGTCGAGATGAATCTTGGCAACGAAGGAAAGCGTCTCGTTGACATCACTCTTGGGGACTTTCCTCCGGACGTTCTCATCGAAGGTTTCAGAATAGATCCGCGGTTTGAAACAGCCGCGCTGACCGATAACACACTCGATCCTGGTTTGATCGTCACTGAAACACGAAATATTTTCCAGCGTATAAAACCTCCTGAATCATTCGGGTTCCTTCTCAGTATTGTCGATTCGGCAACCGGGAGAGAGTTACAAAACGAACCGGTACACAGCGTCGCCACATTAGGAGGCGCGAACGGCCGGCGACCATTCAAAGCACTCTCGCAGCCGATGGTGTTTATGCCGCGGTCGACGATAAGGCTTCAAGTCGAAGAGCGAACAAGGAACGTTACGGGGCGTCTCTATATCACGCTACAGGGTTACAAGGTGCTGGGTGTTGCTGGTGATGTCGAGGGAGCAGTTCGGAATTTGCTGGAGATGGATCCGTTGAGGAAGGTCCCGGTTTATAACTACCAGACAGGTAACTACAACTCGCTCGGAGAAGCACCGGCTAGACACGCACCGACGACTGGCGTTGTTCCTTTCGATTACGTTTCCACGCTCCAGCTTAAAGGAAAACCAGACAACATCGAGGAAGACGAAATACTGGTCAATGTCGATGGCGGGTTCGTAGCGTTAGCGATCGGCTACAGCCTCGATCCACAGGACACCGGTCTGGAAATCCAGCTGCCTGCGGAAAGTGCCAACATTGATCTAAAAACAATCAAGCTCACAGACATCAAACCGGCTCGAGCGCTTTTTGATGGAATTCGTCTCGATCCGCTCAGGTTGCTACTCGCCTTTTCCGCAGGTCGACTAACAAGCGTGCCTCGAGACACTGCCGGACGAATGTTTCAACGACTGAATCTCGCGGGCGACGTGAGATTCCTTTACTCGATCATCGATGCGGGAACTGGTCGCGAGTTACAGAACAAACTGGTACATAACGTCGCCGGCTTGGGCATCGCAAATGGCGATCGACCATTTAGAGTTCTACCGAAACCGATGACGTTTTTGCCGCGCTCCAGCATAAGAGTGCAAGTAAGAGAGATCTCGGGCCGCGGTCGTTTGTTCATCGTGTTTCAGGGTTACAAGAAGGTGGCTTGAGTCGGAACCAGGTACAACGTTGATAGGTGATACGGATGAAACCACTGACTTATTCAAGACCTGTTGCTAACAGATCGGCTGCGCCCGTCGCGAGAGATCTTACTGCACCACTTACAAAGACGATCCCATTCGACTACGTCTTTGAGTTCAAGTTGACCGGCAAATCCGCGAGCAACGTGCAGGATGTGGTGAAGCTCCAGGACGTCGTTGAGATCAGCATGCAGGGTGTGTTTGTGGCAGTGTCGATGGGTTACAGCTTCGTGCTGGATGAACAGAAGACACCACGCAATTTTGGACCAGCAATCGGGACTTCAACAACACCAATTACTTCCTTTGTTCCTGTCACCCGAACAGCAACGGCTGCGCCAGCTATTGAGGGAATTCAGGTGAACGGTGTTGCTGGCTCAGAAATCGTCATCATTGACATCGCAAATCAGACTCAACTCGCAACTGGGACGATTGGCACCGATGGAAAAGTCGTGATCATGTTCCCATTTCAAGAGTTCACTTCCTCTCTACGCGTTTTAGACAAGACTAACAATCTTGTGAGCCACGTCAATATGGTCGTCGGTGTGTTGACGCCGGTCGTTGGACCTGATCTAACGACGAATAGACTACCCGTTGAAGGTGATGAGACGGTAACGGTATACGGTAATGAGTTCGATGAGGTACTCGTGTCAATTCTGGATGTCAGGGGCAACCTCCTCGTCATCGACGGTCGACATAAACTTAGTGTGGCAACACCAATTGGCACTGAGGGTCTGAACTTTACTCAAAGCCTACCAGTACCGTTGAAGGTCGCCGGCGTTGATAGACCACTTTCAGCAGGCGACGTGGTGATCGTACAGTCCGGCACAGGGTCTGCTGACAGTCCGGTATTAAGTTCGACTTACTCGATATCTCGTGTAAGACCCTCAACGTTGCCGCTTCGCGCTATTGCTGACGGTCTGGCGAGTATTAACGTAGGAAACGCGAGTGGATTCAGATTCAGTCCACGTTTTGCACCACTAGTCGCCGCAGATGTACCGTTCGACCAAATAGATCCAACAATTCTCAGCACCGCATTTGAGCCCGCGGGCTCTGAAGATATCAGCTTTCTGTACACGATCGACGTGCTCGGCACTGGACGCGAACTACAGAACAAACCGATTCACAACATCGCTGGTTTAGGATCAGCTAATGGTGATCGGCCGTTTCGACCTTTTGCTCGACCAATGGTCATCGAACCGAGAACGTCAATTCGAATTCAAATTGAGGAACTTTCAACACTGCCTGGAACTCTTTACATCGTGCTTCAGGGTTACAAGACACTCGGAACCGGACGCATGCCTGAGTAAATGTCATGGCTACTGCTATTGCTAACGAACGTGTGATCGAGTGCAGTGTTCCCGCCGACGCCAATTGCTTTGACGCGAGCGGCTACATCGCGAAGGTTCCACACAGAGGTGAGCAGGCCGTGCTCGCCAGCTTTCAACTACATCCTCAATATTGCGGTGTACTCACTCACTTTGCGCAGTTCACAGAAGACTTTGCTGCGCATCCTGATCGCATCCTCACGCCGGGGCTCGAATGGCTTCTGCTACAGAACGGCAAACCAGTTTTCCCATACCTGCGGTTGCAAATGATCGTTAACCCATGGGGTCAGAACTGTCTGCCGGTGCTAATTCGATTGGATGAGAACGCAAAGCTCGAATTCATCATTCGCAACGTCAGTCACACGGGCGACGAAAACAAACTCATTGCGGGCCGGATCATAGGCCGATATTGGTACAACAGGAATTTTGGAGGGCGGTGAACAACATGGCACGGGGATTCGCCAGATCAGCAGGGCATGTAAGAACCTATCGCTTGAGGACTGCGCGGCGCGGTGGAATGGCCCCACTTCGTAGATGGCCCATGCATCCACCTGGACCACATCCGGGCCATCGACCAATTCGTAGCGGCCGTTTCTATCGAGCACTTTGGCCCGCCACGTCTCCGATCGTAGTGGTCCCGAAACTTGCCGATGAGATCAGCGCTGTGCTCGAGGAGTTTGCGCAAGCCGCCGGCTCGACTGCTGACAGTCCACTCATGGTCGTGTTGCGACGCGGCACCATGGGACTTCATCGCTCAGGCAGGGCTATCGACATTTACGAAGTCGGCGGCAAAGGCATTGGGCGCTGGGCACAGGAATGGAATGAGGCCATGAAGAAAGCATCGGCCGCACAGGAATCGGATCGAGCTCGCATCATCCACGAAGAGAAGGGAAGAAACCTCGGCTACAAACTTTACAAGGCGCTGCAAGCGCGCGGTGGTTGGGCGCAACCGTCAGGGTATCCGGTCCAACTCTTCGGTCCCTGGACTCGCGTTGAAGGACCACACAAAGCAATTTCTGACAAGCTTCTGAAAATGCATAACGATCACATTCACGTTGCGAAGTAGGTTGTTACCCGTGAGGTTCCTTCCTAACAAAAATGACTGGTAAAGCCATAGGAAGTGTAGAGCCCGATACACACTTTCGCGAAGTTCGATGCGTTCGCTGTTTCTTGAACTTCAAACTAGCTACCTGACTGGTCGTTCAAACTAATCCCAGTCTCGTCAGCACACTAAAGATCCAGTACGCTGAGTGGTGACCTGTAGGTCGCCTTCCCTCTGCGGGAGACCTCATGATTAAACCCAGTCAGGCCCAGTGCCCCAAAACGTCCGATGGTGTCCTTGCACTATTATTCGAACACGCCACCAGCGCCGTGTTTCTTATCGATCCAGTATCCCGATCCATTCTGAAGGCCAATCAAAAAGGAATTGCGCTTTTAGGATCTTCAACTGGAGAGGTCGTCGGCATGAACCTCGATCGCGTTCTACCTGGACCAGGTGGATTACTGGTCGATGTCGAGTGTCATCCTGTAGAGCACGAAGGACGAAGTGTCGCAGTTGTTATCGCGCGACCGATAGAACGTTCAGAGGCGCAGGACAATGGGAGTTTGTCTGACGACCTGGTCGAAAGTGCCCCCGAGTTTCCTTTTATCGTTGGGCAGAGTCAGCAGATCCGGAAAGTGTGTTCGCTGATAGATCTCGTTTCAAAGACTGATACGACGGTTCTGATTCAGGGAGAAAGCGGAACGGGCAAGGAAATGATTGCTCAAGCGATCCATTTTCACAGCCGTCGTGCTCATGGTCCACTGATCAAAGTAAATTGCGCTGCCTTAACTGAAACGCTGCTGGAAAGCGAGTTGTTTGGTCACCGCAAAGGTTCGTTTACAGGCGCAATGCAGGATCGGAAAGGCAGGTTCAAACTAGCCGACGGCGGCACGATCATACTTGACGAAATTGGCAGTATGTCGTTGGCGGGTCAGGCGAAACTGCTGCGGGTGTTGCAAGAGCGAGAGTTTGAACCGGTCGGCGATTCGCAAACAGTTAAAGTAAACGTCCGGGTGATCGCAATCACGAATGCCGACCTGATCACTGCGATTCATGAAGGTAAGTTCAGAGAAGATCTGTATTACCGCTTAAATGCTTTTCCCATCTACCTGCCTCCTCTAAGAGAAAGAAAAGTAGACATCCCATTGTTGGCCAGACACTTTCTGAAGGAGTGTCAGACCGCTTTGAAAAAAGAGATCGAAGACCTGGATCTGGCGGCGGCTCAGATGTTGATGGACTATGGCTGGCCCGGCAACATACGCGAACTAAAGAACGCAGTTGAGTATGCGGTGATAATGGAGAAGGGAAGGACGTTGCGAGCGTCGAGTTTTCCTGACAAGTTGAGACATGACACTAGCAGGCGTCGGTCGTTGAAGGATCGCGTGGAGTCTGCGGAACGGCAGATCATTCTGGAAGCGTTGAGCGGAGCAAACGGAATCAAGAGCCGCGCGGCCCGACTGCTCGGAATCGATCGCAGAAATTTCAGTTACTTCCTGCATAAGCACGGCATCCCGTGAGTTTAAGGGATGGTAGATTAGAGTTAACTGACTGATTTGCTATACTACGCGCTCATGGCGGGGTAGCTCAGATGGTTAGAGCGTGGGATTCATAATCTATAGTACAGCGATTTTCTTCCTCTAATTTCTGCAAAAAACAAGCAAATAACAGCGGATTGCGTCCAGGTAGAAACAATTTAGGCCGCTCGTTGCGGAAAATATCCTTTAAAAGTCTGGCAAAACTCTGGCAAGAAAAAGTCTGGCAAAGAGTTCTATCTCATGAACTGACGACGAACAGCCAAAGCCAGCAATGCGATTTGCAATGGACCCACTACCATTTCAAGCGTGACTAAAAACGGTGTCACGATCCCTTTGGACAATTCAGTTCGTTGAAGAGTAAGAACTTGTAGACTGTGGTTGAGAGCACGGACCAAACCTTGACCAATTGCGCCAATGGTATAACCCTGTAATTTGATGTGGCCCGTCAAGATGTAGAGCACGCCAAACAGTAACCAAATGAAAATCAAAACCAAAAACGCGCGGCCGATCCGTTCGCCGTAGCCACTGAGGAGATGGTATAAAGAATGCAGGGCGCTTGGGCCAGGCTCATCATGCCTTCTCGCTTGACGCAAAGCGTCCATCGATAAGTAACGGAACATGGACGCCTCATCAT
>DASUYO010000121.1:0-3131 GCA_036377375.1 Pyrinomonadaceae bacterium
ATCCATTCGCGAGGCCAATCTGTGTTAGTGACTGCAACCATTTGTAGCCGCGTGTTTCACACTCACGCTCCACTTCTTCCAGGATTGTGAGTCCGTTCTGCGTGTCACCGCGTTGGACGAAGCAGTACGCAATCCAAAAACTTGCCAGCAATGCTTCAGGATGATTGCCTGCTGCTGCGAAGTCGCTTCTTGCATGACTGTAAAGTGCGATTGCCTGATCGTTCTTTGATTGATTAAAAAACTGGGAAGCAGCAACAGAGTCGCTACGAGCTTGCGCTAAAGATTTAAGTTGAGCCGGTGTCGCCGAGCGATAAACCTGCGCGATATCTACTGTAAACCGATCACTTGTCCTATCACTGGCCAGTTGCCCCATCTCAGTCAAACTATTTAACCACTCTGCCGCTTCTTCAGATCGTCCGGGTGTTGTTGCGGCAGTGGTGTAAGTGTCGAGCAGTTTATTTGTGATGGCGTTGCCGTATCGCAAGTGGGCATTGCTGAAAACCTGCCACATCTTTTCGCGATCGCCGGTCTTCCGCGCGTCGAGAAACTGGCGAATGAGATCTTCGTTGCGTTGAGATTGTTTTTCGCCGCGCTTTTTGATCTCGGCAATCTTTGCACGCGCCTCATCAGCCCATTTGGAATTGGGATCGAGCGCGACGTACTTTTGCCAGTCTTCAAGCGCCTGTGGAGTCAACCCCATCTCCTCATAAAGAAGTGCGTGATTGAAACGCGCATCGAGTAACGAATCGTCCAGAACCAATGCGCGGTTCAACTGCTCCAAACTACTCGCGAGCGTTGTCTCGCCTCGTCCTGATTGATCAGAGACGCGCTCGACTTTCCCCTTTTCCAGTAGTGCTGCACCAAGATCACTGTGCAGCCTCGCGTCGTTGGGGGTTAGCTTGAGTGCGTCCTCAAACTCGACGGTCGCTTTATCGAAATCGCGCTTCAACAGGTAGAGGCGACCGAGTGCATGATGCGCGTCAGCCGACTGTTTTTCTGCAACTGCGTTGTGCAGAAGTGCTGCTGAGCGATCGAGCTCCCGAGAATTTACGTCATTCGGTCCGCGCGTTTGCGAAAACTGAGCATAATTGAGACCGGTTACTCGCGCCTCAACGGGACGCTTTGTTTTGTAGGCCTCATTCAGTGCCAGCAGGCCTTTATCGACATCGTTGCGGCTAAAATAGACACGCCAGACGAACACGCCGCCGAGTAAAACGAGAACAGCCGCAGCCGCTACACCCCATTTCGGACTGAGAAGGGGGAAATACCGTCGGGGCGCCGGAGCTCGATCCGCAGTGCTTACATGACCGCTATCCAGCGTGTATTTTCTCAGTCCGTGCACTAACATCAACGTGCGACGCCGGCGTGGGTTGTTTATAAAAAGTCGCTCAAACTGCGTACGATCACTCGCGCTCAGCGCGTTACGGGCATAATCCTCAATCAGCTCGTTTTCGATGACAGACAACTGCTCCATTAATTCGTCGTCCTTCAGCAGCCGTTCCTCCAGTTGCGCAGCACGTTTTTGAGACAACGTCCCGAGGAGATAGCTTCTGAGGTCTTTTTGGTTACTGAATCTCAAAGAATTCGAGGTCGCTTTCGCGCTCCACTCTTATAAGGGTTTCGGGGTCTATTCCATTTCAGCGGGTATGTCGGTCCCGAGGCAGTCATCCATGCAGGCGTGCACAGTGCTCCTGATGCGATGTACGCGTATGCGCAGGGCATTCAGGGCTATTCCCAACTGCCTGGCCAGTCGTTTTCGGAAATCAATCTTTTCCTGTTTATCGTTTAAGTAATAATCCAGTAGCAAGTCACGATTTTTAGTGTCTAACTGGCCGAGACATTTATCGAGGCAATCTTGAACAAGTTGCTCGAATTCGTCGACTTGATCAGCGCGCAGCTCATTGATGTTTTCAGGCAGCGGAACGACTTGTTTCTTTTCCCTTTCGTGCTGGATGTTTCGCGCAACGACGAGAATGTAGGGGTACGGATCGCCCTTGTACGTCTCCATTAATTCGGGCAGGCGACGTATGAAGCGGTTGATTGCTTCGTCGGCTGCGTCTTCTGCATCCGTGCAGCCGCGACACTCGAGCATGAAAATTACCCGGCGCCGGATGTCTTCATACTTCCTGCCCGCTGCGTCTCGATCCAGCGAGAGCCAGGAGAGAAAAAGATTGAAGGATTCTTCGGTAAGCTGCCAGTCCTTCATAGCGCGGAGTGGGATGGATCGGAAAGGCGTTGCGTGAACGGGGAGCATTATAGAGCGGCCCCTCGAAGCGATGCCACAAAAAAGCACAAAAGGCGCAAAAGACTTTCCAGTCGATTCTGCGCCTTTTGTGCCCCTTTTTGGCTTGATCTTAATCTACGGCGATTCCCAGTCGATCCGCGCACTTGAACAGGCACAACCCAAGAATGCATGCGACCACGAGATTGAAGTAGAACGTAAACGACGCATTGATAAAGCTACCCACCAGGTTGCCCATGAATGGAAGTGTAAGAGGTGAAGTGATCAGGGAGATGACCAGACCCACCACGAATGATACGATTTGGACCATCATCACCATTCCGAATCCCTTAAAGTAAGTAGTTCCCATTCGGCGAATCGTGTCTAATCCCACAAGGGGATTCAATACTGATCCGAGACTTTGTGTGTAGCCCGCGACCGTGAGGGCCATCGGGTAGTAAAAAAATGCCCATCCAATAAACAGCAGCGCCAGGAGACCAAAAGCTAGTCCGGTGTGTGGCGTGCGCAACAAATACTTCAGAGAACCAGTGGGATCATTCGCCTCCGCTTTCGACTGCTCAGCTTCGCGCGCGATCTGCGCACCGGGTCGCAGTTCTTGAAGCTTTTTGTTTTCCGCTTCCAGTTTCGCCGGATCAGCATTGGGATCAGTGAGCACCGAAATGTCCGGTCCAGTTGACTCCGCCGCGTGATGACCGGCTGCGAGCGACGAAGGTTCCATACCACTACCACCATTCAGAACGCCAAACATCATTGCGATCAAAAGTGCGATGATAGGACCCCACGAAACAATCATGATTCCGATTCCGAGAAACACGGGCACGATTAGGTCATCCCAAAATGAGAATGCGCTGAAGTCAGGCATGAAGCTGCGATTGAGCCGTCCCCACGC
>DASUYO010000122.1:0-2861 GCA_036377375.1 Pyrinomonadaceae bacterium
GGCCGCCCGTCGTTTATTCCGAGATCGGGCGGCCACGGAGGGCCGCCCCTACAGGCCATAAACAAATGTCTGTGTAATGTGAACACAGCAGACCGGGCAGAATCCATACAGGCTCAACGTGCTGAGTAGAAGAATTCCCCAAAGACACACCTGAAAATGCAGTCGTCCGGCAATACTCAGCCGTGCAACTGCATCTGTTGATTTATCTTAGCCGGCAGAACGGCATGTCTACTTGCCCAAATCTTCGTTAAGAATTCGGCCCAGTCTTACACCACCCAGGATAAGTTGGCGTTTCACAACTGGAGCATTCGCAGTGTAGTACTCCTCAGTCAATCGATATCCGCCGAAATTTGTTTTGGGTTTATTCGTCGCCGGGTCTATGACGGGTTTAAATGTTTTACGATCGAGAACGGGATATTCGTAGTTCGCATCGTACGGCGGCAGTTTCCCGTAAACATATTCAGCAGCCAAAAGATATGACTGATAGACCCACGCGAAAACGCTGCCCTCCTGCATCCTGACAAGGTCTGGAGATCCTGCTGCAGGAAGACTTGAATCTTTGATAAACGCTTCCTCAATAGACGAATCGTTTTGTCCCTTGTAAGCAGCCAGAATCTTATCGAGTATGCCTGAGTCCCACACTGCGTGAAGATTCCAAACGCCGTACGTATATGTTTGCTCATTCAGCCAGTTGACGATTTTGCCATTGCCGCCCGCATCTCCATGGTCGTCAGGTTTCGATAAATCCTGATCGTTCGCACAATGCAGGGGTTGATGAATATCACCAACAATGTGGATTATGAATTTGAGAGCCTCAGCGCGGCTCGCGTCGCTCTCGCCATAATTTCCATTCTTCCTCGGGTTCGCCAACACTGCTTGAAATCTTTCCAAAGCCAGCAAAGCGCAGTCACCATTCTTCGCACCCAGCAGGCATTCTCGCGCTAAATCAAGTTGGTAGGTAGTGGCTTTCCCACCCGGATTGTGAGTCAACGGGATGTCAATAAAATGCCAATTCGCCGTATAAGGCCGGTCGAATTTAACGTATGGTGGATCTGGCCAGATCACCATACACCGCAGGCCTTCGTCGAGTAATTGCTTTCGGTGAACATCACTGAGCGGTTGGCTTTTTGATAATGCTAAGACGTCCGGGCAAGCCGCTTTGTAGTAATAGTCATTTACTCTGATGTCCTCCATCAACAATCGGAGAACATTTTCCTGCGCCTGTGCATTCAAATATCTCGAAGCAATCAGGACCACGATCTGATGTCCGTGATCGCCCCAAGCCCAACAATTCGAGGGGAACGCACTGAGTAACAGGAATGGTAGGACAACAGTGAGGCCTATTCGCTTCGTAAAGGATATTCGTCGCATTTTAGTTCCTCCAGTGTTTACACCCATGCCGCCATTGCCCAACAATCCGACTATGCGATAAGGAGCCGCCAGAACAGTGCCCGAAACAAAATGTGCTTCGTCGATCGTCCTGGAAAATGACGCACGTGTCGGAGTGACTTTTGGAGTGTCGAGTTTGCGAGTCAGGTCGTCGTGCATCGACGCACAGATTACACAGATCTGCCGATCTGCGTAAGCCTAAAGTTAGACGCGTACGGGCTGTGATGCTATCGTGATGCTGCGACATCGAGGTGCTTGACCAACCAATGTTTGCAAAGTTTCCATTCTTAACACTTCTTTCAATCTTCTTGTGTTTGGAATTGGGCCTCCACTTACGGGCGCTGGGCCAGTGCGAACTGAAAGTGCCTGCCCCAGTTTTCCATGGCGACACGATTCCGTCTCCGCCAAGTCAGACAGCAGTGTGGAAGACGCCCGCAACGTCATTGCCGGAAAAATTCGTAACTGCGACTGCAACTCTCTTTGATCAAGGCCTCGCTGATCCGCGCGATTGCGAGTACCGGCAGATTGAGATTGCAGTCGGAAGTGTTTGGGGTGGATCCTGTGTTTGCAAAATCCATGGTTGGGTTTTGCCGAACAAATCACCAAATCAAACTCAAAGATTCGGCATCGGTTGGAATGGCCTGGTTTATCCACTGGTTTCGGTTGGTGAGCCGGCCAATATTAGCGAGGATGTTTTGAAGCTCATCAAGCAAGAGGAGAACCTCCGCGCGCACGACAAGATCGAACATCCCGATTTTCGTTTCTATCGCTTTCAGCTTGCGATTCCCGACGCCGTCTCAATGTCTCATGAATCGCTGCTGCCCTTGAAAGCGAGTCTATTGTTGCGGCTCGGTCATACCGATCTGGCCGAAAAAGTCTGGAGTGCCTGGACCGTGGGAACGGTAGTGGACAACAATGATCCTTATCGGATCTTGTCCTGGGAGTGGGCTTGGGCACTGTTCGATCGCGCGGTCACTGCGCATATGCGCGGCGATGACAGATTGTCACTGCTAAGCGCGCGCTCTCTTGCAGGTATCAAAACCTCCGTTGAAGCAGAACTCAAGCGCAGGGACATCATTAACCAGGGACGCACGTACGCCGTTCCAGAAAGCATGCGCTATCTCACATTTCTGCAACCGTTATCTCAGCTGTTGGCGGATGAGGAAAGGCGAATAAGGGAGGAAGCCGATCCGCGCAGGCAAGCACTGGAAGAAGTTCTACGCATAAAGGATCCGCGAGTTCGCGTCGACACGCTGATTCGACATCTTGATGAAGTTGTCGCCTGGCAAAACGGACAACCTGGTGGAGTCGATTTACGCGATAGCGAGATCGTCAAAGCGCTAATTGCTCAGGGAGATGCGGCAGTCGATCCGCTCCTCAACGTTATTGAGAATGATACTCGGCTCACTCGGTCCGTTAGTTTCGGTCGTGACTTTCATTTCGACCGTCATCTCATTGGTGTTCATGAAGCT
>DASUYO010000123.1:0-12625 GCA_036377375.1 Pyrinomonadaceae bacterium
GGAGATTGCGCCCGGAGGCTCGCTCTCTGTCTTTGATTTCACTACTCTAAGACCGGTTAGATGGACCTTGGCGCTCAACTTTCTCAGAGGTTTCGCTTATGTGATCGGCAAGGGTCATGAGAGAGGCTGGTGCCTCTTTTATGTGTTGCGCAAGCCAAATTAAAGCGCCAAGGGCGCGAGATATAAAAGCCAGGGGCAAGCGCGAAGCGAAGCGGAGCGCGTCGCCCCTGGTTACAGCAAGACCAACTATGAGGCCTGAAAGGCCGAAATACATTCCGCCCTTTCAGGGCTGGAATTGAACTTTCATTATCTTCCAGGGGCGACGCGCTCCACTTCGCTTCGCGCTTGCCCCTGGCTTTTATATCTCGCGCCGTTGGCGCTTTGTTCTGACTTTTGAGGCAAAGCCACGCGGTCACTGGTGCGTTTGACAGGTGATGAGCATAACGCAGGCGGCTTTTGCCTTTACTTAATATGCGAGTCTCATCGACAATCCCTACGTCTTGAGTCCTTGATCGGCGATCCGCAAATCGGAACCTTGTCGTTGATTAACAATGCCGTTCTGACCAGCGCCTATCTTTATGCCCGCAAGTATGACAAGGCGCTGATCCAGGGCCGCAATAGCTATGACCTCGATCCAACTTTTCCGCTTACTCGGTATTGGTTAGGCATGGCATTAGTCGAGAACGGAAGATACGACGAAGCGATTGCTCTCGGTCGACAAGTCTCGCCCGAGTCACCCTTTGGTTGGGTGTCAGTCGTAGTTGTCGCGTACGCATATGCTAAACAAGGCAAGCGAGCGGAGACAGAGCAGCAGATATCTCTACTCCGCGAGCTGGGTAAGACACGTTACGTTCGACCTTATTATGTGGCGTTTATTTATGCCGCGTTGGGCGACAAAGATAAGGCATTTGCGGAGCTGGAGAGATCATTCGCCGAAAGGGATTGTTATCTCGGCCGAATCGCTGTCGATCCCGCTCTCGATCCACTGCGCGGCGATCCGCGATTAAAGTCATTGCTTAAGAGGATGAATTTACCGAGTTAGGCCCTGTATCGAGAATGATGACGCAGAGCGACGAGCTCCAGTCGGGCGTACTCTCCTCGCCAGCCGACGAGATGTTAGGTCGCGCCATCTGCGAAACGCTCCTGGCCCCTGCGAACGATCGCGCCCGACTCTTCGAGCAATTTGTCCGCGAAATCGAGAGCTACATGGCGGCTCATCCAGAAGAACGCCCGTGGACCTGCACGATCTACACCGGCACTGATGGTTCGCGAATATTTCGTGGTGGCCTGGGCCATTCACTTGTGATCGACCGGGATGGCCGGCTCTGGCGCGCGCGCAGCTACGAAGACTTCAACACAACCTACACATTCAGCGAAGAGAAATGCGAAATCGGCACGCTCACGCCCTTGTTCGAGCAGATGCACGAGTACAAGCCTCGGTAAGCAATGGCCGGAAGCAGCCTGGGTAGGCGGTGTCCGAGGAGTTCCGCACAACTCAACCTCATTTGAAAATGTCTTGACTATTTCAAAGGTTGACTGAGATACTTCTGACTGAGGTTTCTGATTTGTAAGATACATATGGCAGAAGGCCGCCGATACTTCAAAGTAACCATGTTTTTCCCGTTAGCGGATAACGAAGGAAATCCGTTTGATGAAGATACTTGGGCTGGTGGCGAGATGAGTTGACGCGATGTCGCAGTGCATTTACCGACATGGGAGTTGTCGCGGGGTGGTGGGAAGGCTACTCCGATCAGAATCGATGGATCGTCGCAGTTGTAGGAACCGAAGAGGAAGTTGATGAGCTTCGAAGATTCGTTCAAGTTGCTCGCCAAAGGTTCAGGCAAGAGTGCATGTATTTTGACTGGCACGAGGTTTGGTTCGAGCTCGTGAAATAGCTGGCGCTGCAATCACCGTGGATTTGAAGGGGAAGTCGAAAATGGAATACGTTAACTTGGAAACAGGAGTAAGGATCAACCTTGACGATCTCAATGCTGAAGATAAGAAGTTCTACAAACAAGCGGTGAAGAAGTTTCGCGAGAACACAAATTGGTTATCATTTGATGAATTCGCTTTCGGTACCAGATCTCCTATTTACAACGGTCGAAGATCTCATATTGATGTTCTGCGGAGTACGCTGTATTTGGTGCTTAAAGATATGTCGCTCCAATTGGGAGTTCAACAGGGCCTGATCAAACGAACCAAAAAAACAGAGAAGAAAGCAGTTGCCTAGGGGTGGCAAACGATCAGGATCCGGCAGACCGTTAACCGGCGAGACTATCCGGAAAACGGTTAGTTGGCGGCTGCCCGTCGATATTCTGACTCGCGTTTACAAGAATTCTGATCTAGAGGGAATAACTGTAACCGCTTGGGTAGAACGCGCGCTAGTAGATGCTTTGAAACGCCAGCGACGGCTCAGTAAGCGATGACATTCCTCGTAAGGTCTTCGGGTGCAGGGTTAGATCATTCAAACTCAGGATCGTGCTCGAAGATTGGTTCCGTCGGACCTTATCGTTCTTGGAAGTGGTTTTCCAATGTCTTCAATTCGAGCATGTTGGACCATAGTGAACTTAAGTTCATTTTGAGATGGGCTTCTTAATGACTTGGATTACCTTTCCATTAATCATGAAGTCATCATCCGCGTGGATATAGATCGGTGGAAAGCGTTGAGTTGAATCAGAAATCAGTACAACCTGTTTATTAGCCTTGTCTGCATGATATCTCTTAAGATTTGCCATTCCGTCAATAATGGATAGCACGACGTCGCCATCTTTTGGATTTCGGGCTTCACTATCGATGATTACGTAGTCTCCATTTTCAATTCTCCTTCCATCAACTTCGGCTCGATTCATAGAGGGACCGTCTACTTTGAGCGCGAACAACTTCCGCTTGGACGAGCTACCAAGGAATGTGCTTGAAATCCTGAGATAGCCTTCAATATGTGCCTCTGCTAGGCGATTCGCGGGTCCAGCATTTGCTGCCCCTAGGATGGGAATGGAAAGAAGCTGCGCGCCTTTAAGCATGCTCGTGACCCAGCCCTGTTTAGTTCTCTCGATGAGGGAGTTACCGCGGTCAATTCGGATAAGGCCTAGCTTCTCGAGTTGACCAAGATGGTGTTTTATTTTCTGGGGTGATTTTTCGCCAACCATCGCGCCGAGAGCCCGCAAAGTGTACTTACCAAGGTTCTCTTCCTGGGCCAGCCTAAGAAGTTTCTTTTGAAGTTCATGCACACGCGTATTCTAGGTTGGCTGAGCAAGCATGTCCAGACCATTATTAAGGATAGGCATAGTAATATAAAACTTTGACAAACTTGACGCAGTTGACGTTGCGGACTAGAATTCGGCAACTTTGAAGGAGATCGATATGCCGAGAATTAGTTTTGCGCACTTGCGTGACAGATCAACGAGCGGTGGATGGATTGACTTCGCCGTGTTCGATGCTAAACCCAACGTTTCCAGTGAACGCGACTCAGTCCTTTATCAGCTAACCATGGCGGCTCGTCAAAATGGTTTAAAGGTGGATAAGTCGGCGTTGGCGTTCAGGGAGAACGGGCGTAACACGTTCTACGGAGATAAAGACTTGGTAGATTATCTTTCGAGGAGGGGTGTCCCTCGGTGGACGCATTATTTGGACATCTAACTTAGTGTTTGCAAGCAAACTCCGGACACAGGAACGGGTGACTAAGATGTTTAGCCGCCGAAGTAGCAGAGGTTGATGGAATCAAAAGAAACGCAGAATGAAACGGGACACTTAACGTTGCAGGAGCCTGCTGTTTTAATGGACGAGTCAAGCGTCCATCAAAATGGCTCGAATGGAGATGCATCGATTAAGAACGCGCGCATCGGAATTTCGCAGAAGAAGAAGAAGAAGACATCTAAGAAGGCCAACAAGAAGAATCAGAAAGCGAAGCGTAGTTGGACAGCTAAACCTTACCCTACGGCTACTTTCGAGAGCGTGCTCCCGATCGCTCGGACGATATTCGAGCATGCTGGTGCCTCAAGGGAGATGAAGCGGATAACGATCTTCGAGTTATTGGGCCGGGCTGCAGACAGCGGTCCAGGTCGAACGCTAGTAACGAATTCGTCGAAGTATGGTCTAACAGTAGGTGGTTATCATGCTGAAGTACTGCGACTAACCGATAATGCGATTACAATTCTCAATTCAGCCAGCACACAAGCTTCAAGAACTAGGGCAACGTTTAATCTAGCCATTCAGAGTATTGGTCCGTTCAATAGTTTGTATGAGAAGTTCAAAGGTGGACGACTACCAGCCGTGCAGGTAATGATGGACTCTCTCGAGGAAATCGCTTCCGAGAACCGGCAAGAATGTGTCGAATTGTTTGTTGGTAATCTGGACTTCATAGGTCTATTGAACCTCGTCGACGGTGCCCAATGGATTATCGATGTAGATCGTTCCATAGATAAGGTGAGAACTACAGATCATTCACAGCCTCAAATAACAGCCGGAAGTGAAAAGGAGGCAGAGCCCCGCCAGAGTGATTTTGATTCGATCTGTTTTTTTATGGCGCCCATTGGAGAGGAAGGCGACATAGAGCGAAAGCATTCGGATATGGTTTTGAGCACCTTGGTGACGCCGGCTCTTTCACAATCCGGACTTAACGTTGTCCGCGCCGATCAAATCGTGAAGCCCGGAATGATTTCGAAGCAAATCATTGAATATATCTTGAAAAGCAAGCTCGTAATCGTCGACCTCTCTTTTCATAATCCAAATGTCTTTTATGAGTTGGCGATCCGACACCTTCTGGGGAAGCCCACCGTTCACATTGTCAAGAAGAGCGATGGAATTCCTTTTGACATTGGGAACTTTAGAACCATAGAACTCGAGGATATGGGCTACGAGTTCGTAGCCAGAATTGAAACGCATAAAGTCACGATCGCAAATTATGTAAGAGAAGCGCTTGACGGATCATCATCAGCAGATAATCCGATATTAACGTTCTTCCCGGAGCTGAGGGTCACTCTTTCAACTACCAACAACTGATTAGAACGAATCGCATTCTTGTGTAAACCGCCCTTAAAACACGGCATTGAAAACTAGAAGTTTTCAGGTAAAGTATGACGCTATGAGGCCAAGAAAGCGGAACAAGTATGAGTAAAAGGCGTCTGTTGGTGTAGATTATGGTCATGAAAGTCTTGGAACTTCAGCTGCCAGAGCCAACCGCTTCGAAATTGCAGGAAGCTGCTGAGCGTCTTAGTGTTTCTCCAGAGCAGTTGTCAATCCTGAGTATTGAAGAGAAGCTGAGCCAGCTCGAGGAAGAATTTCGCCGCTCGGCTGAATACGTGCTCCAGAAGAATGCGGACCTCTATCGCAGACTCTCCTGATGCGTTACTTATCTCTTCAGGAAATCATCTCACTACATTCCCTCTTAATTGCACAAAGTGGAGGAAGCTCTGGTTTAAGAGATCGTGGCGCTTTGGAATCGGCTGTGGCGCAACCGGAGGCTAGTTTCGGAGGCGAGGAATTGTATCCAGATCTCGCCAGGAAGGCTGCGGCGTTGGGTCATTCGTTAATTCAAAATCATGCATTTGTGGATGGCAACAAGCGCGTCGGTCACGCGGCGATGGAAGTATTTCTCTTACTCAACGGATACGAAATTGATGCGTCAGTTGATGAGCAGGAGACGCTGATTATCGACGTTGCAAGCGGCAAGCTTTCGAGAATCGAGCTGGGCGAGTGGATAAGTAAACACATCGTTGTGAGCAATCATCCTTCCTGACTCGAACGACAGCGACTCGTTTCTTACCGACCAATTCTTCTCTTCAGACACATGGATTGCGACACTTGATTTGTGCGGTGAGGGTTGATTGAATTCGGTCGCTGCGTGAACATCTCAATCGGTCAGTAACAGAGAATGGCTCGTGTAATCGAAGTAAAGTCATACGATGTTGGTTGGCCATTGGCTTTCGAGGCTGAGGCGGCGGCGCTGTCGCGTGTCTTTGGAGACTCGCTTGTTGCTATCCATCACATCGGTAGTACGTCCATTCCGGGACTGCTCGCAAAACCAATCATCGATATATTGGTTATTCTGACTGACACTGAAACTATCGATCGGTTTAGCGGTGCAATGGAAGGTCTTGGGTATCGAGTGAGGGGCGAGTGTCTCGACGCTGAGATTCCTGGTACGCCAGGGCGGTTCTATTTCAGCAAGGATACTGACGAAGTGCGCACGCATCATGTGCATGTTTGTGCGCTTGGTCATGCCGAAATTGCCGATAAGCTGGCCTTTCGAGACTACCTGCGAGCACATCCGCACCGCGCGGCTGCTTATGGAAGTCTCAAGCAGCGTCTTGCGCTCACTTATCGTCACGATAACGTCGGATATATGCGCGGCAAGGATGCGTTCATCAAGACGATTTTGGACGAAGCGAGGAGATGGTCCAATGAAGAATGAATTTCCCGCCGCAGTGCCTGAGATACCGGTGACCGACATGGACCAGGCGCTGGATTATATCAGGGCAAACTCGGCTTCAACATAGATTGGGGCGGAGCCGACGGAGGAATCGCCGGAATCTTAAAGGGACAGTGCCGATTGTTTCTTACAGACCGTGACTTCCGCAAGCAGTATGGCAATGCTCCGCCAGTGACGCTCAGGACGATCTGATTGCAGTAGCGATTCATCCTATTTCTCTTATCCAAGCTTCGCGTGCATTACTTCACCGAGCGGTATTCTATCTTTCACTTTACCAAAACGTTACCTCACCTTACAGCAATCTTATGACTGAAAATGACCCGCTTCACTATGGTGGTCCTCATTCGAGTAACAATAGAAAGGACAATCTGATGAAGCGTTATTTTCGGAAATTCGGTACTTCCCTGCTCGCCCTGGCACTGACAGGAGTTATGTTCCTAACAGTACTCGCGAGCACACGGCCTTTCCACCTTGTGGAACACGGTCAATTGACAGTCACTCCGCGCGATCCAAGTGGCACCGTGCTTGACGTCGTCGCTAACGGCGTCGGAACTGCGACTCATCTCGGCGTGATTACAGTCGAGCGCACGGCCGTTCTTACAGAGACGTCTCCGGGCGTATTCGATTTCAAGGGAGAAGCTACTCTGACAGCTGCCTCAGGTGAAAAGCTCAACTCAACTATTACCGGCACTTTCAATGCTGCCGTGGGCCACGCCGATTTAGTCTATGAATGGACGGGCGGAACCGGCCGATTTGAAAATGCGACCGGCACTACTTTCTGGTCCGTCGACGTTGTTGATGGAGAGTATGACGTAGTCGCTACTGGTCAGATTATTTATTAATCTGTGTTAATCTGTGATCTGTGGCTAACAGATTTCTAAAAACAATCGCGCGCCTACTGGTGGTGATAGCCGGTGTGACGGTTCTTTCGACGTCGATCTGCGCGCAGCAGCGTGCAACGCCCGAAGATGTGGCGCGCGGTTTCTATTCCTGGTATTTGCATGAACTCAGCCGCGACAACGCGAATCCACTTAAACAAAAAACGACTGCGTTGAAGTATCTCACGCCGCAGCTTTATGCAAATGCGCCAAGGCTGATCCGCCGGATGGATGCAGACATATTTATCTGCGCACAGGATTGGGACAAAGGTTGGGAAAAGAATTTCACCGTGAGCACGCCGCAGATCAAAACTAATAGCGCCACTGCAACCGTGACCTTACCCTCTGGTGAGACGGATAGGATCAAGATCGACGTGACGCTGGTTAAAACAGCTTCTGGTTGGCGCATCAATAAGGTTGCTTGCGCGAATTGACGTAAAGAGTAGTTAACCTGCCCGGATTGGAGACCTCATGTCGGAAGAAAACAAACAATTACTGCGTCGCTGGTTTGACGAAGTTTGGAACAAAGGACGCGAGGACGCGATCGAGGAGATGTTCGATGAAAACGGCATCGCTCATGGCTTATCGGATGATCCCTCAAACCCAATGAGAGGTCCGAAGGATTACAGACCGTTTTACAACACATTTCGCCAAGCCTTCCCAAACATGGAGATCGTTATCGAAGACATGGTCGCCGAAGGTGACAAGGTCGCTGCGCGTTGCTCGGTGCGTGCTAAGCACGAAGGAGACTTCCTGGGAAGAGCTGCCACTCAAGCTCCAGTCGACTTTACCGGCATTACAATTGTCCGGATCGACAACGGAAAGATTGTTGAGGCCTGGAATAACTTTGACTTCATGACCATGCACAAGCAGATTGGTCTCTCGTAAAGCGCCGAGCCAGTAATTCTTGACTTTCCATTAACGTAGGGAATAATGTGCAAGTCAATTGAATCGTAGGCTGAATTCTCACGAGCCTCTGCTCTCGTTGCATACTCGCCTCAATCCAGCCTGAAACGGAGTTGTTGGCAGCATTCAAGCTGCACGTCACGGAGGCAACTTCATATGCGACTTTCTAAGTTTTTCCAGCGAAAACTGAATTGCGCTGTTTGCGGTATTTCACTGCAAAGGGCAAGTGAAGCCAAACCGAACTACGATCTTGGCCCACTACAAAAATACGTAGAGAGCGGCAACCTTACTGTATATGGTCCAACCCTGGCATTCCAATGCACGAAGTGCAAGATTATTTTATGTCCGCACCATACAAAACAAGTGATCTCCGAACTGTTTTCATACGACACTTGCTCGAGATGCGGAGCACCGGCCAACTTGGTCAACTGATTAATCATTTCCAAACTTTGTAGTTCGCACTCGTGCGCTGAGCGATTCACTAATGACCGCACTTGAGTATTATCACGACCTGATACTAAAAAGTGACCTCGGTCCGAGACAACCCATCACCGATGGTCAACGGGCAGCTTGGCTGCAACGAATGAAGCAAAGGTGGCCTCAGTTGGCCGTTGAAGAAATATCTCGGCTTATCAACGAGTGTACGGAGATTATTGACTCGGGCAAGCAATTCGATCCACTCATTGAAGATATCGTCAACCACATTCCTGGAGATCTTCAGAAGCGGCTTCCCCAGGGTTTTGTAGGAGAGTTTCCGGTAAATGATTTGAATGGGCTCAGTATGATTACACCTTCCAACGAATACCTGATTTTAATAAATAGAGGTTTAACGGTAGCTCTTCAACAATGGGCCAAGCTGGTAATTAATATTTTCGTCAATTGGATGGAATTTCAGCATTCGAAAAACCCAGGAGAGCATTTTGAACAGATCATGACGATTATGCGTTACTCTCTTACTGGCTATATACAGCGTAAAGAAATTCCGTCTTTCCCGGTGTATTTGGAAGAACCAAATGCAACCTTATCGACAGTTCTGGGAATGTCAGCGAGCCGATTTGTGCTTGCACACGAATATGCTCATATACTCCTGGGCCATCTGGACCAGAAAAATGCTTTCACGGATTCGCAAAATCGATCGAGATCAGAAAAAGGCTGGCTGAAGTCCATTTGGAAACGAATCACTAAACAAGAAGATTTCGATTTCGTTCCAGAACCTGCGGGTTACCTGAAGCATATTGATATCTACTACGCCCGACGAAGCTGGCGCCAGGAATTGAACGCCGACAGCTTAGCGTTAGAGTTACTATTTACGAATATAGATGAGCGCCCGCTCACCTTCTCGACCTCAATGACAAGCGTTCGCAACCCACAAACAGGCCCGAGGCTATTTGATATCGAAATGACATTGGCTGGAATAGGATTTCTTTTTGGTCTACATAATTTGCTGGATCGGCTACAGGTATCGCAAATAATGCAAACACACCCTCCGATGCATGTGAGGTGGGATGGAATCAGATCCTTTCTCGATAAAAGGTTGAACATGAATCAGTATGTATTCGCCAACACGATAGGCGGCATCATGACAGAGATGGCATCTCATCTTTCGCATTAACTAAATGGTCCCGTGCGGACGCAAAGCTGAAGCGTAGCGCTGATCCAAAACAATCCACCGACGAGGCGCTTCGTCCAGGAGACAACCAGCACGATGTGGAATGCCATACTTGGCTGGCTGAATACAAACAAAGAAATACTTGCCATGGGTGGCGCGGTCGTTGGCTTCCTTATGTGGGACATGAGGAAGAAGCGTCTTGAGATTCAGAAACTCAAGCTTGAGATTAACAAGCTCAAAGACGAGACGCGCATCTACCGGCCAACGCCGGAGGAAATCGATAGGATCTTGAGAGAAACTGAAAGGATTGCGATAGGTAATCTGGGATTCTCTGGTGCTCAAGATCCACTGAAGGAATTTGGCATCGCCCTCCATCGCTTTCTTACCCACCTGGCTGCCTACCAGAGAATTCCATCCGCGTTAGCGCTGGTCCAGAAAGAAAGGCTTTACGCGTCAATGCATCATCAGCCAGATCCCTACGGAGCGGACTTCAAAGAGCTTCGCTTCCCAGATCCGATCAGAGTTCTTCGGCTGTGGAAAGACGTACACTCAATAGCTGCGCACCAGTTATCTCAAGACACAGTTGAGAGAATTGATATCCTCCTGAGCCGCTACAAATCCAGCAACGGTGACCAAACATGACTATGGACTGGCATTGCATAAGCTCGTTCAGGTTGTTTTTTGTGCTCTTTTTAGAATTAGTGACGCAAAAACGGCGAGTATAGTGCCGAACACCGAAAGACGGATTAAATTAGACAGCGCGATTGTGTTTGCGGTAATTCTTTCACGCATTGCAGCGAGGAATTCCGGGGTTCGCTGACTTACTGGCGCACTGGCCAGGTTAAGGCTGATGAGGTCTTCGAGAAAGCGTGGATAGATGAACGAAATTGAGATGACGTTGTAAATGGCGTAAACAATGCCCGTCGAAACGCTAATCACAATTCCGACTATGAGCGCCTGTCCGTATGTGATCTGACCATTTAGTGCAAAATCTCTGTACCATCGCGTTCCGAACACAATGCAGAGAAGAAGCGCGAACATACTTACAAAAATGCTCCAGGGCTCGAAATAGACGCCGACCATATACATTGCGACTCCAGTTGCAACTTGAATTAGTCCAGCCAATAATCCAATCACGATGAGAGTCTTCCAACTGAAATCTTTCAGCACCATAATTTGGTCCTCCAGTCAATAAGAGGATAAGACATCGTCAGTCTGGTTTTGTTCCATTCCTAATTGCTCAAATTGCCCAAAAGTACCTTACTGAGGACATTTCTCCCGCAAAGACGCAAAGATTATGAGCGGGATACTTGTCATGGCCCACAGATTACACAGATTAAGGCGAACGGGTGGTACTGAATTTTCCGCGATTCATCACAATGCTGCACCTTTACATACCTAATTACATCCGCTCTCAAGACTCTCTGATAATTTGATGACGTCAATCATTTGTTCGAGGAGAAAGCCATGTTCACTCGATGTCCAAGTCCTCTCAAACCTATCTGGTTTCTGTTAGTCGTAATCGTTTTACTTGGTTGTTCTACACCCACCGGCAGCGCGCAAGTTTCGGAAACAGTTATCCCACTTGAAGGTCTTGATCCGGTGATGCTTTCGCAGGGTAAAGAAGTCCAGGGTGATATGAAGTACAAGGTTATGCGAGGCCGGTTTCAATATCTCTTTGCAAACGCGGAGAACAAGGCAACGTTTGAAAAGGACCCATCGCGATACGAGATCCAGTTGGACGGCTCCTGCGCCCGCATGGGTGTGCCCACTGCGGGAAATCCAGACCTTTATCTGGTCCACAACGGGCGCATTTACATTTTTGGCTCCGAGGAATGCCAAACGCTTTTTAAGGCCGCTCCAGAGAAGTATCTGGAAGTTCCAGACGCACCCAAATCAGCGCCCACCGCGGAGATGGTCAAACGCGGACAGGAACTCATTGCAAAAGCGCTTGAAGCTTTCGGAGGCGGATCAAAATTGGATCAGCTTGCCAGTTTTCAAAAGACGGAGCTGAGAGGAAATCAGATTAAGAATAGTTTGGTGCTGGCGTTTCCTGATGCGCTGCGACAGGAAACCGTTAGATCAAATTTCACTCTGACGTCGGTCGTCATGCCTTCCGAATCATTCTTCCTGGTAAACAACAGCGCCCGGTCCATGCCGGAAGCCAACCGCACGGCAATCTACAAGGAGCTTTATCACGATCTAGTCGTTTTGTTTCGAGCCAGGACGCGATCAGATTTTAAAACCTGGGCGTCTGGGAATGACGTTGACATTGAGCTGCCAGGGTTTACAACAACACTGGGGATTGATCCCGGAACAGGTCGCGTGGTTAGCCAGACGTATAAGGGACGTGGGCCGGGTGGTGTGCTGGGCCAGATCGCGATCAACTACTCCGATTACCGAAGTATTGAAGGCTTGTCGTTGCCATTCAAGATGAGTGCAACGTTTGATGGTCAGCCCTTCCCTGCTCTATCGGCGACGATCGAAGGCATCACAGTAAACGGCCAAATTGATCCGTCCAGCTTTAAGAAACCATAAAAAAGAATAGAGCCAAAAAAAGGCACAAAAAGCGCAAAAAGAGATTTCCTGTTTTGTGACTTTGTGCCTTTTTGTGGCGGAATAGATGAGGATGATCATGCAGTTGGAAGAACATCATTCAGGAACGGCCAAAGCGATCCTGCTTGCACTATTCTTGTTGCTGCCGAAAACAGCAGTCCTCGCGCAAGTGTCTGATTGGGCACAATGGGGTGGTCCACATCGCAACTTCACATCTGAGGCAAGGGGTCTGGCGGCAACCTGGCCCGC
>DASUYO010000124.1:0-2476 GCA_036377375.1 Pyrinomonadaceae bacterium
GAGAGATCTTGTTCGCGGGCAGTTCCGCGGCTACCGCAACGAGAATGGCGTCGCGAAGGATTCAGCAACGGAAACCTTTGCTGCGGTAAAGCTCGAGATCAATTCATGGCGTTGGAAAGGTGTTCCTTTCTACATTCGTGCTGGGAAAAACCTGCCTGTCACCTGCACTGAAATCTTGGGGCGGTTTCGCAAACCTCCTTCACTGTTCGCAGCCGAAGCTCTAGAGGAAAACCATTTACGTCTCCGCCTCAGCCCAGAGGTAACCATCGCAATGGGAATGATGGTTATGACCCCAGGCGAGGAACTATCTGCCGAGACAATTGAAATGGTAGCGAGTCGTTTTCCGCACGCCGGTGCGATCGACGCTTACGAACGAGTTTTGGGAGGCGCGATGGAAGGAGATGCCACCATGTTCGCTCGAGAAGACTACGTCGAAGAGGCCTGGCGTATTGTCGATCCGGTATTGAAAACAGCCACTCCGATTTATGAATACGAAGCGAACACCTGGGGGCCGAATGAGGTGGAGCGAGTGACACCTGCGGGAGGTTGGTCCAATCCAACACTCGGTGAAGAAGCGTTTACGATCGCACAGAAAGCTGCTTGAGCACGAATACTGGAAGGAGTGAAGAATAGAGTAATGAAGCTCGAGGCTTTTCCCGATGTCGATTCGGTCGCGCGAGCGGCTGCGGCGATTGTCGCTGCGGAGGCCCGAGCGGCACTCGATGCGCGGGGCCGCTTCATCATGGCAGTGAGTGGCGGCCACACACCATGGCTCATGCTTCGCGCTCTTGCACGTGAAGATGTTCCGTGGGACGCAGTGCAAATCGTCCAGGTTGATGAACGGGTTGCTGCGGCGGGTGACCCCGATAGAAACCTGACGCACTTGCGTGAAAGCCTAATTGAACAGATGTCCTTATATCCCCAGATGATTCACCCCATGCCAGTTGAATCGCCCAATCTGGATTTGGCAGCTGCTCAATATGCGGCGACTCTCGAGCATCTCGCGGATTCTTCGCCGGTACTTGATCTCGTTCATCTTGGACTTGGGCCTGACGGGCATACGGCATCCCTGATACCTGGAGATCCAGTCTTGAATGTGACTGATGTGGACGTGGCGCTCAGCGGCGTCTATCAGGGAAGACGGCGAATGACGTTGACTTATCCGATTATCAACCGGTCCCGACGGATCTTGTGGCTCGTAACCGGCAACGACAAAGCTTCAATGGTTCGTCGCCTAATCGACGGAGATACTTCGATCCCGGCCGGACGGGTTAATACGGACCACGCCCTAATCCTCGCGGATCATGAAGCGGCGCGTGATTATGTCTATTCGAAAAAGGAGTGAATATGCGTGTTGGAATCGCCACCGATCATGGTGGATTTCAGTTAAAAGAAGATTTGATACGGCGCCTCAAAGAGGCGGGTCATGAGGTTATTGACTTTGGTGCACATAGTTTGAACTCGGATGACGATTATCCTGACTTTGTGATCCCGTTGGCCCAGTCTATGGCCGCAGGTAAGTTGGATCGAGGGATAGCTGTTTGTGGCAGCGGCGTGGGCGCGTCCGTCTGTGCCAACAAAATTCAAGGCGTACGGGCCGCTCTAATTGAGGATCATTTCTCTGCGCGACAGGGAGTCGAGGATGATCACATGAACATTATTTGTATGGGCGGTCGAACGGTTGGGCCATCTTTAGCATGGGATTTGGCCCAGACTTTTCTGGCGGCGGAGTTCAGTCAGGCCGAACGCCATTTGCGCCGCTTGGGCAAAGTAGCCTCATTGGAAATGACAACCGTTGGTAATCATGCCTAGGCAGGAGTAGGAGAACGAGATGAGTTTACTGGAAGCCGTTGAAAACTTGACTGACACGAAACTTGATCAACTTTGCATCAACACCATTCGCACGCTTTCGATGGACGCAGTGCAGCAGGCCAAGTCTGGACACCCTGGCACACCGATGGCGCTGGCGCCGTTGGTATACACGATTTGGAATCGAGTGATGCGATTCGATCCTCAAGATCCAATTTGGCCTAACCGTGATCGTTTCGTGCTATCGAACGGCCATGCTTCGATGTTGCTATGGTCAGCGCTCCATCTGAGCAGGACGCGAGCGGTGAATGCCGAATATGAAAGGCTTGGCGAACCTTCTGTAACACTCGACGATATTCGCCGCTTCCGCCAGCTCGACAGCAAGGCGCCTGGACATCCGGAGTACCACTGGGTCTCGGGAGTCGAAACCACAACTGGTCCACTGGGACAAGGTGTTGCCACGAGCGTCGGCATGGCGATCGCCGAAAAGTTTCTCGCTAGCCGCTACAATCAGCCGGGCTTCGAGATCTTCGACTACAACATCTACGCTGTTTGTGGAGATGGTTGTTTGATGGAAGGCATTGGATCAGAAGCTGCTTCACTGGCCGGTCATCTGGGTCTCGACAATCTCTGCTGGATCTACGACAACAATCACATCACGATCGAA
>DASUYO010000125.1:0-4980 GCA_036377375.1 Pyrinomonadaceae bacterium
GAGGTTGGTTCGCTCAAAAGCTCGCTTTTCGATGTCGTTGGGCTCAACTAAGGCGGAGGGAATGGAGCGGGCGGTGACAGGCGAGATTGCAGTGATCAGGCGGGCCACAGGCTGCGGCTTAGCGTCCTGCGCCAAGGCAGCTTGGCAAAATAGGCCAAGAAACAGCGCCAGAATCTGAAGGCGGACCAACATACCAACCTCAGACTATCAGCGCACAAAAACTGGATCAACAGGTTTTTACTTCCAGAAAAATCGGAACCGAGCGCAGGGTCGATCTCATTTCTCCTGATCGGCCGCGGGGAGTGAATTACCCGGCACCACCGCGCTCGGTTCTGTGAAGCGATAGAGCGCGCGGAGCCAGGAGGATTTGGTGGGGTAACAATAGATGAACACGATGACGGCGATGGCGCCCGCCCAGTAGCTGTAACGTTCATTTCCCGTTACGAGCGTTGTGATAAAGCCTGTCAATGCTATCACCGCCCCCAGCAAAGCTAACTGAACGGTCGTTTTCTCAAGCGTTTTCAACAACCCGGGCACGCCTGCCAGGCCGGCAATGTCCTGAAGTCTCATAGGCTGAAACTTCGTCCGTCTCCACACGACCGCTCCAAGACCAAGCACCAAAATGACGATTCTTACAGCGATATCGAGGGGCGGGTTGGGTCGTTCGATGAAGTACGGCCTGGCTAGAAACGCGATTACTGAGAGAAGAATCGTGGCGACCAGCAGACCCACCACAGTGGTCGCCGCAGCCTTGTGCCGTCGTGCAACTTCCGCCTGCGCTTCTGGCGAGGTGGGATCCACCTGAGGGTCTCCTAAGGTTTGGCGACCGCTGACGGCGAGGCGCCGTTGCCGTTAGCGCTTTTGGCTTTCGGGTCCGCGGCAGGCGCCGGTTTCGTTGACCGCTGGGTTGGCGCTTCGGGCGTAGTCAATGCCGGCAGTGTTCCGTTGTAACGCAGCGCCTCGTCGATTAAGTCGGTGCCCTCTTTGCCGTCTTTACTAATCAGAATCCCGTTTTTGTTGACAGTCACATCAGCCTTGCCCGAAACCTGCTGCATCAAGTTGCTCATAAAACTCTGCGGCTGGCGCTTTGCACACGGGCTCGGAGTTCCCTTTTCCGGAATCGGCGCGCCGATGATGTTCAGTTGCTCACGAGCCTTGTCGTTGTACTCGCTCTCCGGAAACTCCTGGATCAGTTTCTGGTAATACTTCGCGGCTTCGTCAGGCTCTTCTTCGGCCTGGTAAGTTGACGCAAGGCGATAGAACACTTCGTCGTTGTACGAGAAGCACGGATACTTATCGACGATCTCTTTCAAACGCGACTGCGCGCCTTTCAGTCCGCCTTTTCCGGTCGAATACTTAACGTCGTAATAAAAGCGCGCGATCTGTAGGTTGTGCATCGCCAGGTTTTCCTGAACTTCCGCCAGCCGGGCTTCAACAGTCGGACGCAGCGGACTCTTCGGATATTGCTGTAGCAACACTTTCAGGCGCTGCTCGGCTTTACGAGCGTGAGAGATATCGCGGTCGGAGAGGCCCATCTGCCTCATTTCCGATTCAGCTACCTTTAAACTCGCATCGTCTGCGAGTGGATCTGTCGGGAAGAATGTAAGCCAGTCCTGGTAAGCCTGAGCGGCCTGAATCAGCGAGCTTGTCGTGCCTTCGAGGAAAAATGAATCGGCGATAGCCAGTTTCGCGAGCGGAAGAAAAGGTGAATCCGGATACGTGTTGATGATCGTGGCGAAGAGCAGCCGGCCCGTATCGTGATGGCCCTTGCGAACTTCTTTCGCTGCTTCTTCAAACAACACGCGGTCGCGACCGGCAACGGCTGCACCGGTCAAATCAGCGTATTTATCTTCACCGCCGCCAAACAGACCAAAGAAGTGCCCGCCCTTTTTCTTCTTCTTTTTATCGCTTGAGCTGCTGGCAACGGCGGCAGTTTTCCTGAAGCTTGCAGTTTCCTGTAAGCCACTCTCAACACGTGTATTCAGCTCGGCAACTGAAGCCTCGAGACGATCTACAGCAGTGGCGTCAAACTTCTCCGCCTTATCGTTCTTGGTGCGAATATCGTTGACCTCGTTGGTCAGCGACGAGACTTCCTTTTCAAGTCCCTTAAGCCGCACAACCGGATCGTCGGCGTTTGCCTTCTTGTCCTTGTCCTTGCTCTTATCCTCCATCGCGTTCAGCGCGCTGCTGAGCGAACGGCGCATCAGGTCGAGTTTAGAGGACATGACGTCCAGCCTCTGCGCGGTGGACAGTTCCGTCTGCCCGCCGGGTTTCTGGGCAAATGCGGTTATCGGCAGTCCAATCGCGAGGGCACAGAAAACCGCGAGGATAAGAAAGCGAGACTTCATAAAAACCTCCAAATAAAACTAACCACAAAAAAGCACAAAATGCGCAAAACAGGAAATGAAGGCACGATGAAAAAATCCATTTTGTGTTTTTTGTGCCTTTTTGTGGCCGGGCGTACCGTCATCGGATTCAAATTCTATCGATCCGGTTGGCTTCTTTTGTGACTTTTTGCGGCTTAGACCCATTGAATCGTGGCTTCACGGAGTTCTCGGACGGCCGCCTCGGCGTCCGACGTACCAAAAATCGCCGATCCAGCTACGATAATCTCCGCTCCCGCTGCTACGACTGTTTCGATGTTTTTGCGGTCGACTCCGCCGTCGATCTCGATGCGAACGTTCAATTGCCGGTCGTCAATCATGCGGCGCAGTCGTTTCACTTTATCGACTGACTGCGGGATAAACTTCTGGCCACCGAAACCCGGATTAACAGACATTACCAGAACATAGTCCGCAAACTGTAATGCTTCCTCAACCGCAACCACCGGCGTCGCGGGATTCAACACGACGCCCGCCTGCGCACCGGCATCTTTGATAGACATCAGTGTGCGGTGCAGGTGTGGATCCGCCTCGACATGCACTGAGACCATCTGCGCGCCGGCACTGACAAACTGCGTCGCATATAGCCCCGGCTCGGTAATCATCAAATGAGCGTCGATCGGCAAGCGAGTGAAACCGGCGAGTGACTTCACCACAGGCAAGCCGACAGTAATGTTTGGCACGAAGTGACCGTCCATCACGTCGACGTGCAACACGCCCGCACCGCCACGTTCGACAGCCTTGATCTGTTCACCCAGACAGGAAAAGTCTGCGGAAAGAATCGAGGGCGCGATCTCAATGTTTCGATGAGCGCTACTCACGGTATAGGCTTCGGTGTGGGCTTCACTGTCGGCCGGGGAGTCACCGGACGTCTGTTGTCATTGGCTGCCGCTGGTCGGGAATTCACGTTCGGCAGTGTAGTTCGATTCACATTCGCTCGCGGTGTGGCGTTCGCATTAGCAGGGCTCGCATTTGCGTTGGCCCGATTCGTGTTGATTGCTCGATTCGTATTGCCGTTCGCGGCGTTCGCGTTTTCGTTTGTGTTCGTGTTCTTTGGTCGCGGTTTCTTCGGCTTGTTCTCGTTGATGTTTGCTGATGAATTAGTGTTGCGATTCTCGACTGGCTCGTCAGGCGTTACGCTTTCAGGTGTCTCGCCTTCTTTAGTAGCGCGGCTAATGTCCATGGCGACGGTCTGACCCGCCTTCACTACCTCGCCGGCGCGCGGCAACTGAAACAAGACTGTGCCGGGTTTGGATTGATTACTGGGCCGCGTCGCACGAACGCGAAACTTTAGATCGGCGTCAGCCAGGATCTTTTCCGCGTCGAACCGGTCTTTGCCGACGATGTCCGGAACCTTCACTTCCGGACTGCGCAAAGAGAGATAGACCGTAGTTGCAACTCCGAAAAGGAAAACAACCGCGATCGCGATGACGATTGCGATGCTGCGGAAGATTGATGTGACTCTGGCAACTAAATCCACCAAGTTGCGAAGTCTAGCACGCGTAAAGAAGACAATCCAACTACCTTTTGTGCCTTTTTGCGGTTAACTCATCGCTCAAGAACGGCTATGAAGAATCCATCTGATCCCTCACGATGTGGCCAGGTACGTTTTGTTTTTACAACGCGGTGCGCCTCAATCACTTCCTCATTCTCTTCACGTTCGACAGAGCACGTCGAATAGATCAGACGCCCACCTGGCTTCAACACTTCCATAGCGTTGCTGAGTATCTGTTTCTGTTGTTCCGCGAGCGTCGTGATGTCAGTCGGCGATAGTCGCCAACGAATCTCTGGATTGCGCCGCAGCGTGCCTGTCCCGGAGCACGGTGCATCAACCAAAACTTTATCGAAACTGCCCGCTTCGAACGGCAGTCGTTCGGTAGCATCGAGCAGAATCGGATTGACGCTGTCAAGTTTGTGAAGCCGTGAGGTCACAACAACGGTCGCCAGACGTGTCATCGAGAGATCAGCGGCGATAATCCGTGCTTTGTCATCCGCGCGATCCGCGATCAACGTCGTCTTCCCACCCGGCGCCGCGCACAAATCCAGCACGCATTCGCCCTGTCGGACCTCAAGCATGTGAGCCACGAGTTGCGACGCCTCGTCCTGCAAATAAATCTCACCAGCTTCGCTCAGCTCACGCAAGACAGACGTTGCACCCGAAACTCGCCACGCTGCGTCAACAATCTCCGATGCTGTGACAGTCGCTCCAGCCGCGCGAAGTTTCGCCAAAACCTCCTCTTCATCTGCTCGAGCTTTCACAACCCGAAACACCGTCGGAGGTATCGCATTGTTCGCTGCCGCGAACGCCTTCGCTTCATCGATACCAAACGCCTTCGCCCAACGCTCGATCAACCAAACTGGATGCGACGTTTGCAGCGCACTTCTCTCGAGCGGATCTGACACCTCCGCCGCCGGATCGTATTTCGCCTCTCGAATCGCACGCCGCAGCACCGCGTTTACAAACGCTGTCGCCGAGCTCAAACGCGCCGCTCGCACCAGGCTCACTGATTCATTTACTGCAGCCGAAGCAGGTATGCGCGTGAGGTAACGAAGCTGATAAAGGCCCATTCGCAGCGCGATGCGCACCGCGGAGTCCAAA
>DASUYO010000126.1:0-2913 GCA_036377375.1 Pyrinomonadaceae bacterium
GCCCAGGCGTTGCCGGATCGAATACCTGCTGCCAGCCAGGGGACGATGAACAATCTCACGATTGGCGGCATCGATTCGCGCAACGGTCAGGAGTTTTCTTACTACGAAACTGTTGCCGGCGGCATGGGCGCGCGGCCGGCGGCCGAAGGTATGAGCGGTGTGCACACGCACATGACGAACAGCTTGAACACACCCGCCGAAGCGCTCGAGTATGCGTATCCGCTGCGTGTGCGCGAGTACCGGCTGCGCAAAGGTTCCGGTGGTGCTGGGAAGCAACGTGGTGGAGACGGTGTTGTGCGTGAGATAGAAGCGCTCGTGCCCGCGCGCATGTCGTTGCTGTGCGATCGTCGGAAGCGTGGGCCATATGGGTTGTTTGGTGGGAACGATGGCGCGGCGGGAGTCAACACACTCATCTCTAAAAAGAAGAAATCAAAAGTCGCATCGAAAGGATCGCACGATCTGAAAGCCGGAGATCGAATTCGGATTGAGACGCCCGGCGGCGGCGGTTGGGGAAAATCTGTCTAATCTGTGGATTAAGTTGTTAACCGGCGATAGATGCCAGGCAAACGTTCCGGTAATGAAAGAACGTCGTCGATGATCGTGTAGCCGACTTCGCCGTACAGATCGCGCAGCTCGGCTTCTGATTCACGATCAATAGTGATACAGAACGGAGTGATGCCTTCATTCTTCGCCTGCCGCAGAGCCTCACGCGTGTCCTCGCGTGCGTAGCGAGCGTCGCCGTAATCGTGATCGTACGGGCGCCCGTCTGAAAGTACGATCAATAACCGCGTTCGTGCATCCTGCTTCGCGAGCTTTGCGGTCGCATGCCGAATCGCAGCTCCAAGACGCGTGTTGTTCTGATAACTGATGCCGCCGATGCGCCGCTTCACTTCATCGCCGTATTTCTCATCGAAGTCTTTGACGACATAAAACTTCACATTCCGGCGCCCCTCTGAAGTAAATCCATTGATCGAATAAGTGTCGCCGACAGCTTCGAGTGCTTCACTCATCAGCACGAGTCCTTCTTTCTCGATCTCGATGATACGCCTGCCCGGACGCGTGTACGGCTGTAGTGGATGCCGTCCAATCGTGCGCGCTGTCGAAGACGACTGGTCCAGAAGGAACGACACTGCTACATCGCGACGCCGTCGCAGCCGCTTCGTGTAGATCCGTTCTGATTGTTGCCCGTCAGCACGTCGATCTATCACGTAGTCAATTACGGCGTTCAGATCAAACTCTTCGCCATCCACTTCGTTCGCCACACGCGTGAGATTCTCAGGCTTCATCAGTTGAAACTGATGACGTATCGACGAAATGACTCCCTTGTGCCGCTCCCTTGTATGATCGACGAAATTTCGATCGCCCTGCTTTACCTTCTTCTCGACCACGCGACACCAGCCAACCCTGTGATCGGTCAACTCACGATCCCATTCGTCATAGTTGTAAGCGACCTCGCCTTCCGCGAGCACTTGCTCAGGCGTCTCCGATTCGGACCATGCTTCTGCGCCAGCCAGCTCGTCAGGCTCACCTTCTGCGGATGGATCATTCCACGCGTTGAACAGCTCGCGAGCATCGCGACGCTCCGGCACGCGCTCACTTTGTCGCTGCTGGAGCCGTTCAGTTGCCGCTGAATCGTCTGATTCAGTTTGATCGTCGGGCGCTTCGACCTGCTGCACTGAGTCATCAACTGGAACGACAGTTTGGAATAGATCGTAAACGCGGCTGGTGGCCATCAAAGTGTCGGCCACTGTTGTTTCTTCGCGCAGCAAATAGTCGCTGACGATCGTCTCCAGCTCAGAAACTATTTGGCTGTAGAAATTGCGCGAATCCTCGAGCGCTCCGCCGAGCATCGTGATTTGGAAGAGCAACTCAAAAGGAACGAGAGAGCTCGGCAATTCGGTAATTCGCGGCCGGCTGCGGCTGAGGTGCTGGCGTATTAAATCGAGATCGCGGTTTAGACCACGATAGGTGTAGCGTAAGCGGCGATCAATGCGACCGTTTTCGAGTGTTCCGAACACACGTCGCGCAAGCTGCGGCATCGGAAACACTTTGAGCACATTACGATAACTTAGATCTTCTTTTGTTTCTTTTTGTGCTTCTCTGTGGTCCTCTTCATCTTCGCGTAACTGCACAATGTGATCCGCAATCGCAAACGCATCGAGAGCATCAACATTCTTCTCGGAGTACCTTGCCTCAATCGCAGAATGGGCCACGCGCAGCATGCCGCCACGCTCGTAAGTGCCAAACTCGATCTGCCCGGCAGCGTGTGCAGCGAGCACTTTGTAGAGTCTGAAGTCCAGCACTTCATCGCCAAACTCGTTGACTAGCGACGGCAAGTGAATCGTGCGGCCATCGTCGATGCGTGCCTCGTCGGGAACAGCGGCGAGCGGAGCAATCTCGACTTCGCGCCCCGTCAATGCTTCGACATACAAACGAAGCAGGTGTTGTACTGAATCGAGTGCGAGACCGGCACCCCCACTCAGCAGTGCCTCGTGGCTTCCACGTGTCTCGAGCGAAAAATAACTACGACGCGCGCGTGTATCTGCACGGCCGGAAGCAAGTCCGCGACGCGCCCACGCTTCAAACTGTTCGATCGAAACATTGCGCAAAGCACGTGCGCTCGAGCGGAAACATGCCAGCGCGGCCTCACCATCTACGGCGGCGATCTCTTTTGTGAGCGAGAGCACGCGCAACGCGAGCTCGATTGCCGACGAACGATTCGTTTCGGTATTCAGCAGTCGAACGAACATCGGACTGCTGCGAACGAAAGCAACTAAATTCGCATTGCCATGCGCTGCGACTACCCAGAGCAACGAGATCCATTCGTCAAATATCTCGGGTGCGCGCCGCAAAGTTTCGCCACCGGTGATGAAAATGTGAAGAGCGGCACCACCGCCGCGCTCTAAAAAGTCA
>DASUYO010000127.1:0-4450 GCA_036377375.1 Pyrinomonadaceae bacterium
GTGAAGATCGTTAGCCCGGCGGTAAACGCGAGAACACGCCCGCTCATATTCACTTCTTCCATTCGCACTATGCCGGTGACGGGCAACTTGTCGATCATGCGAATGCCAAACGATGCCAATCCAACACCGACGATCGCGCCGATGAAGGAAAGAAAAACGCTCTCGGTTAATAGTTGTCGAAAGACACGTCTTGGCGTTGCACCCAATGAAATGCGAACAGCAATCTCGCGTGTTCGTGAAGTAGCACGCGCAAGCAGAAGATTAGCGACGTTAGCGCAGGCGATCAGCAGCACGAATGCGACCGCCCCCAGCAGCACAAGCAGTGGCTTCTCTGTCTTGCCGAGCAACACTTCCTTGAGCGGCGTGACAATGGTTCTTGGACCATTACCTTCGTTCACACCCACAAACTCGGCGACATTCGGATGTTGGCGGCCGAAGTCCTGAAGCACTTCCGTCGTATCGGTCTGTGCCTGTGCTACTTGCACGCCCGGCTTTAGACGCGCAACGACCGAATAGAAATACGGGTTGGTCCGTTTCGCATCGTGCGCCAGCGGAATCCAGAGATCGATCTCGAGTCGCGGGAACTTAAACTCAGCGGGCATCACGCCAACGATCTGTGTTGGAGTGTTGTTCAGTATGAGCGTGCTGCCGACGATGTTTGGATCACCGCCGAAGCGTCGTTGCCAGAACGCATGACTGATCACGCAGACGAGGTTCTTTCCTTGAACGTCTTCACCTTCGACAAACGTGCGTCCGAGCAGTGGGTTGACACCGAAGACTTTGAAGAAGTCGGCGGTGACGTTCGTCATTGGCAAGCGTTCCGGCTCGCCTTGGCCGGTCAGGTTGGTCGCGCTGTTGGTGTAAAGAGCAACTGATTCAAAGGAGCGATTCTGTTCGCGATAGGCAGCAAAGTCCGCCTGCGACACGCCCCAGGTCGAAAGGCCCAGCTTCGGACTCGCCTGAATCAGCCGCACGACGCGATCAGGCTCGCGAAACGGCAGCGGCCGCAGCAGGATGCTGTTGACGAGACTGAAGATCGCGGTGTTCGCACCAATGCCGATGGCGAGTGTGAGAACGGCGACGAGCGTGAACGCCGGCTGCTTCAAAAGGACTCGCGCGCCATAGCGGAGGTCTTGGAATAGTGTGCTCATGTTTTTCCTCTAGCCGCAAAAAGGCACATAAATCGCAAAAAAGTTTTTTGTGACTTTTGTGCTTTTTTGTGGCCTCATTCGTATCTCAGCGCGATCAGCGGATCGATTCGTGTCGCGCGGCGCGCCGGGATGTAGCAAGCCAGAAAAGCAACCAGCAACAACAACACCGGCACACCTGCAAACGTCAACGGATCCGTGGGCGTCACCCCAAACAACATGTCTGACAAAACACGCGTCAGAAACGTTCCGGCTACTATGCCGGCGGCCAAACCTGTCAACGTCAGTAACATTCCCTGTCGAATAACGAGTCCGAGCACGTCACGTGGTTGCGCACCGAGCGCCACGCGCACACCGATCTCGTGTGTGCGTTGCACAACGGCATACGAGATCACGCCGTACAGTCCGACACACGCGAGCACCAGCGCTAATGCTGCAAATAAACCGAGCAGCAACGCCTGGAAACGTTCTTGCGAAATCGCAGCAGAGAAAACCTGGTCCATCGTGCGAACATTCGAAACAGGCTGGTCTTTATCTACGGCCCAAACTGCCTGCCGAACGGCACGGGCGAGCGAAGTTGGATCCAGCTTAGTGCGTACTACGAGATCTCGAGGTGACATGAATACGCGGCGCTCTTGCGCGTAAGGAACATAGATTTCCATCTTCTGTTCGTAGAGTCCTGTTTGACGCACGTCACCGACAACGCCAACAACCGTGAGCCACTCACCTGGCGAATCCACTGGTCCAATCTTGAGTCGTTTTCCGATCGGATCTTCGCCGGGCCAGAACTGTTCTGTGAGGCGACGATCAACCACGATCGCGGGCTGTGAGCCGGCAGAGTCGCGCGCATCGAAGAAGCGGCCACGCTGAAGCGTAATGCCCATCGCGCGGAAATAGTCCGGACTGACCACGCGATAAAGTGCGAACGGCAGCTTCATATCGCCCGGTGACGCATGTCCCTCGACTGAGAAGGTGAAGTTCATGCCATTAAACGAGAGCGGCAGAAACGTAATCACTCCCGCGGATTCAACACCCGGCAGTTCTTTGACGCGTCGCAACATTTCATCGTAAAAGGCTAGCCGAGCTTCACGCTTCGCATACTTCGGCATCGGCAGGACCATTCTCATCGTCAGAACGTTCTCGGTCGTGAATCCGGTATCGACTTCTCGTAGTAACTGAAAACTGCGGATCAACAATCCGGCACTGACGAGAAGCACGACCGCAAGTGCGACTTCAGAGACAACAAGCACACGTCGAACATTACGGCCCGAAGTTCCTCCCGCCATGTCTCTTGCGACGGCACTCAACGTCGTGCCCGGCTTAGTGCGTGAGGCAAGCAAAGCGGGCACACCTCCAAAGACAACGGCAGTTAGCACGCTCACTCCGAGCGTGAACAGGAACACTCGTGCATCGACACTAACGACTTGCAGTTTGGAAAGACTCTCGGGAAGCAACTTTGCGAGCGCTTCAACACCCCAGAACGCACCGAGCACGCCAAGCAGGCCACCGCCGGCGGCGAGCAATAAACTCTCGATGAGTAACTGTCGCACGATGGTCCAACGCCGCGCGCCGAGAGCGATGCGGATCGCGATCTCTTTACGCCTCGTTGTCGCCTGGGCCAACAGCAGGTTCGCTACATTCGCACAGGCAATCAGCAGCACGAGGCCAACAGCGGCAAAAAGAATCAGCATCGGCAAACGAAGATTGCCGACATAATCCTGGTGGAGAGAATGAACGGTGAAGCCGAGTCCCTCATTTGTTCGTGGATATTCACTAGACAAGCGTTGAGCAATCGCTTCGACGTCGGCATTCGCATGGTCGATAGTGATCGACGGTTTTAAGCGGCCGACGAGTCGCAGATAGTGGTCGCCACGTCCGCTTGCCTGTTCCGGTTCCATGGCCCACGGCACCCACAACTCAGTCTCGCGCAGTGGAAAGAAGAAACCGCGTGGCATTACGCCGATGACTGTGAACGATTCGCCATTGAGCGTGATGTTCCGATTCAGAATGGAGGGATCGCGATTGAAGCGTCGTTGCCACAGCGCATCGCTGAGCACAACGACATGCTCCTGGCCCGGTTGATCTTCATTCGGGCTGAATGTTCGGCCCAGTGCGGGTTCGACGCCCAAAATCGAAAACACATTCGCACTAACGAGCTGGCCATCGAGCCGCTCCGGCTCGCCGTCGCCGGTGAGATTGGTATCGAGAGGACCGAATGCGCCGAGGGCTTCGAATACCTGGCTTTGATTGCGGATGTCGAAAAAGTTAGCCGGCGCGACTTCGTTTTGTTGTATTCCGACTCGTAAAGTTGTTTCCCAAACCGAAACGAGTCGTGCGGGATCTTTGAGCGGCAATGGTCGCAGCAGGATCGAATCGACCGCGCTGAAGATGGCTGTATTCACTCCAATGCCGAGCGCTAGCGTGACGAGCGCCACGGCGGTAGCCCCCGGCCGCTTCAGCAGGCTCCTCAATCCATAGCGAATATCAGCAATCAGTTGGTCCATTTTTGTGCTTTTTGTGCCTTTTTTGTGGCCCTACTCGTAACGCAGCGCGGTCAGTGGATCGACTTTCGTCGCCCTTCGCGCCGGAACCAAACACGCAATCAGCGCCACCATCGCCAGCAGCACAGCGATAAACGCAAACGTCCACGGATCGCGCGCCTTCACGCCAAACAACATGTTGGTCACACTGTCGAGATACTTCATCACGACGTAAGCGCCGCCCAATCCGATTGCGATACCGATTAGAGTCAACGTCATTCCCTGTCGCATAACCATCATCAGCACTTTGCGACGATCAGCGCCGAGCGCCATGCGAATACCAATCTCCTGCGTGCGCTGCGACACTGCATACGCCATCACGCCATACAAACCGATGGCGGCAAGTAATTGCGCGATCACTCCAAAGAGCGTTAGCAGCTTCGCAAACATTCTTTCCATCGCGAGCGCCTGGTTGGCCTGTTGCACCTGAGTTCTGATATTGCTAATTGGAAGATTGCTCTCTACTTCTCGGATGGCCTCACGTATGGACCCAACAAGCGACATCGGATCACCAGTGGTGCGCACTTCAAAGACACCGCCATTTGGCAATGCTTGACGAAATGACCGGTAAACAGTTGGTTGTATTTCGGCGCGCTGGCTGGTGTACTTCGCGTCTCGCGCAAGACCAACAATCTCGATCTCGTTGAGGTTGTCTGTATCGAAGCTGAAGCGTTTACCGATCGGATTTTCGTTTGGAAAATGAGCCTTTGCAAACGATTGATTGACTACTGCTACTCGTGGAGCGCGTGCATCATCCTTTTC
>DASUYO010000128.1:0-7150 GCA_036377375.1 Pyrinomonadaceae bacterium
AGGAGAAGCTGTAAGCGCTATCGAACGTACGGCCTGATTTCGCAACGTCTGGTCGATCAGTTTCCATCTGTAAAGCCTCCTTGAGGGTGTGGCGTCACTTTTACTCCTGCACATGAAGCTTGTCAATCTCAGAAGAATTCATGACACCGTTTGAAACTTTTCTTAAGCAAAACGACGAAGAATCGTGGTCGGCGACGCTGACCACCCTGCTGCGCTCGATTCATGAAATCGATCGCAATGCCACGCAGATCTGGTTCTCTTTTTATCCGCTTTCGCTCTTTGAAGCCTTCGAGCGATCTGAAGATCCGGAGACACTTGCACAGCGTTTGTTGCTGCAAGGGAAATTTTATTTGAAGGATCAGATCGACTCGTCACACACGTTCCTTTACGGACATCGTTACTGGCCTGAAGTAAAGGCCGCCGTGCAAAAACATGCGGGCGAGTTTTCGCGGAGCGACACGCGAGCGCTCGCTGACCAAATCTTTTCTGTCTCGCAACTAGTCGCTCAACAAGCGAAGGTCGATCAATCGTTAGTCATCGGCATCACCGCAGTCGCATTCATGACGATCAGGCAAGCGGGACTCGCCGCGTTTGAAGCGGCGCCAGGTCAGATGCTGATTGACAAGAAACACGCTCGCAAGTCGCCCGCTGAAGTGTTACGAGAACGCGCCGTGGACGATAGCCAGGGGTTCTTTAGTTTTCTCAAAACCGTTGATAAAAAATGGACCGTTACTCACGACGAGAATGACGATAGCGCGAAGTATCGTTTGAACCACATGCAGGACCTGGCGTGGGGCGCAGCCGGCGATCGTTCACGCAACTGGCGCGAGATTGATCCGCGTAGAATCGAGGGACCGATTCCGGTTGAGTGTCGTTCGGCGTCGTGTGGTACGTGTTGGGTTGGGATTCTCGGCGGCGCAGAAAAGCTTTCCGATGTCGCTGCGCGCGAAGGGAAGAAGATCAAGGAGTTTGGATATGTCGATACGTCAGAAGCAAAGCCATTGATCCGGCTGGCGTGCCAGGCGCAGGCGATGGGTGCGGTGTCGATCGTTATTCCGCCGTGGAATGGAGTGTTCGGGAAATATCTGAAAAATCCCCGTTAATCTGCGGCTGATTCGATGCACGGCAAGCACGCTACACCTCTACTCTTTATCATCGTCACGGCATTCCTTTGGAGCACAGGCGGCCTGTTCATCAAATGGACCACGCTCTCAGGCCTCGAGGTCTCGTTCTGGCGCTCACTGTTCGCGATATTCACAGTCGCCTTTTTCACGCGGCACGAAGGCTTTGGTCTAAACCGTCTCACCGCAGTGGCAGCGGTTATGTATGCCGCTCTACTCATTCTGTTCGTTCTCGCCACAAAAGCGACAACAGCGGCGAATGCGATCTTCCTGCAATACACCGCGCCGGTCTACGTGCTGATTCTGGAACCGATAATCTACAAAGAAAAGTTTCGGCCGCGCGATCTGATTACCGTCGCCGTGTGCCTTGGTGGGATGGCGCTGTTTTTCGTCGGTCAACTACGACCGCAGGACGTTACGGGAAACATCTTTGCGCTTACATCAGGAGTTTGCTTTGCGCTCTACCTTCTTCTTCTGCGACATTCTCGCGCACGCGAAGTTAACCGCGCTTCGTCAGTGATTTACGGCAACACGCTTGCGGCAGTTGTGACTGCACCATGGGGTCTGGCCACGCTTTCAACCATCACTGCACACGACATGATTGGCGTCGCATACCTCGGCGTGGTCCAACTGGGAATTGCTTATACGCTGTTCACGGTGGGAATGGCGCGCGGGGTGAGGTCACTGGATGCAGGTATCGTCTGCTATATCGAACCGGTGCTGAATCCTGTTTGGGTCTTCCTGGTAATCGGCGAGAAGCCCTCCGCCTGGGCCCTCCTGGGCGGCGCAATAATCACCGCCACCGTAATCACCCACATGCTCCTGGATGCGCGAGGAAAGCGAAGAGCTAACGCCACCGCATTTGAGGCTGCTCACTAGTCGCCGAAAATTTTACGCACTTGAACTTCAAAACCAGGCAACACGACCGATTTGAGCCAGTCATCTCTCTCGAGCACAACACTCGGACCATATTGATCACCTTGCAAGGTCCGAAGCTCGATTATCCGTGACGCTTCGTCGACGAGCCACAATTCTTTCACACCGAGCGCTGCATAGGTATCTGCCTTGGTGTTGCGGTCATATATGGCCGAACTGGGTGAGATCACTTCAATTACCAGATCCGCGGTCGAGTGGTATTGCGGATACTTCGGATCAGCATAGGCATCCGTTTCAGCCGCGACGTAAAACAGGTCAGGTTCGAGCCAGCTATTTGGTCCCTTGATTATGCAGGCCCGCGGAACATAAAGATTGCCCGGATTGCCATGCTTCGTCAGATAATCAGGCAGCAAAGTTAGTAGCCGACTCACAGTATTATTGTGCAATTGCGTAGGAGGGGGTGACATATAGAGGACTCCTGCGATTAGTTCTAGTTTTGAATGGTCTGGCGGCTGAGGGAGTTCCCAAAACTCCTCGAGCGTATAGGTCTTCACTAATGGTGATGTGCTTACCCAAGCCATGAGATTAACTCCGATGAGGATTTCGTGGAGCGAAGTATAACACACCTGAGAGTTAAATCATCCACGTAGCACGATTGTCGTAGTAACTTGGGGAGCGATCGGGGTAGCGCTTTTTGTAGTTGTGATAGCGCGCCAGTAGTTTTTCGTAACGCTTATCGGAGGAATGCATCGACTTGTGTGGAATAGCGCGGAGGTGGTCCTCGATCTTCGTCATCTTGCGCGGTGAGAAACGCCAGTCGTAATTTCCCAGCGCATACAAACTCGTTAGACCATATCCTTTGAGTCTGCCGGTAAAGTCGACGAACGGATCGAAATAACTCCACGCCAGATCTCTGAGCGATCGAAAAACCGGTTTTCGCCCATGCAGGCCCATGTCGCGCGAGCGCCCGATCGAGCCCCAGCGTCCATTCTCTTTGAAGACAAAGATCACGTGGTCCAACAGGTCCCGCGACTCGAGGTCAAGCAACAGCGGTGGATAGCCGTGCTGTTCGAGAATCGCCGCGGCCCCTACCGCAGCCTCAAGACAATGAGCTTCCTTTCGTTTGAGAAGCTCACGAAACGATCTCACGGTCGGTCCGTCACGCTCCCAGTTGTATGGCATCGAGCTGAAGAAGCGATGCACTTTCACGGGAGTGTTGAGCCGCTGCACTAGTTTCCACTCAGCAGCCGTGAAGCAATTTTTGTTGGGGATCATACGTGAACAGGTCGACTTTGTTCGCCAACGCGGCAAAAGCCGTAGCTGCACTTGCGTGATTCAACCTCGAAATGTCAGACTAGCTAAACGCTACTCAATTTGCGGCAATCACGGCAGGTTGTCTAGCGTAATAATACTTCTAATTTCCGTTCGACATTATCCAGCAATGAACCAGCAGGCTACAGCTTCACAAAGAACTCGCGCTGAACAAGAAACCGAAAATGAAGCAAACCGTCTCCGAGAGCAAGTGGACGCCGCTTTGGCAGCCGTCGTCTCTCGTTTGCCAGACGAAATCGAATCGTTGCAAACAGCGGCCGATCGCATCGAGCGAGCTGCTCGCGACCTCGCCGACGCCTTGCGCGAACTCGCACGCCAGCGTAAGACCCCGGAACTCGTATAGTGAATCGTGCGGCCTCAATGCATTGCTCTAGGAACTTTTTGTCTTTGATTGGAGACTTTGATGGCTTCTATTCGCACCGCAGGCATTAACACTGAGCATCTGGGCCGGAAAAACACCGCAACTGAGTTGGACAGCTATGGCATCAAGGACGTGGCTCGTGTGTACTGGAATCTCAACACACCTGAGCTTTACGAAGAGATTGCGCGCCGTAACGAAGGCATCCTCTCCAATCATGGTGCCCTGTTGGTCGACACAGGTGAACACACCGGTCGCGCTGCCAAAGACAAAGCCATCGTGCGTGAACCCGGTAGCGAAAACAAGGTCTTCTGGGGCGATGTAAACAAAGATTTTCCGCAGGACAAGTTCAATGCGTTGAAAGAGCGAATGATGGCCCATGCGAAAGGTCGCGACCTGTTCGTGCAGGACACTTTCGTGGGCGCGGACCAGAAGTATCGGCTGCCGGTACGAGTCGTTACTGAGTTGGCCTGGCACTCACTCTTCGCTCGCACGATGTTCATCAGCAACAGCAGTGATACCAACCCACACAAACCGGAATTCACGATCATTAACTTTCCGAGTTTTCAGGCCGACCCTCAACGCGACGGCACAAGATCACAAACATTCATCCTGATGGACTTCAGCCAGCGACTGGTCCTGATCGGAGGCACATCCTACGCCGGCGAAACGAAGAAGAGTGCCTTCACGATCATGAACTATCTGCTGCCGCAGCGCGACGTGATGAGCATGCACTGTTCGGCAAACGTCGGAGCTGAGGGAGACGTAGCCATCTTCTTTGGTCTATCCGGTACCGGCAAGACAACACTCTCCGCAGATCCGGAACGCCGGCTGATCGGCGATGACGAGCACGGCTGGTCAGACGATGGCGTTTTCAACTTCGAGGGCGGCTGCTACGCGAAGGTGATTAAGTTGTCTGCCGAAGCTGAGCCGGACATTTATCGCACGACCCAGATGTTTGGGACGATCCTGGAGAACGTCGTTTACTTTCCAACGTCCCGACAGATCGATCTCGACGACGCGCGCAAAACCGAGAACACCCGTGCTTCGTATCCACTGACGAGCATCAGCAACATCGTGCCCGAGGGACGCGCCGGCCACCCGCGCAACATCATCATGCTCACGGCTGACGCGTTTGGCGTGTTGCCGCCGGTCGCTCGCTTGTCGCCCGAGCAGGCGATGTATCACTTCCTCTCTGGTTATACGGCGAAAGTAGCCGGCACTGAAAAAGGCATCAAAGAGCCCGAAGCGACTTTCTCGACGTGCTTTGGCGCGCCGTTCATGGTCCTGCATCCGGGTGTTTATGCGGATCTGCTCGGGAAACAGATGGCGCGTCACAACGCGGCGTGCTGGCTGGTCAACACAGGCTGGAGTGGTGGACCATACGGCGTTGGGCAGCGAATGAAGATCAGTTACACGCGTGCGATGATTCGCGCTATACTCAACGGCTCGCTCGCGCAAACACAGACAACGCCCGATCCAATCTTCGGTGTGAACGTTCCGGTTTCGTGTCCAGGAGTGCCGGACGAAGTGCTGCAACCACGTAACACGTGGAAAGACATGGAAGCTTACGACCGCCAGGCGAACGATCTCGCAAGAAGATTTAATGAGAATTTCAAGAAGTATGAGGCGGGCGTCTCCGAAGCCGTGAAGGCGGTCGCGCCAAAAGCTTAGACAAGAATTTAGCCACAGATAAACACAGATAAAATCCGGATTTTAAATCCGTGTTCATCCGCGTTACCCGGGCGGCCAATCCATCTGGCGTCCACCCAGAACATGCACGTGCAAGTGAAACACTGACTGCCCAGCTCCCGACCCAGTATTAATCACCGAGCGATACCCACCTTCTCCATCTCCGTGTCCCAGATCATTCGCAACACGTGCGCCGACGCGCAGTAAGTGTCCAAGCAGTCCCTCGTCTTTCTGAGAAGCATCGTCAAGTGATTCGATGTGATCCCGCGGAATTATCAGCACGTGTGTTGGTGCTTGCGGGTTGATGTCGCGAATCACAACGCAGCGTTCATCCTGATGAACGAAGTCGGCGGGAATTGTTCCGTCGACGATCTTACAAAACAAACAATCCTCTTCTGACATTTATCCTCCTTGAACTTAAACGGGCTCGAGAATCGGCGCCGTCCCAACGGGTGCGATGATGCGTTCGATTTCAGCGCCAACTGCACGTAATTTAGCTTCGATCTTTTCGTAACCGCGATCAATGTGATAGACGCGATCGATCAGCGTCTCGCCATTGGCAATCAGCCCCGCCAGCACCAGTGATGCGGACGCTCGCAGATCTGATGCGATAACACGCGCTCCGTTGAGCATTGTTGGACCATTAACAACTGCCGAGCGCCCGTCGATGTGAATCTGCGCTCCCATACGCTGAAGCTCCGACGCGTGCATGAAACGGTTTTCAAAAACAGTCTCAACAATCTCCGACCTTCCCTCAGCCTGCGTCATCAGAACCATGTACTGTGCCTGCATGTCAGTCGGGAAATTCGGATAGGGATGGGTAGTAACGTTGCCTGCCTTCAATCCGTCGGGACAACTAACTTCCAACGTCGTCGGATTAACTTCTTTGATGACGACTCCGACCGATCGCAGTTGTGCGATCACTGCCTCGAGATGATCCGGACGACAGTCTTTGATCTCGAGCTGTCCCTGCGTCAGCCCAGCCGCCACGATGAATGTTCCGGTTTCGATTCGATCGGGAATAATTGTGTGTTCGGCGCCGCCGAGTGATTCGACGCCTTCAATCTGGATGGTTTCTGATCCGGCGCCGTTAACACGTGCACCCATCTTGTTGAGCAAGTCAGCCAGATCGACGATCTCAGGTTCGCGCGCTGCGTTGTGAATCGTCGTTGTTCCACGCGCGAGTGTCGCCGCCATCATCAGGTTTTCAGTGCCGGTGACAGTGACCTTCGGGAAATGAATCTCTGCGGCGCGCAGACGTCCATCGCTCGGTGCGCGCGCAACGACGTTTCCTGCTTCGAGTTTTACCTCTGCGCCAAACGCCTCGAAGCCCGCCAGATGTAGATCGATTGGCCGCGTGCCGATCGCACAACCGCCCGGCAGCGACACTTTTGCTTTGCCGAAACGAGTGAGCAGTGGTCCAAGCACGAGGACTGACGCGCGCATTGTCTTCACGAGCTCGTACGGTGCCTCGAAGAGCTCGACATGTGCTGCAGTGATCTTGTGAGTGCGGAGCTCGGGTGTCAGGACTGTGGCGCCGATGTCTTCAAGCAGACGGCGCTGAGTGATGATGTCGCGCACATAAGGAATGTTGTGGAGCGTGACTGTGTCAGGCGTGAGCAGTGCCGCTGCCATGCACGGCAGTGCCGAGTTTTTGGCGCCACTGATTGAGACTCTGCCGTGAAGTGGGCGGCCACCTGAGATACGAAACTTGTCCACGATGCGGGACAGAGTAGCAGATTTTCGCCGCAGATGAACGCGGATTAACGCA
>DASUYO010000129.1:0-2306 GCA_036377375.1 Pyrinomonadaceae bacterium
ACGTAAGACCGGATCGCCCGGTTGAATCAATCGCGGTCGCAACAGCGCTCGCGGTGCTGCGATAAACGCGGTGTACGGTGTAACGAAGCGATATTTTTCCGACAGCTTAATAATCTCGGATATGTAGTCTTCACGCTCGCCATTGAGATCCATTTCGCGCAGGAGCGCGTCGACACGAGCGCGCGCCCAGACGCGTGGCAGATGCGCGTGCAAGTCAGCCAGTTCCGGCAGTACGACTTCGCGAGAGAGATTGATCGATTGATTTCCAAAGTTCGCCTGCATCGTTACTGTCGTCTGCGGCGAAGGAGTTCGATAGCGTCCGACATAAGCCAGGCTTGAGCCATCAAAGCTGTAATCGGCGCTCGGATAAACTTGATAAAAATTATTCGCGCTGGTGGACGTCAAGCTCGGGTGTTCGATGCTGTTGCTGCCCACGTGCTCAAAAAAGATCTTGAGCGCAGTAGAGATATCTTCTGTCTCCCGCGCGCGCGCGAAATAACCATGGCCCGATTTCGCGAGTTGCTCCAGCAGCGTTCCATTCGCATCGCTGCCCAGACCGAACGCAAAAACGCGAACTGGTGACGTGCCGTTATTCTTATTCTCCGACGCCTGGACAATCTGCTTCAGGTTTCGTGTTCCGACAGTGGGATTCGCATCGGAGATCAGCACGATGCTGTGTTCGCCGGCAGGCAACTGCGACGACAGCTCGACTGCCTTTGCCAATGCTTTGCGCAGATCCGTTGCGCCGCCGAGCATTGAGTTTTTAATGAAGTCGAGAGCGTGTTCAACGTTGTCAGTGGTGGCCGGAAGCGGCGTCGACGCAAACGCATACGGATCGTCGTTGAAGATAATCAGGTCAAAATGGTCCTGCGGCGTGAGTGAATGAAGGAAATAATCAACAGCTTCAACTGCTCGTTTGAGTTTCTCGCCGTACATCGAGAGAGACGTATCAAGTAATAACACGACGTTGCGTGGTTGCTGCGTTGGCGTGTTTGCGTGTTCGTTGAAGACTGCGCGGGCCTCGAAATATCCGGCCGGATTGCGCGCGGCGAGACTAGGATCCCGCAAGTCATAACTCGAGATCTTTTCGGGGGCCCGATACGTAATAAATGAAAGTGCGCTCTCCGGCACATCGATGCGATAGTCAAATGAGAAATCCTCTTTCAGCGCCACGCCACGAGCGCGCACATCTGCTTCAAACTCGTTCGGCTCAGACTTGGTTACCGTAAGTGTGTATGCTTGATTCGGTGGCGCGATGGGAGTGATTGGATGTTCGCTAATAACGTGCAGGTGTAAGTTGAACTCATTGATCGGCTGCGGGTCGCCAAAGGATGGTTTCAGTGGAAAGGTGAAATGCGATACGAGGCTGTCGACCGGCAGCATCTCCGTGTATTCCATTTCAACTCGCTTCGTGCCATAAGCCGGGATTGGAGTGACCTTCGCGGAGAATGATGACTGTCCCTCGTGTTCATCGTCCTGCTGGAGTAATCCCGGATCCACCTGTTGCTGCTTGATCTGGCTGTAGGCTTTATTCGCGCGACGCTTTTCCATCATTACGCCCGGAATGCGAACGTCTGCGTCCCAAACAGCAAAGTCGTACATCGAAGCAGCGGGAGGTAGAGCAAACAGGTATTTGCCTTCAAGTATCTGCGATGTGTGATTGTCGAATATTTGAAGCACCTTCACGCGCGCGTGCTGGTTGTCGATGAGTACATCGACGTTCATTACGTTTAGCGAAAGCGTATTTGGATCGGGCTTGCTATAGGTGGACGGGATCAAAACTCCGGATTGGGCTGAACCATGATGAGACACTGCAAACAACGGCAGTAGGATTCCAACTACCAGAACAATTCTTATGGTCCATCTTTGCTTGCGACTCATCTGTGAATCTTTTCTCTGATCTACCGGCTTTACGCTTAGTTCAGAGTTCAAGCTTTAGCTTGCGTGCGTGACAGCAACGAACCGCAAGCTAAAGCTTGAACTCTGAACTATGCATGAATCTTCTACAGTCATAGATTCCAGTAACGATGTGCGATGCGTGCTATGCCGGCGGTTGTGCCGAAATAGACATACTTGTCATCGCCGGTGATGCTGAGCACGGTCCGCGACGGTAACTCGCTGTTCAGCCGAATCCATTGCTGAGAGTTGAGATCAAAAACAAGAGTACCTTCGAGCGTGCCTGCGTATAGACGCGAGCCGTCGCTCCACATCGCATTCGGATTCACAACTGCCAGACCAGTTTCTCGTAAAAACGAGCGCAACTCGCCGCTCGCGGTCAGTTCAAAGACTCCGCCACCGTACGTACC
>DASUYO010000130.1:0-24463 GCA_036377375.1 Pyrinomonadaceae bacterium
ATATGCCGCTCCGAAACGGCGTGCATAAGTGTTGCCGCGCGCACCACTCGCGGAAAGGATCGCGTGCAGTGTGACGTTCGGTATTCGGTTTAAGCTCGGTAGGTGGGCCCAGCGCGCCAGATTGCCTGCACCAACCAATGCGACTCTCAAATCGGATTTAGCCGCCTTGCTCGGCAGCGTGACGCGGCGCTCGGGCGTAAACTTCTCCGGCTCAGGTAAAGATTCCGGATAACGCAATAACACTCCCAAACTGCTGGACGCCGGATCCTTCACGACTTGATAGGCGCGCGGCGCATCTTCGAGATTGAACTGGTGCGTAATCAGTGAGTTCACATCGATCCGTCCCTCAGAGACCAGCCGGAGAAACTCTTCCATGTTGCGCTTTTCGGTCCAGCGCACATAAGCAATCGGATAATCGCGTCCTCGCTGCTCGTATTCGGGATCGTAACTGCCGGGGCCGTAGGCACGCGACATTAGCAGACGGATTTCCTTCAGGTACATCTCATTCCAAGGAAAACTCAGATCGACTGCGCCAACGATCACAATCAGCCCGCGGTCTCTACAAATCTCGAGGGCCATTTCGCACGGTGCGGAAGATTTCGAAGCAGCCGCGACGATAACGCAATCGACGCCCAGACCATTCGTGAATGCGTTGATCTCGTCGGAAATCGACACACTTCCGTCCAACACTAAATCGGGACCGAACTTGCGCGCGAGATCCACACGATCTTTACGCAGATCGATTCCGATTGTCCGTGCGCCCTGCAACATAGCGAGCTGCGTGACGAGCTGTCCTACGAGTCCCAGGCCGATGACTGCGACGACGTCACCCACGCCGATTTCGGAGATGCGAATCGAGTTGAGCGCAATGCTGCCTAAAGTAGTGAAGCAAGCATGTTCGAACGGAACGTTATCAGGAACTTTTACCACCAGGCTTTCTGACGCCAGGATAGTTTCACCATGCCCCGTGCCCTCGCCGCCATAAGCAACACGATCGCCGATGGACACACCCTTAACTGACGGATGCCGCTCGACAACGATTCCCGCACCTGCGTATCCCAGTGTTGCGTACTCTTCAAACTTCGCGCGCACTTCAGCGATAGTGGGGCCGGGACCCATTACTCTTAGTCCGTCCCAAACTTTGCTGAGCTGGGATGGGTTATAGGCGACTTCTTTGATCAGCGCTTCGTCGTGAATGCTGGCGAGTTCTGTTCCGCTACTAATGAGTGAATACACCGGGTTTACCAGTACATGATTTGGGATCACCATTGGTGCGGGCGCTTCGGCGACGACAATATGTTTCAGTCCTTTACGGAAAACCTGTTTCATGAAGTGTCGGTTCTTTCTCCTAGAGAGCTGAATCAGTCTTTGCCAATGGTACTCCGTGATCGCTGGTGCTCAACGAAAAACCTTGCTCGTTAGCAAGCTCGCGATAGAGTTTGATCCATTCATCGCGGATATGCGGCCACGTAAATTTCTTCGTCGACTCACGAGCATTTCGGACCAGCTTTAGCGCCAGCTCATTGTTCTCGAGCAGACGAATAGCGGCGGCGGCAAGCGCGTTGTGATCGTCGCTATTGACGATCAGTCCCGTAACCTCATTCGTCATGATGTAGGGTATCGCTCCGCCTCCGTCTGTTGTGACGACGTTAAGCCCACTGGCCATGCTTTCAGTCAGTGAGCTCGGCATATTGTCGATGCTTGTGCCGGAGAGGTAGATGTCGGCTGAATCATAAAGCGCCGGCATCTTGTCAAACGGCACAAAGCCGATGAATTCACAATTGCGCAAATTGAGCTCGCGCGCCAGTGCTTCGAGATCAGCGCGCAGATAGCCATCCGCAGCCACCGTCAGCGTTGCATCAGGATAGCGTTGCTGGATGATTGCAAATGCACGCAGCACACAGGGCACGTTGTAAAGAGGCTCGAGAAGACGGCTCGTCAGGAACACCGGCCGCAGTGACTGTCGTTCGCGATATGGAAAACGATCCAGCTCGACGATGTTGTAGATGGCGCGTGCGTGCAAGCCATAGCGAGCAAACACATCCACAAGATAGCCGGAAGGAACGACGATCTCATCGGCCCAACGGAGGGTCGGCACTGCCGTTCGCCAGTTCGCGAGATGATCTTCTGCTTCTCCGCTGCGGTAGTTCACGATCGACTTCTTTCCATAAAGCCGAGAGACGAACAGCGCTGGAATCACGCAAAATGAGTAAGAGTAATAAGAGGCTGAGAAGACGTGGATGATGTCATACTGGCGCACACGCCAGAGCAGTAAGGCAATATAAAATATCGTCGTTGCGACAGTGCGCACGTACTTAATGTTCTGCAAAGATCTCAGAATTCCCGGCAAGCGAGGGTTGTGTGGCACAAACCCGACTTCCAGATCGGGCTCGTGCTTCAGTCCCTCCATGAGACGCACCGCCTGTCGCGACTGTCCTCCGAGAATATCCAGCGAAGGCGCAGCCACCAGCACGCGAATTCGGTTCTTTGTATCTTTTGAAACCATCAGTTCAGTGTAAATCCGTGTAATCCGTGGCTAGTTTTTGCCACGGATTACACGGATGTGCGAGTCACGGATATTCGGTATCAACAGTTCACTATAGAGACTCTCAACATTCTGAAGCTGCCGTAGTGACGAAAACTTTTCATTGACAATTCTTCTGCCTCGTTCGCCCATAGCGCGCGCATTCTCCGGATCCAGCAACAAAGCCGTAATGTGATCAGCTAACTGTCGATCGTCACCCGCTGGAACGAGATAACCCGTTTCACCTTCGATGACTGCTTCTCTGGCGCCGCCAACATCTGTTGCTACTACCGGCCTTGCCGCCGCCATGTACTCCAGAATCGCATTCGAGAACCCCTCAGAGCGCGAGCTAAGTACACAAACATCTGAAATCGACAACACAGATCCGACGTCTTCACACCTTCCGATAAAAAACGTTCGTTCGCCGATGCCGAGCGTCCGTGCCAGCTCCTCGGTCATCTCTTTCAACTCACCCTCGCCCGCGATTATGAAAGCGGCGTCGGGAACCTTCTGGTAAACGCGCTGCGCGGCTCGCAAAAAAGTCGGATGATCCTTTAAACAAACCGGCTCCGGATACCGCACGTGAGCTCGCATGTTTGCCATGATAGTCACGAAGCGCGCCGATTCAGGCAGATTTAGACTGGTCAGGATTTCTTTTCTTTCCGCTTGAGAAGCTTGCACTCGCGCGGGATCAATTCCATTGTAAATCGTGCGCACTTTCTGCGCCGGCACACCTTCTTTGTTTATGAGCTGTTGTCGCACCTCTTCACAGTTCGCGACAACTGCATGAGCAAGCCTGTACGCGCTACGCTCGACCACTCTTTGCGCCGTCGGCCGAACGGCAGACTCGCGGCGCGACGCAATACGGACGGGAACACGCGCCAGCGCTGCGCCTGTCATCCCAAAGATATTCGTGTAGAAATCATGTGTATGGACCACATCGATCTCATGCTTTTTCAGAAACTGTGCAAAGCGCCGGACCTGACGCACAGCATGGAGCTCGTAAAAACTATTGAGTCGAAATTCCGGAATCTCGTTAAAGCCTAATCTCTGCATCTCCCGCAACAGCACTCCCTCGCACTCGAGGGTTGCAACACGAACATTACAGCGCCCGCTTTCCAGTAACATGCGTGTTAGCTGAACGGCCTGACTCTCGGAGCCGCCTTGATTAAAATTTCCAATAAGTTGTAGTGCGTTGTATCTCAAGCTTCTCGTAACTACGCAGCGCTCGCAGCATCGCGCCAGCCGAATGGATGAATCACGGGCGGCGTTTGCTTAACCAGAACGTCATCGAGCTTACCCGTTCCCCAATCACCGGAGACTGTGATTTCATCAGGTCGGCACGTGGAAATGGGCCATTGAAAACGTGCAAACGCTTCGCGGACAATCGGCACGAGTTGCGGATCGTAATCAAGCAGCTGTGCCCCTAACCAATCAACACAAGCCGCGTTGTTTCCGGCGAGTAAGAGACCAAGCGGAAGTGGCTGAGGAGAGAGTGGACCATCACCCTGGCCTGCGATGATGGCGTCAGCTAGATGAACGACTCTGCGTCGCGGTGCAGAAGCCATTGATCCATCGAGCTCGCCGTAAAGCAGTATCCGGTTCAGATCAAGACCCGTACGCCAGATGGTATCGTTGCCACTCCACGAGCCTTCGATTCCGAGATTGTCGCCCATCAGATGAAGCATTCGGTTTAGCTGCGTCGCAACTACGCCCCACGCTCGTCCTGCGGTTTGCGAGTCGGAGAGGTTCTGCTGGTCGGCTGCGTACTCCAGCATGCGCTTGATTCTCGAGTCACCTGGATAACAGTCGCCGCCGAGATTCGCTCCTCCGAGACGGTGGTGCGGCAGGTATTCCTTATTACCGTTGATACCGATGAGATTCTTTAAGGCGCAGGTGATGCCGGCTTTTTTGTGTGTCTTGAGCTTCGGCAAGTTGATCACAAGATCAGCAGCGATCACGTCCCGGGCAACAAGATAGCGATGTCTTCCGCGACCATGCGTTTTCGCCATCAGCCTCGGGTCATAACAGGTGACGCGAAAGTCGTCCTTCTCATCCGTAATCGGCTCCAGCAAACTGTCTGAGCCTAAATCAAAAAGCACAAACTCATCTTCCGGCAGAACGTTTTCTTCGGCGATACGAACGCCATTTACATATTTGGCAGTGGTCCTGCGAAAGTCTTTGATGCCCTTGAACCGACTGTCAGCTTGCGTTACAGCGGTGGCCCACGCAGCAAGTCCACCTTCGTCGATAAGCTTCGAAAAGTCGCACGTCTGGATCGGCGCATCGCCAACGATTACTTCGGCGGGATCTGCTTGTAATGCCGCCTGGACCACAGCCTTGACGACGGAGTGGTGCGTAATCATCGGGTCCATTCCGCCGTTGCCCTGATTGTGGTGCAGCACCCAGTTTGGCTTGATTACTACGCGCGAGCCCGGTTGTATCAACGCTCCGAAAGGTCCTCTTCCTTCCGCCGCCCAACCAAGCTCCGCAGCGAGTCGCTGAATAGCACGCGACTCTTCGCCACCGTCTTCTAGATAGGCACTAAGCGGCACTTCCGCCAGAGCCAAACTGGGATCGAAATTGTCATTAAAATCCGTCATACAAACGCCTCAGAACCGAACAAGCGCCAAAGGCGCGGAATATGAAAACCAGGGGCAAGCGCGAGCGAAGCTCAGCGCGTCGCCCCTGGGTGACGACCGCATCCGGCGCCGAGGTCTGAAGGACCGAAATAGTATCTACGCCCTTTTAGGGCTAAGGTCATTTTTTTGGTTCCATAACCAGGGGCGTCGCGCTTCGCGCTTGCCCCTGGCTTTCATATTCCGCGCCTTCGGCGCTACGTTCGTATACGACTTCGCTGATTACCGGACGCCACTTGTTCGACTTCGTGCGAACAACTGATTCTTTCAATTCGATTTCGATTTGTAAACCCGCTAAGTTTGCCGCCAGCATTTCGCGGATGCGGCGCAGGCTGTCGTCGTCGAATTCTTTCTGCGGCACGATTTGCAGTTGCACTGAATGGTCCTGACGCTGCAAAAACAGAAACTCCCGAACCGGAAAATCCTTCAGCAAATGTGGGACTTCCTGCCCGGCAACCCAGCTACCATTCGGTAACAAAATGCGGTCGAGAAGCCGTCCCATCACGTCAGGCAAAACGAATGTCGGGCGCCCAGGTTGACTACCCTCCGGAAAGCGGCCCATGTCGCCAATCTGGTAACGCAACATCGGCATCCCATCGGCCTGAAGTTTAGTAACGAGTATCGGCGACTCCTGCTGCGAAGACTGAGGCTCGATAAGTAGGTTGGCCCAGTCGACCGTGTATTCGAGCGAGCGCTGTGGATCGAGCTGAACGCCAATGCATCCGGCATCCCGTGCGCCATATCGCTCATACACTGGCCGCCCAAATGCCTCTTCAATCAGGCTTCGGTGCCTGGACCAGAGTTTTTCTGCTCCAGTGACGAGACAGCGGGTCGGGTAATTGGGTTTGTATTTCTGCGCGATTATGTGCTCGGCGAGTTGGCCCAACGCACTCGCATACGCGATGATACAAGCTGGACGGAGGTGCTCCAGCTCGCGGTGATACTCGTCAAGAGTAGCGGGCGACAATCGCAGTGAATCGAACCATCTTATGTTTGAAACGAAAGCTTGATAGCGCTCGCGAAAACCGTCGGTGCCTTTAGGGTCGAGATGATGGCCCCATAATAGTGCGGTACGGCTGCCTTCGGGAATACCGAGTGTCTGGAAGAAATATTCCATGCCGCTATCGCGCCAGCCGCGCTCGTTTGGACCTAACCATATCTCAGTCGGAACACCCGTCGAGCCGCCTGTGCTGTCTTTGCGAAGTTGATCTGCTGCGACTGACGACGCGAGCAGCTTTGCGCCTGCTGCATGAACATCTTCTCTGGTCAAAATGGGCAGACGGGCGAAGTCGTCGAAGTTAAAATCCGCATACGGATCGAAACTGTTTTGATCCAGTAGCTGACGATAATAGACAGTCTCTTCGAACGCTGTTCGCACTGTGTGACGCAGACGATCCAATATCCATTCAGTGCGGCGATCCTTGTCCCAACTCGCAGCCTCTCGACGAAAGCGAAGGCCGTTATCGAAGGCTTGTTGTGTAGGTCTGGTGAATGGACGCGTCGATCTCTGCAAGCGCGAAAACGGCAGCAGCACATGCAGCGACAAGTTGTCGTGTATTCCACCAATCAAACTCATCTCACACTCTTTGCGCGTCTAGCGCCAAAAGGCGCGGAATATAAGAGCCAAGGGCAAGCGCGAAGCGAAGCGGAGCGCGTCGCCCCTGGGTGACGACTGCACCCGGGCTAAGGCCTGAAGCCCCGAAATATCTACGCCCTTTCAGGGCTACGGTCATTTTCATTTCCATAACCAGGGGCGACGCGCTTCGCGCTTGCCCCTGGCTTCCATATTCCGCGCCTTTGGCGCTACTTCTTCTCCGCGAATGGATGCTCCCAATAACCGGGTTTGTAATCTTCTGGAGGGAACTTCATTATGAACAACCGATGGAGGCAGACCGCATAACCGACGAGATAATAGACGTACCATTGATATGCAACGGCACCAAAAAAACTACTCACCATGTAGCCCACCATGGAGCCCTGTAAGCCTATCGAAAGATAATAGAACCTCCTTCGCTCGGGTTTGGAATAACTCTCATTCTCGATCAACCTCAGGCGACGAATCGGATGAACGAGAAACATGATGTAGACCACCATGGCCGCTATACCCATTTCCGCTGCTACCTGCGTGTACGCGTTGTGAGTTTCGAGATTGCGCGGGGATTTGTAACGGAAATTTCCGATCCCGACGCCGAACAACGGATATCTTAGTGCGACCCAGATCGAGCGCTTCAGGACCTCCGTTCGCTGGGTGGAAGATTCAGTTAGATCCGCGGCTGAGTTGAAGATGGTCGAAATCCTGCCGCCATAGCCACCGGGAGCAAAAATCATGAACAAGAGAAGGGCAAATACCATCGCTGCCGTCGTAGTTGCCTTGCTTTTGCGCGCCAGTCGTCGCGCCAAAACGAACGCGGCTGCAACCAGCCCCAGAAATCCGCCACGTGAAAAAGTAACGACAACGGCTGCCACCATGATCGCTGCTCCGCCAAGATAGAGCAGTTTCCTGATTGGACCACGACCGGCGAGTCCGAGTGCAATCGCAATCGGAATCATTGTGACGAGGTGCAGAGCCAGGTCATTCGAATTCTCAAACAAGCCTTTGATTCTGCCGGCAATTCGCGCATCTATAGTCCCGGCTTCCCCAAGCTGAAACAGCCCGGCGCGGTAATCGTCAATCGCGTTCACACTCAGATAAATGCTGACAGCAAGAACCAGCAGTAGCAGCAGTCGCAAACGCATTTCAGTGCGCACGACGTTAACGAGCACAATGAAAATCAGCATTGTCTTTAGCAACATGTCGCTAAATTTCGTCCACGCTTCTCCCGGACTATCCGCGAGTGGCATCGAGAGAAGCGCCGCAACGCCGATCAGCAAGACCAGGTTGATCTCCCTGGGCCGCGCGGTGAGATTTCCTTCAGTGCTGAGCTGGGTAATCAGATAAACACCCAACAGGACCAACCCCGTATAAAACGCCATCGAGGTAAACGATGAAAGCGCGGGGATAAGCTCGTAAGGTCTAACGTAGAGAACTATGCTGAAGATGAAGAGTGCAGTGAAACTAAGCGTGTGAGAGTGACGCCAGAGCGGATCCTTCGTTTCAGCCAGCAACTGGGAGTTCGGTAACGGCCGGTCGGTGCCGGAAGAATCGGTTGGACCAACTACCTCTGTTGCCGTGGAATTTACAGGCTGACTATCGTCCGCAACATCTTCATGTTTGCGCCCTGGAACAAACGGTGTTCGGCCAAAGCTCTCCTCTTCCCGAGCAGTTTTTCTCTTTGTCGGGAACAGGTCGTCATAATCAAGCGCATCGGGCCTAAGAGGCATAAAGCAGCGACAGAGTGTTCCTATCTACCGATAGGCGACCACGCAGTACAGTTTTCCTACTTTCGTAAGTGTATGACGACTGAACCCAGCATCCTTCATCAACTGGTTGATTCGTGCGGCGCTGTAGAAGAAGACATCACATCCTTTGACATTGAGTCTCACCTTTCGAATCGGAGCTCGCCACGTATACAACCGTGGAAACGACATGATCGCTTTGTCGTTCACTACTTCACACATCTTCCGCAGCACAGGCAAAGGCTCGCGTATGTAGTCAAACAAGCCGATGCCAAAGCTGACATCGAACTTAGTTTCCGGTGTGTAGGCGAGCAGGTCTGTTTGAATGAAAGTACAACGATCGGCGAGGTTCTGCTGTTCAGCCGACTTCTTACAAAGACCGATCATCACTTCAGCGATGTCGATGCCGACCACTTTCGCTGCACCCCTGCGCGCGAGCTCGAGCGAGTAGAGCGCATTCCCGCAACCCACATCAAGAAACGTTCGGCCCTCGATGGGCTCGCAATTCTCGATGGTGAAGATAAAGCGCTCGTACATGTCTTTCCGGAAGATCTGATCGAGCGCGTTTGAAAAACGCGACTTGCGATGTGTGTAGATCCTCTGGAAAGCATCGGCCTCACTGTTCCAAAAGGATCGCTGTGCCTGAATCTCGTTGCTCAAATCTGAAGCACCTCTCTCACGGTGGTAAATTCAAAATCTTTCATCAGCCGGCGCAGCCGTCTTTCAGTCTGATCTAAATTGCGATAATGGCGAAACTTTTGCGAAGCTGACAGATTTTTTACTCGTGGCTGCTCCGGATCGATTTCCCAGGGATGGAGATAAAAAACCACGGCACGGCCCTGCTGATTTACCTTTCGCATGCAAAAGCGCGTGTAGGAATAGGGAAATAAACGGAAATAGCCACCGCCGCAGAATGGGAAGCGGCGCCCGTACATCTCCAGCACGCTCATGGGAAACTCGTAGAGCTGATCGGTGATTTTGTATGGACTGAGCGGCGCATCTGCGATGCCGTAGTCCGGATGAAAACCGACCGGGAAAACCGACGAGTCATAACGGAAACCATACTTCTCGAGCGTCGGCAGCGCCCAGTCTTTCGTTGTCTTCACCATGGAAAAGGAAGGCGCGCGAAAACCAATCGGGTTCGCTTTTACTCCGGCCTTAACGAGCGCCTCCAGCGCCTTCTGCAAATCAGCGTCAAATTCCTCGGGCGTTATTTCGGTCAGCAGAAGGTGGTTGTAGCCGTGTACTGCGATCTCGTGCCCGCGTCGCTCTATTTCCTGGATCAGATCCGGTGCGCGGTCCGCTACCCAGCCGAGCACGAAAAATGTTGCGTGCACTTTGTGCTCGTCAAGGAGATCGAGAATGCGCGTCGTGGTGTTGCGTACTCTCAGCTCACACTTGTCCCAATCGTCGCGCTTGATCGCGCCGGCGAGGTTCTTAACACAAAACCAGTCTTCCAAATCTATCGACAGAGCATTCTTCATTTCATCAAAGACTTTGTTAAAGGCTCGCGGCTGGGTTCCCAACGCGTGTAAGTTTCACCGCTCATGAACTTCACAAACGCGATCAGCGACGCGAGATTTGTAATCACAAAATATTGCGGCAGCGCAAGCAAGCGGAAACTGAAACCGGCTTTCTCGAGCAACCAGGAGACGAGAGCAGCGAGATAAAAAACAACTTGCGCGAAAAACAACGCTGCATAAAAAACATTGCGCCCCGCCAAAAATCCACTGGTAACAAAAATTTTAATCAGGAACACCGGCACGATATACCGCACGATTTTGTGTGACCACAGCTCAATCGCGTAGAAACCGCTTCTAAAGGGATTCAGCACGCCGCGATTGCGCCATAGATCAGAAAACGTCTGCGAGATAATTCGAACACGCGACGCCAGCTCCTTCTTCGCCTGCCGGTTTGGCTCCTCCAGGCAAACCGCTTCGGGCACATACACAGCCCGTAATCCCTGCTCGACCATTGTCGTTGCGATGATGAAGTCGCTGCACGCGTCGTTGTACAACGGAACATACGCCGACTTTCTCACTGCATACATGCAACCGCAAACGCCAATCAGTGAACAGACGTTGCTTTCGTGTTTCTTGAGAAAGAACTCGTAGTTCCAGTATGACCGTGTTCCCGCACCGACGCTCGAATCTTTCTCGTCCTGGTAAATCACGCGGCCAGTAACGCAACCGACACTCGGATCTGCAAACGAAGGCATCATCAGTTGCAGCACATCCGGGCGATAGTGAGTCGTCGCATCAGAAAAGACGACGATCTCGCCGCGCGCCTGAGTTACCGCAGCATTCTGAGCCGCAGTTTTGCCGAGTCGCTCTTCCTGCCGGTGCAAGCGAACTCCGCGATCAGAAAAACTCCTGGCGATGTTGTCGGTTCCGTCACTCGAACAGTCGGACGTGACGATGATCTCGAGTTGAGACTTGGGATAATCGAGCGCGAGCGTGTTTTCCAGCTTTGCGGCCAGGTCACGCTCTTCGTTGTAGGCTGCGATGATAACGGTGACGGAAGGTGTCCAGCGTTTGCTGCGGACCGGCCTCGCTCTGACCGCACTGAGCAGAGTTAGGAGCAACGGATACCCGACATAGGCATATCCGACCGCCGCCACACTCAGCCAAAAGACTAGCTCCACCCTGTTGCTCCCGTGCCCCTAAAACCGGGGTAAATGACAGCTATGCTATCAAAAATAGAAGCTGCGGCGCAGTTAGCGCAGCAGCCCCGATGACTACGTCCAAAGCTTACACTGATTACCCGGAGATTCCTATACCGCTACCTCTTTCTCTGCCAAATCAGACATCAGCGATTTGACGCGTTCCCGGAGTGCCAGCTCGAACTGCTTCGCTTCCTCAACCTCTGTGAATGACAACGCCCGCAACTCCTGCTCGATGCGACGGCGATAATCAGATACCAAAGAGTCAGAAACGCCTAATACCGCGGCGACTTCCAGTTGCGTCGAATGATCCGGGCTCAAATAGCAGTACCAGAGAACCCCGATAATCCGGTTGTACTGCTTCACTTTCCCCCGCACCGCCTCGTTCAAGCTTGCCAAAAACTGCTCGACAAAACCGGCCGCTTCCCGCTCCGACTCACGACGCATCAGGCCTTCTTCAGGATTCTCGCGCTTGTCGACAGGCTCAAAACTATGACTGTTTTCATTGTCGTTGTCATCGCTATCGAGTGGAACAAGATAGATGTCCATCACCGGAAGTCGCGACATCACCAGGCTGCGCAACGTCCGCACGTCAACCGGCGAATCAACCGCATCCAGCACCGAAACGATCAAATCTTCCAGATCCGCATTGCTGATAACAATCTGCGAATCACCCGTGCAGCCAACCATTCGCGTGTCTCTCTGCCGCACCGGAATGATTTGCACGCGCTGCTCAACGTCATGCGCGCCGCGGCGAGGCTTGTTGTCTTTCCATTCACTCAAACCGTACACGCGGTCGGCCAAACGCCTGTGCGGCTCATCGTCAACGCCACTCGAATCAAAACGGCGGAAATTCGGGCTTGACTGAATCAAAGTTGAAATTCGTCGAGCCAGCCGGTAACTTTCCGGATGGCGCTTGCGAAGCTCGGCAGTGAGTAAATTAGTTAACTCAATCTGGCTGATTTCACACTCGATCTCATAGTCAGTCATCTCCGTTTCGAGATAATGCTCGAAACGGTTCTTGCTCAGCAGTTGAACAAACAGCTCCTGGGTCAGATCGGTATAGGCCGCGCCCGCACCTTCTTCGACCAACAGACCGGCGCTACGAGAGGCTCTGACCAGTGGATGATGCGATACTATGCGGTGCAGGTCGGTCCAAAGACGATTGACGTCCGAAGACCGAAGACTCTCGACCCACTTGGCATTTTTTCCCTGCCGGTCGTTGCGGCGCTCTCGCGGCATCGGGCGCTTATCGCCCGACTCGAGGTCCGTCGTTTTTTCAGGATCTTCACTTATGGAGTTCACAGGATTGTCCGTGTTGACCTACTGGTCTGGGAGTTCATTTCTGGAAGGGGCGGGTGTGAGCGGATGGTTGCTGTATCCGTTATTTCGGCATAGAAAGTAAGAAGTACCAGCCGGCAGCAGCTGTTCGAAAGTCTTAGTTTTTTGGCCCGATTTTTACCGCTGGATCGCGGTTGGCGCTCCTGGAGATGTGTCAGCCAGCCTGGTCTGGCCCGTCACCGAAGGCATGGTAACAGGATTTTTAATAAGGAGCAACAAGTTTTTACATGCTGAAGAATCTTAGGTTTACGGAGGAAAAAGTGGTTTAAAGCTCTGGAAAGTAGCCTCGATTGGGACTTTTGATACGGTGAATCTCAGGGTAAGGCTGATGAAGACCTCAAATAGCACAACCCCTTTCAGAAAGACCGCAGCGTGTCCTGCCTCAGCGACACTGCTTTCGTTTCGCTGTCAGAACCTCCCGACTGAAACCGCGAGTCAGGTAGAAGAGCACCTCGGATCCTGCGACTTCTGCTGCGCCGAGCTGCCCCTGCTGGCGCACTGCGAGACGGTGGTGAGTGGATACAAGACCCCCGAGATACCGATGGATCTGCGCATCCTCGCTGAGTCGATCCTTAGCAAAGTCAGATAAACACAGAGGATTTTAGCTTAGCTCAGAGTTCAGCCTTTAGGCTGCTGTTTGAGGAAAGAGCAAGCTAAAGCTTGACTCTGAACTAAGCCAAAATCCTCTGTGCTTTTTGTGGCTAGGAATAAAGCTCTTCGATTAAATCCCCGTAACGCTCGTCAATAACCTTCCGCTTCACTTTCAGCGTGGGCGTGAGCTCGCCGCCATCGATGCTGAACTCGTTCGGCAGCAACGCGACGCGACGGATGCGCTCGTAATCAGCCAACTCCGACGTCAGCTTCGCAATATCCTGCTGCACGATCTTGACAGCAGCCGGATACTTGCTCAGCTCGACTCGATCCGCCGGCCCCTCTTCACCAGCTTCGGCAAGCGCCTGCTTGAGACTCTCCCACTCGGGAACTATCAATGCCACAGGCTGCTTTCGACCCGCACCAACCACAACCACCTGACTGACAAATTCGCTCTGCTTCAAGAGACTCTCGATCAACTGCGGCGCTACATACTTCCCGTTCGAAAGCTTAAACAGATCTTTCTTGCGATCGGTGATGTAGAGATGTCCATTCTTCGCGATGTATCCGACGTCGCCCGTGTAAAACCAGCCATCTTTGAGCACAGCGGCAGTGGCTTCCGGCTGCCCGTAGTAACCACGCATCACGTTTGGACCACGCACGAGAATCTCGCCGTCTTCAGCAATTTTGATCTCAATACCCTCGAAGGGTATTCCGACCGATCCAACGTGATTGTTGCCGGGACGATTTGCCGAAACGATGCAAGTCTCGGTTGCGCCGTAGCCTTGCAGAATCGGAATTCCCGCGGCCAGGTACGAGTAAGACAAGGCCGGCGAAAGCGGAGCGCCGCCCGAAACGAAGTATCGCAAACGTCCGCCCACGCCTTCTCGCCACTTTGAAAACACCAGCTTACTGGCGAGCTTCTGCTTGATCGCCAAACGCGGAAAGATCCATTTCCGTTTGTCTTTGAGTTCGCCGTAACGCTGGCCCGTCGCGAGTGCGCTCGTGAAGATCGATTTCTTGTATCCCTTCTCGGCCATCCCTTTTTTAATGATGCGGTGATAGACCTTCTCAAAGAGGCGCGGCACGGCTGTCATTACTGTCGGCGCTACTTCGCGCAGGTTTTCCCCGACCTGATCGAACGACGCCGAGTAGTAAACGGACACCCCGCAGTAACAAAAAACGTAGAACCCGTCGCGTTCGAAAATGTGCGATAGCGGCAGCACAGACAGCGCCACATCTGTCGGCCAGATCGGCAACCCCTTGGAGATCGAGATCACGTTTGACATGAAGTTGTTGTGCGTCAACATCACGCCTTTTGGCTCACCGGTAGTTCCGGACGTGTAGATGATTGTCGCGAGGTCGTCGGGCTTGACGGCTTGCATGTACGCTTCGAACGCTCCCGGACGTTGTTGGGCCAGCTCATCTCCGTGTTGCTCTAATTGAGTCAGAGCAATGCCGCGTTCGACGTCTTCTGCAACGTCGGAATCAAAGAAGATCAAGTGCTCGAGAGATCTTTTCTCCAACATCGGTTTGGCGTGCTTGTACAGACGGCGATTGGAAATGAAGATCGCTTTTGCGCCGGAATCGGAGAGAATGAAATCGACCTGGTCCAATGCCTGAGTGGTGTAGATGGGAACATTGATCGCGCCGATACTCAGGATCGCGAGATCGGCAATGGACCACTCGGGACGATTCTCTGAGAGTAGTGCGATTCGATCTCCGGGCCGCACACCGAGGCTCGCCAAACCGAGTGCAACGTCCTTGACGCGTTCGACAAACGTTGCCGCAGGGATATTGAACCACTTGCCTTCGGAGCGATGGTTGAGGGCGTCTTCTTTGTTGTGACGTAAAACTGCGGCAAGGATCAACCCGGGAACTGAGGAAGCTTCCTTCGAAGTTACAGACTCTTTCGTATCAGTTTTGGCAGTGGTCGCCGAAGCCATGTTGAATCAGGCCCTCATACTATAAGCGAAAGTTTTCTCACGCAAAGGCACAAAGATGGTTCAGGAAAAAGTTCAGAGTTCAGCCTTTAGGCTGCGGTTTGGCAGAACAAGCTAAAGCTTGAACTCTGAACTAATCAGCAATCCCCTGGAGCGCCTTTGCGGACGGCTCACTAGTTCTACGACGTCGTTTGCGTGGCGCGGTTTCGACGCGACCGTTGAGCGTGGCAAGCGCCGCCAGAACGAGAAACAGCAGCGCGTTCGCCGTAGTGTGCAGAGTGAAATCGAAGAAGCTGTGCACGAGCACAGCGAAACATCCGCTCAACGCCGCCAGCGCAACGCCGCGACGGAAATCATCTTTCGACTTTGCACGCGACAGCGCCTTATAAAACAGCAGCACAACAAAGCTCAACGCCAATGCCGCGCCCACGATGCCGCCGTCCGAAAGCACTTGCAGGTAATCGTTGTGTGCTTGTTCAAGTCGAAACAGACCGTTGCGCGTATCGTACTTCGTGTAGATCACGCCGAACGCACCAAGGCCAGTACCGACGTACGGATGCGCTTTGATGATGTCGAGTGTGACTGACCAGAAGTGCGCGCGGCCGGTCGTGGGATCGTCGGTGTTGACACTATCGATGAAGCGATTGATCGAAAACTCACCACCCAAAAATACAACACCCAGAAATAATCCAACCACCAACGCGCTCGCCAATCCGATACGAATCGCAGCACCCTTGAGACGACTCGTCTTTGCCCTGTGGCCGTGCTCCTGCTTGCGCCAGATCGCAGTCACCACGACGAGAAACATGATCTCCGCAACGAGGCTGATGATACCGCCGCGCGAAGTCGTCATGATGAGAGCCACACCCATCAAGCCGGCGATGAACGCATAGAGTATTCGCCTCTCTTTCTCCACCGCACCGGCAAACAGCAACCCCAGCGGGAGCGCGATCGTGAGCTCCATGTAACCCGCAAAGTGATGCCGATTAATAAATGGGCCAAACGCAGTGCTTTGGCTGAGCTCTCGAATCCAGTAGACCTTGGTGGGACTGGTGAACGACTGTGTCAACCCAAAGATCGCCAGCAGGAAACCAAAGATCATGATCGTTCGCACCAGCAGGTGCAGGCGATGCGGCGTATCGACAAACACGAGCGTCGCGGCAAAGTAGATCAAGAGTGTTGCTAACTGGACCAGCACCAGCCTCGTTGAATACGGATCGAGTGAGAGACTGTTTGCGAGTCCGAGTGCGGTGGCGGCGCCGGAGGTAACTTCACGAAGTGGCAGGAGCTGAAACAGACCTAGCGCGAGCGCGCCAAGCAACGGCAGTTGCAGCAAGTTACGACTGATGCGGAACGTGCCCAGGCGCCATCCATCCAGTACCCACAGCAGCAGAATTGTCACTGCACCGAGATTGAACAATGCCAGTGCCCAGTAGTGCACGGTTCCGTAGGCAAGTGCCGAGGCCACAATTGCGACGCAGATCACGAGAAACGCGAACCGGCTCGCGAGCGTGTGCCTGATGCGATACGTGGTGCGCGGCTGCGAGATCGTTTCCGCTAAAGGTTGCGGCGACTCGGCAACCGCCAAACTAGTTTCTTCGCTTGAGACTGAAGTCGTCATACCAAACTGAACCAAAAATCGGACACATCGGCGTCTCTTTGCTGGCGCACGAATTACGCATTATTTTGAGCAGCACTGCCTCCGTTTTATCGCTTGTCTTGAACGATAAATCAACGCGAGTCCAGCGGCTCGAACCAGTGGGTGCCATCGGCGATATGGCGAGCTCGATGTTGTTGTTCGCAATGTCGATTATCTGAATCTGCGGTGCACTGCCTGTCTCGAGTTTGTCGGTGCTTACGTAACATTCGAAATCATATTGAGTGCGCGGCTCGACCGGTACGACTTGAGCCACGTTAATTCCATTCAAGTCATTTCGAACCTGGTACACGACGCGCAAGCTGCGGGAGCCTTCGTGACTCCGGCCGGGATCGATTCCGATCTGCACTTGGGCGGCATTGCTGACCTGCCAACCAAAGACGGTGTTTGAACCATACTGAATCGGTTCTTCAAAACCGCCGTCGAAGATTCGACCTATTTCTGCGTGATACCTCTCACTCGAGATGTCGTTCCAAACGTGAAGAGAATCGTGAAACCTGTACTCGTTGTCCAGGGCCATGATCATCTTTTCACCAACTGCCTTGTTGGCATACTTTTCCGGAGCGCTCATGACGTTCCACAGGCGCAAGCCGTCATCAAAACGCTTGCGCCCGATGAGGTAGAGCGCAAAGTTAGCCTTGACGGCGGGGTCTGGTCCAAGTGACTTTTTCATTGCTTCGGAATCATCGCTATAGACTTCCCAGATCAGATTGAACAGTTGCGGCTGGAAATCAGGATCCGCCTCGCTGGCGCGTCGCAATTCGGCGAAGGCTTCATCGTAACGAGCGTTTCTTAGGAAGAGGTTGCCCAGATACCAGTGCGGAAAAGCGTACGCGGGTGCGAGAGCAACTGCGCGCTTTAGCGCTGCCTCCGCTTTGGCCGGATCGCCTGCCTGCTCGTGCGCAGTTCCCAACGACATCCAGTAGCGATAATCGTAAGGAGAAAGACTCACCGCCTTCTCATATTCGGCGACTGTCTGTGCCTGCTGGTCCAACGGCAGGCTCTTTTGTGACATCTGGGCCACGCGCCAGTGCGTCAGTGGATCGTTTGGAGCCAGCGAGGCTGCGCTGCGCGCAACGTCGAGACCGCCTTCTGCGGGATTGAAATACTCGGCAAGCGTGTTGCCGATGTACCAGCGCACAACGAAGTAGGACCAGACACCCGCGCCCAGCAGCAACAGGATCAAGAGAATCTTGATCAGCGGATTGCGAACACTTATTTGAATGACTTCCTGTGCCATAACTTCCTTTACGCTGCTGTTGGTCACCGAGCAAGCTAAAGCTTGAACTCTAAACTATACGTGAACCATCTCAGGAGCCAGATGGATGGGAAAAGTTTAGAGTTCAGGCTTTAGGCTGCCATTCGTCACCTAGCGACTCAGATCCTCCATCGTGATTCGCATGCGCCTCACCGCGATGTGTCGCTCCGAACAGCTGCGCAACACTTCCTGAACGCGCTCTTCGGTCATCTTCATGCTCGAGATCACCACCTCGTCAATCTCGTGCTGAGAACAGACTGTGTTGAGGTCTCCATTACCTCCAAAAACCCGCAAACCGTGAATCACTTTGCCGCTCTTCGCCGGATCATCATCCAGAAATCCGATCGGCGCCAACTGAAGTTCCCGATTATTTCGCAACTCCCGTAACAACAGCTCGCCTGCGTCGCCTGCGCCGTAAATCAAAACCCGCCGTCCTCCATCTTTACTGACAACCGGCACGATTTGTCTAAACAATCGGAACGCCATACGACTGCCGGCCAGAAATAAAAACATCAACACCGCATCGATCACGAATACCTTGCGCGAGTAACCCTCAAACCGGAACGCAAACAGGATAAGCAGCAAACTCGCAACCGAGCTCAGCACCACTGCTTTCGCAAACACAATCAGATCGCTCATGCTCGTGTACCGCCAGAGCCCGCGATAGACACCTATCACGAGAAACACTGACATCTTGATGAACACGAGCACCGGTAACGTGCGCGTAAACAAGCGCCACGCATTATTGTTGGGCGGAAAATTGATCGCGTAAGAAGCCCAGTAAGAGAGAATGATCAGCACCACATCCAGCAACACCTCGAAGATGCGGCGCTTGTATGAAACGTCAACGAGAAACGCGTAGAGCGGCTTCTCCTTGAGGGCCATCTCCTTTTCGCTCTCGTCGTAGACCTTGACTCCCGCGAGATAGACGCCAATCAACGTCAGCAGGATTGTGAAACCCGCGATCGCAGCAAGACTCACATCCAGCCGTGTGCGCTGCACGATGATCGCGAGCAGGCCAGACAGCGCGGCAAAGCCGTAGAGCATCCAGACCGCGTGTCGTTCGGACATGCCGAGCGCGACGAGCCGGTGCGACGTGTGATCGCGCCCGCCTTGTGAAGCCGCACGGCCTGAAAGCTTGCGGAGCACCGTAACGAAAGTCGTGTCAAAGATCGGAATGAAGAGGACAAGAATCGGCACGGCAAGTACGGGCAGAAAACTTCTCGATCGCCCGCCGCTCACGTTCATCAGTGCTGAGCTCGCCAGGAAGAAACCAACGAACATCGATCCACAGTCGCCCATGAAGATCGATGCGGGATTGGAGTTGTAAAAGAGAAAGCCCAGCAGCGCACTGGCAAAAATCAGGAGTACTAAGGCTTCGTTTAGTTGACCGGCATTCACGAAACTAAGCGACAGGAAACCCGCAGCGATAACTGCGATACCGGAAGCGAGCCCGTCCATGTTGTCGAGCAGATTGATCGCGTTCGTGATGCTGATTAACCAGAAAATAGCGAGCGCCATGTTCACCAACACCGATCGCGTCCAGGGCAATGTCAAACCGTAGTAGACGACAAATGCGGCGCCGAGGATCTGCCCGATCAGTTTCTGGTAAGGCTTGACGTGTATCACGTCGTCCACCAGGCCGGCCAGGAAAAGAAAAGTGCTCGAAAGCAGGATTTCTCGTCCGTACGTAATGTGTGGTGAGAACAGTAGAAAAGTGATGACGACGGAAAGCCAGATCGCAACGCCGCCCAGCATCGCTGTCGGCTTCTTATGCCAGCGATCGATTTTGGGCACGGCCACAAAACCGAAGTGACGGGCGAGCATCCGCACCAGAGGTGTCAGTATCAGGGCCAGACAAAATGATGCGGCAACCGCCAGGAGCGTGCGCGGGCTAAAGGGCATAACTGTATGTATCCACAGTTTTCACAGATTACTCGTACAGCCAAATCTGAGCAATCTGTGAAATCTGTGGATGATTAATCGCCGGTGGCGTGGCGGCGGCCGACGTGATAATCGACGACGCTCTCCAGGATTCCATCGAGACTCATATCGGGACGAAATCCAACCAGCTCACTGACCTTCGTGATGTCAGGAACGCGCCGCGGCATATCTTCAAAGCCTTCCTCGTAAGCTTTGTCGTACGGCACAAAGACGATTTCAGAATCTGAGCTAGTGATCTTCTTTACGCGCTCGGCGAGCTCGAGTATCGAAATCTCGACGTTGGAACCGATGTTGAAAACTTGTCCCACCGCATCGGGATGATCCATCAGCCTCACCAGCGCGCTAACCACATCGCCGACGTAACCAAAACAGCGGCTCTGTTTTCCGTCGCCGTAAACTGTGATCGGCCGGCCTGAAAGCGCCTGTTTCACAAACGTCGGGATGACCATGCCGTACTGCCCGGTTTGTCTCGGCCCGACGGTATTGAAGAGTCGCACGACGATTGTCGGCAGTTTCTTCTCGCGCCAATAAGCCAGTGCTAGAAACTCGTCGATCGCTTTTGAGCACGCATAACTCCAACGCCCTTTGGTCGTGGCTCCCATCACGAGGTTGCCGTCTTCACGAAACGGCACGTCCGTGCTCAGACCATAGACTTCGGAAGTCGAGGCAATCAGGACCTTCTTCTTCTTTTTGTTAGCCAGCGAAAGCACGACCTCAGTGCCGTGAACGTTCGTCTCGATCGTTCGCACGGGACTTTCAACGATCAGCTTCACTCCGACCGCTGCTGCGAGGTGAAAGACGACGTCGCACTGATCGATCAGCTCGGCAGCTACGGGTTGGTTGTGAACGGAATCGATCGTGTAATGGAAACGCGGGTGACCTTTGAGATGTTGAATGTTCTCGATCGTGCCGGTCGAGAGATCGTCGATGACGTAAACTTCGTCACCGCGCTTGATGTAAGCATCGCTCAAGTGCGATCCGATGAAACCAGCTCCGCCTGTGATAAGTATTCGCAAACCATTCTCCTTGTTTGCCACAACGAGGCGCAGGTCACAAAAAACTAGGCCGAATGGCCAGAAGCGTTTTGTGCTTTCTCTGCGTTTTGTGCTTTTTGTGCCTTTTTATGGCTAAAATCTTTCTGTGCTTTTTTGTGGCCCAACTCTGAATAAAGATCTTTGATGTCTTCGAATAGACGTTCCTTCGAGTAGTTCACTTCTACAAACTCCAGACCGCGCTCGCCCAGCTCCTGCTGCAACGATCTGTCACGAATGATCCGGCTGAGTGCTAAAACAAAAGCTTCTTCGTCGTCGGGGAGAACAGCGATGCCGCGACGGCAGACCTTGTATGGTCCATCTTCAATCACGTCGCCCAAAAGATCGACTACTCCTCCGACACTCGTAGCGACTACAGGCCGCGCATTCGCCATCGCTTCGATCAACGTGAGCGGTGTGCCTTCGTTTCGAGATGTTAGCGCGACAATGTCCAGTGCGGGATAGAAGTATTCCGGGTCCTTTCTGCCGCCGACAAAGATCACATCTTTATCCAGGCCCAACGCTTGTTTGTGTTGTTCGAGTCTTTCGCGCAGCGCCCCATCACCAATGACAATAAACCGAACCGCACCCTGCCGCCGGCACGCCGGATCGATCGCCTTCAAGCGCGCGACAACGTTCAGAAACATCTGATGATTCTTGATCTGTGTCAACCGGCCGACAATGCCGATGAGAATCGCGTCGTCAGGAATACATAACTCGTGGCGAAACTTTCCGCGCCGCGATGCATGATCGGCAAAGAGCCCGACGTCCAGGCCCAACGGTATCACTTTGATCTGACCGCTGCGACCGACGCGAAACTTCTCACCAATCTCAACACTCTGCTGCCTGCTTACGACGATCAAACGGTCAGTTACGAGTTTAGCTAACAATCTCTCGATTGCGAGAAACATTCGCGTTCGGCCGCGACCGTAATAACTGTGAAAAACGTGTCCATGATAGGTGTGTACAAACTTACATGGACGCGGCTTGCCGATGAGCGTGCCCGGTGTCAACCAGCGATATAAAAAGCCCGCGGTGCGTCCAACGGTTCCCGCTTTCGCCGTGTGAGTGTGCACGATGTCCGGGCGCTCGCGCAGAAACATGCGAAACAGTTTCCACACCATCACAGCGTCGTTCAAAGATATCTCGCGGCTCATCTCGCGCATGTAAATCGGAATCACGCCGGCTTCAGCCGCGAAATAGCCCATGTCGTCTTCATTGTCCGGAACCCTGCCCGCAACCAGTAAAGTGACGAAGCCGGCGTCCTGCAATCCTGAAGACAACCAGACGACGTGCTTTGCTGGTCCACCCACGTTCAAGCGAGCAATGATGCGAATGATTTTTGTGTGGGGTCCGGCAGACATGAGCGAATTGCGCTGTATAGGACCTATATCGATTCGAGCACTTCCTGAGGCGCGAGATACATTTGATTGGCGCCGGTTTCCGCCACGAGGTTCGAGGCGCGCAACAAGCTCTCAAACGTTCCCGCATCGGTCCACCATCCCTCGAGCTCTTCCCAGGTCATCGCACCGCGCGCAATGTATGCGTTGTTCACGTCAGTGATCTCAAGCTCATTGCGACCTGACGGCCTCAGAGTGCGAATGATGTCGTAGACCTCGCCGTCGTACATGTAAACGCCGATTACAGCGTACTCTGATTGTGGCTTCGCCGGCTTCTCGTCGATTGAAACTACGCGATTACCTTCGAGACGCGGCACACCGAATCGCTGCGGATCGGAAACCTTCTTCAGCATGATCTTGGCCCCGCCACCCTGTCGCCGATAAGCGTCGACAGCGGAGCGTATGTTGCCCTGAATAATGTTGTCGCCGAGCACAACGCAAACCGGTTCCGCACTGGCGAAATGTTCTACGAGCGAGAGCGCTTCGGCAATGCCGCCTTCGCCTTCCTGATAAGCGTAGTTCAGGTGTTTCAGTCCAAACGCCTTGCCGTTTCCGAGGAGACGCAGAAAGTCACCGGCAGAACTGCCTCCGGTCACGACCATGATGTCGTTGATACCCGCGTTGACGAGCGTCTGAATCGGGTAGTAGATCATCGGCTGGTTGTACACCGGCAGGAGATGTTTGTTGGTGACAGAGGTGAGCGGACGCAATCGCGTCCCTAAGCCACCAGCTAGCACTACACCCTTCAAATTATTCCTCCTGAGTGGAGCCGCAGATTGACGCAGATTAACGCAGATCTGCGTTTTTCTGCGTTAATCTGCGGCTAATCAATAAAACGATTGAACCACAGTTCGAGCATCAAGAGAGTCCAGAGCTGCTGCGAATAATCGCGCTCGCCGCGTGTGTGTAATTCGATCAACTGTCTGACGGCCTCGGTCTTGAACAGCCCTCTTTGCACCGCCTTCTCCGAAAGAAGCACCTCACGAAGAAACGGCTGCATCTTGCCACGGAACCAGTGACCAACAGGAACTCCAAACCCCATTTTCCGTCGATTGAGGTTCTCGCTCGGCAGCAACTTGCGCAATACCTTTTTCAGAAGATACTTGCTCGTTAACCGTCGGAGCTTGAGGTTTTGAGGCAAGCTGGCGGCAAATTCTATAACATGATGATCGAGAAACGGCGAACGCGCCTCGAGCGAGACCGCCATCGTTGCGATGTCGACCTTCACCAGCAGATCGTTTGGCAAGTAAGTCATCTGGTCCGTCAGAAGCATCGCATCGAGAACACCGATACCATTCGCCCGCTTGAACCACTCCGCCAACAATCCAGTCGCATTCGCGTCCTGTGTTTGTTGCCGGAAGAAATCGGAGTAGAGAGGCTGCTTCGTCTCTTCATTGAACACACTCACCCAGCGCGTGTAACGATCGACGCGCGGCAACGAAACGGCTGCCAACATGCGTTGGGCCGATCTCAATCTGTTACGCCGGGTTTGCGAACTCGGAAGCAGATTCACTGTTTCCTTGATCAACGATTCACGCAGAAACGACGGAACGCGTCGATACCTTTCCGTAAATCTCATCGCAATGTAGCGCTCGTAACCCGCGAACGACTCATCGCCGCCATCGCCATTGAGTGCAACTGTGACGTGCTTGCGAGTTTCTTTAGCTACGTAGTACGTCGGCACGGCGGACGAGTCGGCGTAAGGCTCGCCATAGTGTTCCACCAGCAGCGGCAACACTTCGATAGCGTCAGGTCGCACGATGAATTCATGATGTTCAGCGCCGACGTGCTCGGCCACACGACGCGCGTGATGAATCTCGCTGAAGTCCTGTTCGTCAAAACCAATCGAAAAAGTCTTGACGCGCTCGCTCGATTCCTGGCTCATCAACGCCACCACCGCGCTCGAATCGATACCGCCGGAAAGAAACGCACCGAGCGGCACTTCTGACATCAGTCGCACGCGCACGGCTTCGCGAAGGATCTCGATCGTTCGCTCACCCGCTTCTTCCTCGCTGATGTCGAGCTTCTTTGTGAAGTCGGGTTGCCAGTAACGCTGGTGCTCGACGTTACCGTTTCGCCAGCGCAGCCAGTGCCCCGGCTCGAGCTTGCGAATAGCTCTGTAGGCCGTGAGCGGCGC